>JAEYUG010000057.1 GCA_023432805.1 Bacteroidota bacterium | reverse complement strand
AGAACTGCGGCCGCGTCGAGAACGTCTCCGGTGCGCTGTCGCCCGAGACCCAGTAGCGGATGTTCCAGATGCGGTCCTCCGGCCGGTGCGCAGCGATGATCTCGGCGAGCGTGACCAGGTCCTCGCTTGGCCGGATCGGCACGTTGTGGAACGTGAACTCGCAGGAGTCCCCGCCCATGAGCCGGGCATCGGGTGCGGCTGCGGCCACGATCTCCGGGAGGCCACCTTCGGCCCACGCGGATATTGCCACGACAATGATTTACACGCACGTGCAACCGCAACACCTGACCGAGCAGGTCAGGGGCATCGCGCAGGCCGTTGGAGTTTGTGGTGTTTTTTGTGGAAACGGTGCCTCAACAGGGGCCAAAATGCATCGAAATGGCTCCGGGCGACTCGCGGGGTGAAACGAAAAACGGCGAAAACCTTTCGATTTTCGCCGTTTTCTTGCGCGCCCGCAGGGACTCGAACCCCGAACCTTCTGATCCGTAGTCAGATGAGACTCGCTTCTCACGCTCCAAAAACGCCATATCACGCCCCTGTAGTCCCCGTGTGTAGTCCCTACCCGCCCAAAATCCCCTGAAAATCACCCGAACAGCGGACCCGTAGGTCCTTTATATTTCAGATACTACGCAATGTGAGAGGGTGACCGTATTTCCCGGACGCCCGGCTCCTTCAAGGGGGAGGGGGGGACGTCTGCCAGCCCCACGTGCTGACCGGGAAAGCATGCTTTTTCCTCTCACCCACATGACCGCGCACCAGTCCCCCCTCCCCACGGGACCAAGTCACACCCGAAGGGACCGGACGTGCGACTCTCCCCGCTCTCACTCGCTCACATACATCATAGAGATGACGTCCTGACTGGGGCGTGATTCCCTCCACTCCGTCCGTTCCCATCAGTCTCATCACGCTGCCTGCACACGTCCTGATCCTCTTCAGCGACACATGCTGGTCATATCGGGTTAAGGCACAGTCTTTCCGTACGGGCCAATCTCGTGCAGGCAGGTTGGGTTGGAGGGTCGGGGTTGCGTGGGGTGCAGGTGCGTTGAATGACGTTTCGGGGGAAGGGATTTGGATAGGCAAGGTGCCTCACATCCATATCACCAATTATGCATGGAGTTCATCATGACGACGACGATCCTCATCTCTGGCGTGGAATTCAAGGCAACCCCGATTGGGGAGGCATGGGGCACACGCAACGGTTCTGCCCGCCAGAACTATCGCATCGAGATCGATCCCGAAGAGCGGATCGAGGTCATGCACGCGGACCTGGTCGCACAGGCCAAGCAGCATCTCCGGATGCAGGGACTGAAGAAGACCACGCAGGCCACGATCGATGCGTACTGCGAGAAGATCGCACTGGACGACAAGCTCTGGATCCCCGCGACGGACGTTCGGACCGTTGACGGGCAGACGGGATACATCAACCGCCATGCCTCGGACCGCAGCCTCGTCGTGACCATCAAGACCGGCGAGAACGCGGCACCGGCGGCCGTGGCCGTGACATCGGAGGAGGAGATCGCGCTCTGATCGCTCCGGACGTCTCGGGGGAAGGGAGTTGGGAGATCCCTCCCCATCGGGAGATGCCTCGGTAGGGCCACGGCCTTGCCGGGGCATCCCCTTTGGGAGTCAATGTATGTCTCACACGGCCCTCACGGGCCTTTTTCATGGAGAATGTATGGACGGTACGAACATCAGACCGTGGCACAAGACGGCATTCGATGCGCTTGTGAGCGGCGATTCACAGGGGATGGCGCTTTTCTCCTGTTTCCTGAATGATGAGCCGACCGCGGCGATTGTGAACATCACACGAGATGGCGCGGATGACTACCGCATCATCCCGATGTTCGTGGCGGTGACGCCTGGAATGAAGCTCACCAATCACGAAGGGGTGGAGGCCTGACATGCCGAATCCCATCACCGTCATGCCCGAGTTCAGCATCGTGGTTCATGACGAGGTACGCACCTGCTGCCACAGCTCATGCGAATGGCTGCATCCCGACTACTGCGTCCTGTCTGACGAGTACCTCGATTATGACGAGGAGAACGCGGCCTACGTGCGCACACGGCAGTGCCTCGTCGCCGAGATGCAGGCCGACAACTACCACACCTTTGTCCCACAGCACATTCAGGAGGCCACTCATGGTCGAGATCTTCAAGGACGTCCCGATGCCTGAGAGCACCGGACGCGACATAGACTACACTTCGATGCGTGCGTTCATTCAGCGCGTGGAGAAGACGTTCAACGACATCATGCAGGCCGTCGCCATCGAGAATCACGAGCGCGCATACGATCTCGCATGTGACGGCTCATACTCCTGCTGCCTGCTCGTCGAGCACCTCGATGCCGAGTTCGGCAGGTTCGTCAACGAGATCGCGCACCAGGAGCGCCAGAAACGCGCCTACGAGTCATTGCCTCCTCTCCCTGTGGAGGCCACATCATGAGGAAGCACAACAAGCCCCCCGTGTCATACGAGGGGCTTCCTCGATTGCATCTGGTGTATGAGGGCACAACGCGGCCGTACCAGTACGTGCGCGATCACCATGATGCCGAGGCGATCCTGCGCCCACTCTTCACGGGCATCGAGCACAGGGAGGAGATGCATGCCCTCTACCTCAACAACGCCGGCCGCGTGCTCGGCACGTACCTGGTCAGTGCGGGCGGCATAGACTCCACGGCCGTGGATGTCCGGCTCGTGCTGCAGCCTGCCCTGCTCTCGAACGCATCAGGGATCATCCTCGCGCACAATCATCCCTCGGGCGTGCGTGAGCCGAGCAAGGAGGATCACGTGGTCACACGCATGGTTCGTGATGCCACCAAGCTCATGTGTCTGCAGTTCATCGATCATCTCATCCTCATGCCTGACAATGGCTGTCTCTCTTTCACCGAGGAGCAATGGCTATGAGCATTCTGGCATACTGCAGCACGATTCCGTATTTTGAAACACTATTTTCGACTGTAAGTCGCAATTCAAGGAGATTCACGTGAAAGAGAAACCGACCTTGATCGGGCCATTCGCTCTTGACAGCATCCAGGAGATGGACTGTGTTGCTGGCATGCAACTGCTCCCTGATGCATCCATTGACCTAGTTGTAACATCACCCCCTTATGATGCCCTCCGGACATACAACGGCTTTACCTTTGATTTGCATGCTACCGGTATTGAGGTTTTACGAGTGCTGAAGGAAGGCGGCATTGCCGTTATGGTCATTCAGGATCAAACGAAGAATTTCGCCAAATCGCTCACGTCCTTCCGCACAATATTGGATTGGACGGACAATGTTGGGTTCAGGCTCTTTGAGACCGTAATTTATCGAAAGCACGGAACTGAAGGCGCCTGGTGGAAGGAGCGCTTTCGAGTCGACCACGAATACATGCCTATTTTTCTAAAAGGGGCACGTCCTCAGTACTTCAACAAAGAGCCCCTCAAAATCCCTTCTAAACACGGCGGGAAAGTGATGTCCGGCAGTGGCAACAGAAGGACCAACGGGATCACTACAGCAACGGTAACGAGACCAATCAATGCAATGAAGTGTCGCGGGACCGTCTGGAATTACTTGATGGCCGGCGATAAAAACCCCCTGAAACGCAAACACCCCGCTCCCTTCCCAGACAAAATACCTTATGATTTCATTAACTGCTTCTGCCCGCCTGGAGGGATAGTGCTTGATCCATTCATGGGCAGCGGCTCAACCGCTGTTTCCGCAAAAATGCTCAATCGTCATTTCCTTGGATTTGACATTAGTCACGAGTACTGCGAAATAGCACTGCAAAGAATAGATCAGACTGTGTACGCACCTGATTTATTCACGGAAGCTGATCAGGATACTCAAGAGTGAATTCGAGATTATCGTTCGATGTTATGGCCCACGAAAGTGGGCTTTTATTTATAAATGCATTGTAATTCTGTATTGTCATGGAACGATCTTCCGCGATGAAGTTGCTCTTGTGGAATCGATATCCCCGCATGTTTTTTGAATTCCACTTACTTGCGTCGTAGGTCCATCCTGTAGTGCCAGATAGAATATCTAAAAAACCTTCAAGCCTAGCCCATGCATTATTAGTCACCGCAAACAAACCATCGACCCCTTGGATCACATTCACGAACTGAGAATCCGATGTGGAGATGACGAACTTATCGCCCCTTTCGCCTTTGACATTAAGACGGTCTCGATCTCTAAAAAAACGATCCATCACCTCCATCTGCTCATATACGGTAAAATGATCATGCATGAAGACCTGCCGCAGGCAGCTACTATCATTATGAATGCCTAGATATCTTAGCCACTGGAGCACGTTCTCCGGATATCCATAAAGTATATTAAACACTCCATCCGCGAAAAACAGGGGAGCAATAGCCGATGTCGAAATGTTAATCTTGCGCACATGCCCCACCAGCCCAAGAAGGAAGTGAATCGTCGCCAATGGGTACTTTAATCGGAAATCTCTAGCTTTATCATACCCCCGAAGATTATTCAACTGAATACACTGGCGGTAGCGTACATTCCAGTCAGCAGGGGTATGCCTCTTGTTTAACAAAACCATGTGGTGCCCAATACTCTTAACATGTTCACGGTATATTTCCACGTCTAGAAAAACGCAGTTCTCATCGTGCGTGGAAACACCGTCTTGAAGTAACAGCACCTTGCCATCGTAGTACCCTACGATCTCCCAGTCATAGTAGTGCGACATGAACAGACCGCACAGGAGGCCATCTGAATCTGGGCTTAAAATGCACTTCATCTTCTGTCTGCGAATCCAGGGATGCTTCTCGTGGATCGCTTCGTAATCAACAGTTGAGTCACTGAAGCCGATAAGGGTGTTCAGATTGGTCATGCTGCATCTGATATTACGGTTTAATAACGACGGTTCGGTGGAAGATAATCACTTCACTACGCATATGCAAGTATTTTTTTTAATCCGCCCCTATCCTGCTTAGTCTCATTTGCCTCCTCACAGATTACTCGGCTATAGCGTCGGGATCATACTCATCACAATCCTCGCCCTATTCAGGATCGGACCGTTCTGCTTTTCGACTGGATCCTGATACTTCTTCCCGTCCCTGATCGCCATCTTACCCTCGAACATTCACGGAGGATACATGGACGGCCAGGACTGGCGACTTACTTTCGAGATCATCGTCGAGAACGAACAGATCCATCTCATCGACCCGGAGGGCATTCTCCCGCCCGAGGACCAGCAGTTCCTCACCGATGGAATCGCGCGCTTGTTCGAGGCCCTGCTCGACAAATGGGAACGTGACGCACTCCCGCCCAACTGATTGACCCTTGAACTTCTCAGCATGCGTGCACATCTTCGCTTGATACATGCGGCTGAGTCATCGTATGTTCACGACCTCAATAGGAGTGCGTTCATGCAAAAATGGAAGGACTGGAATATTTCTGGCGAGTGGCCGAACAGGCCCTACGATCTTTCGTATCATATATTCAGGCTGGGTTACAGGTTCCTAGTCGAAACCGTGATTGAGGCTGAAGCACAGAGACGCGGGGTAACGTACGAGGATGTCCGTGATAGCCTGACACAGGAGGAATTCGATAAGCTCCTTGAGGATGAGTTGTACTTGATGGCTGAAACGAACTCTGGCATCTATTCTCCTGAATGGGAGGCCTATGTTCGAGAACGTGTCCCTGGTGTGGAATACGACCCATGAGACAAAGAGAGCCCCCGCAGGGGCTCTTTTTTTCACAGGTCCGATTCATCTGAACGTGGCATCCGGCGTGGCCGCCACCGTGTGATGCCGGGTGGGTGCTTGACCTTCCGAACGTGTGTGACGATGTCCGAATTCCCGAGGGTCTTGCACATGATGAGCTTTCGGTCCTCCATCGCGAGAAGGAACATCGAGAACCTTCTGTGGGTCTCGCTTGGGTAGCGTCCTTTCCGATGGTATTTGAGATACACCGGCTCAAGTTCTTTTATGTCAACCCATTCGCCGTCCAAGATCATAAGCAACCTTCGGCGACAGAGGTATCTGCGTTCTCCGAGGGGGAGCTGGGAATAGTCGAACGCGATCATGACTCCTGAAAGTAGTGGGACATGTGGGTGCGCGAGGTCGACAAAGTACGCCGACCACGCCGTGTGGTAGCACGTATCTTGTTACTGTTGCGATCATCACATTCAGGAGATTCAATGGCCAAACGTACTGATGGAAACCAAGCTGAGATCGTCCGGGCACTGCGCAGCGCAGGCGCGACCGTGCAGACGCTGCACACGGTCGGTAAGGGATGTCCAGACCTCATTGTTGGGTTCCGTGGAAACAACTATTTACTGGAAATAAAAGACTTCCGCAAGCCACCATCCGGTCGCCGACTGACAGAGGACGAGACTCGGTGGCATGCGATCTGGAACGGGCAGGTCACGGTCGTGAAGGACATCGACGAGGCACTCGCTGCCATCGGGGCGGCAGGGACGCTCGGGCTGGGAGGCGTTAACTGACATGGGCGGGGCGTTCATTCCCGGGACCGACACCCGGCCCGTGTACTTCGGCCCGCATCGGGGCATACACCGGATCTTCGACAACCTCGCGACCTTCCGCGCGCACTTCGGACCGGACATACCGGTCGTGATGAAGTGGTGGGAATCAGAGGCGGGAGACTGGTTCCTGACCACCGACGGGCATGTGGCCCAGTGCCTCAAACGCACGCGGCTCGTCAACCGGCGCGGGCAGGTCACCATCGCGATCAAGACCTGTTTCGGGTCACACCCCTACTATGTCCGCAAGCGCGACGGGCTCTCGTCCTCGGAGTGCCGGGTCACGAAGCGCAACATCAAGTGGAAGCACGGCATCAGCTCGATGGCGAACCCGAACACGAACAAGTACGGCAAGCACATGAACAAGCGGAAGAAGAAGTTCGCGTACCTGTGGCTCATTCGCGGACTCGAACCCCACGAGGCGTACATGATGGCCTTCAAGACCATCTCGAAGACCACGGCCTACAAAGCATCCGTGCACCTGATCAAAACCGAAAAGACCAACCTCTTCAACTACATCGCCATGACCTACAAGCATCTGTTCGATTCCGCCGGCCTCAGAGACGAGGACATCGCAGACATCATCACCAGGGAGGCAAAGAACGGCCGGACATCGAAGGACCGTCTGGAGGCCCTGAAACTCGCTCTGGAGCTGCGTGGGGAGTATTCCTCGGGTGTGAAGGGCGTGGTCAACGCGAACACGCAGCAACAGCTTCCCCCCGCCGATGCGGCACAGCTCACTGCACCCAAGATGGAGATCGAGACCACGCTCGTCATGAAGGAACTCCCTGCACCCGAGCCGGTCGAGGAAGCCCAGGTGCTGTCTGTCGAGGACACACCGAAAGTGAAGAACGACGAGTCCACTCTCGCACAGAACTACGCCGAGTCGCTCACGAAGCTCGGTCGGTGGCGTGCGAACCGACGACCATCGATCAGGCCGAGACTGAAGGACTTCGACTCTGAAGGTCTCCGACGAAGGCGATCGGCAGATCAGCGAGATCAGGCGGCGTGAGGGGCAGCACAGGAAAGCCCACTCGGAAACGGGTGGGCTTTGTTTTGGGGTGTGAGATCGGTAAACTTGCACGAATCAGACAAGTCTATCCCCTATTGCCGGAGTGCATTGGTCCTCTGCAATTGAACTGCGACCAGTTGAATCACCAGCATCATGCTAGCAGACATCGGCCCTTCTAGGCGCTTGAGTGCCATAATCACTTTCATGTCAGATGCATTATGAGTGACCTTCCAGATCCAATTAGAGACACTGTCATCATCAGAGACACTGTCTATTATATGTACGACTATCTCAATCGGATCAGTAGCCACTACGATTCATCCGTCGATAAGATTATCGCTATAACGGCGATATTTGTAGCCTTTGCTCTATCCATCTCAGGGCTGGGATTATGGTATCAGAATCGAGGACTACCATCAGCATTACGCAAACTGAGAAGTCGCCTCAAGGAGGCTGAAGTAGAGCAGAAAAAACTGAACAGCCTTGCGGCCACCAATATTTATCATCTTCTCTCCACATCTGCCGAAACATATATAAACATCGCAGTCTCTGCACCCGGCATTCCAGTCCAAGCAAGGAATTTGACGAATGCAGCGGAGCAGCTAGCTCGACTTTTTCTGCACACCGAAAAGAATAAAGCAGACATTAAGGTCGACGATCCTTACGAAAAAATTGAGATCCTGGTTTCAATGCTCGAGCCGAGTGTGGCGGGTTTCATGAGTCATTATTTGCACAATGCAGATTTTTCTAGGGTGTCAGGGCCTCACATTGGTCGCGCATTGTACCTGCTCATCAAAGTATGTAATAACCACGAGATGCTTAATAGACTATTTTCCGATAAGGATCATTTTGATAAGACGGTCCTAATCCATCTCCCTGAGGATTTTTGGAATGAGGTTATTCGTTTGTTCACAGTCACCTTTAGGGAGCTTCCCCCGGGCTTCAAATTGCCACCTCCCAGTCGAACTTCCGATCCCCAATCACCTTCCGACCAGGGTTGAGCCGATAATCGCCTGCCTCGGCATACTGAAGAATCACGTACGGCACATGCGCCACGGCGAGCATGTTGCATTCAGCGTCCAAGATGTCCAAGATGCGGGATTTCGGGAACTGCTCCTGTGAGGTGCGCAGTTCGATCATCGAGGCCTTCTGCAGCACCTTCTGCGTCTTGTGCGGGCTCTCCAACATGTTTCTGATCTTGTCGATCTTCCCCTGATCGTGCGGGGCAGCGATCTCGACGATCATGGGGAATCCGATCTCGGGATGTCGATCGACGAGCTTCATGAGTTCCTGTCGCAGCAGCTGCCCGATCGGGCGGCCCACACCATCCATTTCCCATCCGATCTTCTCGGGCCTGTACTTCTCGATCATGCGCAGGGTCGCGTCCACGAGCCCCTCCTTGCCGATGTCCGCGTCCGTGCGGATCGGCAGACGCTCAAGGATATACTCGAGGATGTAGATGCGCCCGTACACGTCCATCGCGCCCGCCATGATCGCGCTGTACTTCGCGCTGTTCTTCAGTGACGAGGCAGGGTCCACCCCGATGAACGTCGTGACGTTGACCACCTCGGGACCGCGGCGCACCCATTTCGCCGTCTTGTCGATGAAGAAGTCGTATTCGGCCTCCACGATGGACGAGGGACCGAACGTGCGGCTCTCGGGGTTCGTGGCGATGTTCAGGTACTCCATGTAGAACAGGCCCACGCCCAGTTTGTCATCGGCGCGGTAGTTCCGTTCGATGCGCTTGACCAGATCGAGCGAGAACTTCTCGGGCCAGATCGTCGCGGTGTGACTCTCGTCGGTGTAGACCTGGTAGAACCGCTTGTGGTACGCATTGTCCTGTTCGAACAGTTTGGCAAGGATGCAGTCGTGATGCACCATCGTGCCGATGTAGATGCACTGGCCACGGATCACATCGGCGGCCGGCACCACCTGCGCATTCCACCACTTCCAGTTGCCGTCCCTCGACTCCTCGGTCTTCGTGTTGTTCTCCGATTCGATGTCATCGGCGATCACGAGATCCGGGCGCGTGTCCTCGATCAGACCGCGCGTAGACTTGCCCATGCCGAGTGCCGCGATCGTGATGCCGGTCGACGTCACGATGTGCCCCTCGGTCCACTTGCCGCCCTCGCTCACCAGCGTCTTCGTCGAAACGTCCCCGAAGTAGTATTTCACCCGCTCGGATGCGAGCGCCTTCTTGATCGCCCGGATGAACTGGGTGCTCTTCTCGTAGGACTCCGAGATCAGAATGATGTAGCTTTTTAGCCGGAACAGGATGCAGTAGAGCACGAACACGTAGCTGATGATCGTGGACTTCGAGTGCTCACGGGGCGCGGCGATCACGTGCAGGCGCTCCATCTTGTCCTTGCCCGCAAGGTGCGCGGCGAGCAGGTCGCGGTAGATCTCCTTGTGCATCTGTGGCACGCCGAACCGCCTGTCGATACGGTGCGGGAACAGCGCATGGCTGAACTTGACGATGCCGAGGTCATCGATCGAATCGTTCCGGAGCCACTCGGCTCGGGCCGCATGAATATCACAGAGGCCACTCGTGGTGGCCTCTCGTGAACATCCTTTGGTCATGCAGGCAGTCACGGACTACCCCTTCTTCTCCTCGTCCGGGGCGTCCGGCCTGAACGAGCCGTCGAGCTTCTTGTTGTCGAGCATGTCGCCGACGATGACCGTCCCCTTCTCGACGATGGTGGCGGCACCGGCGATGTACAGGGCGACGTCTGCGGGGATCAGGTTGTAGAACACGCCACCCATCATGAACATGGCACCGACGATCGTGGCACCACGCCAGATGAACTTCAGGATCTTCATGGGTCCTTCCTTGAATGATTGGTAGATGAGGATGAGACGGACCACTGCGGCAAGCACAGCAGCGGCACCACGGGTGTATGTGATCGTATCCACGATGAACAGGCCCGCACGATCAAGCAGGCCAACGGTAACGCGGTCTGGAGGCTGTCCGAGAGCATAATCGGGCAGAGCCCGGATGGCCACACGATGGACATCAATCCTCCCGGTCGGGAACGGTTCGATGGGCATTGGTTTCGGGAGATCGTCCTGATACATCTTCTCGATCTCCTCGTCGGTCACAATCCTTGCGTCCGAAGATTCGATCCCACTCTTCCTGTGTGACATTGACGGGCCTCGATACAATGTGAGTCTTGTTGATGGCGAGCTGTCCGAGCCGGCTCATGCGTGCACCCCGATCTTCGTCCAGTCGAATGCGGGACCGATGTCGTATTTGTCGGCACGGTAGTTCGCGTGTGTGGTCAATCCCCGATAGGACATGAGCGTGTCCAGATCCCACCGGTTCAGGCGCGGAAATCCCTTCGGGGCCGGGGCTTGGAAGTCGATCATGAACTGCTCGCGGAGATACCCCAGCAGGAACCGCAGGGAGGCGTACTGCGCCTCGGTGAAGGTCTGCCAGTAGTGGCGGCCCCGGTACTCGGCCTGCACGTACTTGTCGGTCTCGTCGAGCGTGCAGTACTTCTTGTTCGTGTACGTGTAGAGGACGTTCTTGTCCTCCGCCTTCTTCCCGAGGGTGAAGTACGCGACGTTCACGACCTCGATGCCGATGGTCTGCTTCTCGATCTTGTAGAGCCGCTCGTCCTCCCCCTTCTCGTGCCGGTAGAGATGCGAGTCCCAGTACCGCGGATCGAACCACTGGTAGATCTTCCCGTCCCGGTCGACAATGAACGCCGTGCCCGCGCCCGACTTGCGGAAGGAGGCGGCGCATCCGGCGGCATTCCACCCGGCGGTGAAGTGCAGCACGATCTGTTTCTTCTCGAATATCTGATCCCGGAACGTCCCCGGTGCTGCGGTGAATTTCAGCGTGTCGATCATGCCTGACGCGATGAGAGTGAGACAATACGTTGCGTGAACGTACCACCTCACTCTCACCGCGCTCGGCGCATTGTCCTACTGTTGACCGGCCCTGTCGATCATCCGTTCGGTCTCCTTCTCGCCGCGCAGATCACCCGGGATGCCGATGTCGCGCATGCGTGCATTCCACTCCTGAATGCGACGTGCGGCCAGATCCTCGGCCTGTTTCTCGTGCCGCTGCATGTCCTCGGGCGTGAGCATCCGTTCGCGCTCGACGGCCCTGTTCATGCGGCCGGTGTAGAACTTCACGAGTCCTACTTGTGCCTTCGCCTCACCGAGACGATTGCGCTCGAGCCACAGCATCTCGGCGTCATCGTTCTCGAGCGAGACCTGGAAGTCTCCGACTGCGGTGGTGCCGTGTCCCGCCGCGTTCGAGCGGAACATCTGCTGATCACTGCGGCCGACCGCATTGCGCATCTCCATGATGTTCGCGCGCGCCGTGCGCACGAACGGGTTGTAGCCCTTCCCGGTCCGTGCGGCCTTGTGGACCATCTCGCGCACGTTTGCGGCCTCGGACTCGATCTTCTGACCGACATAGTCCTTCTTGCCGATGTCCACCCACCGTCCGAGCAGCTCTCCCGCACTCGTCGGATCCCCGAACTCGGGCTTGCTCGTCCCGAGCGGCGTGACGGCCCAGATGTCCGCACCCGTGCGCAGGACGGGGATGTACGAGGCGACGAGGTTCGTCAGCATCTGGATGCTCGGATCGCGCAGGAAGTTGAGGTCATCCTTGAAGTACTCGCGGATGTATCTGCCCCCGTCGGTGAACTTCGAAAGCACCGCCCACTTGAGGATGCCCGACAGGAGGTTCGAGAACACCAGACCGCCGGGGACGGGGCTGTTGCGCGACAGGTCGCTCGTCAGCCTGCGCAGTTCGGCATTCTTGAGCGCCTTGTAGAGCGGATCGCCCTGGAGTTCCTCGTCGTCATCGCCCCATCCGGTCAGGTTGCCGAGCAGGTCAAGGAAGGACCAGAAGAACACCGAGAGCGGCTCGCTCATCAGACCGAGGGTGACCCACGACTTGACCGTCTTGTCGATGATGTTGACGGCGAGGAACTTCTGCGCGTTCCAGACCGGATCGAGCTGCGAGGCCTCGAGCGTGATGCCCAGTTCGCGCAGGTACTGCATGACCTCAGCCTTCACCTTCGCGACCGCCTCGGGGGTGTTGAGCGCCGTCGGGGCGATCATGCGCATGACATCCATCCACTCGGCCTCGGTAACCATCGAGGGATCGAACGCGATGGTGCGATCGAGCGCGACGGTCTTCCTCGTCGCGAGGTGCGTCATGAGACCGACGTCCTTGCCACGGGACTGCCGCTTCTGGCCCCGGTCGCGGATGAGCCGGCTGAACTCGCGGGTCCGGTGCACGTAACTGGCCATCGTGAAGATGCCGAACTTGAAGGCGAACTGGGCCATCGGCTGACGGAGCCACGCCGGACGCATGATGTTCGAGTAGTCGTAGTTGACCGCCTCGTCCTGCATGCGTGCATAGATGCCCTGTGTGCGCAGGATGCGCTGCTGCAGGGACCGGGGCAGATCCTTGAACGTGAGGTTGTTGCCCTTCACGTCCACGGCCACGTCCCCGACCACTACGGGCCGACTGTCGAAGAGCCGGTAACTCTGGTCCTGCCAGCCGCGCGTCTTGTTCCATGCGGTCGTGGTGGCCATCGCACGGTTCATCTGCTCGGTGACCTGGAACATCCTGTAGGAGAGGTTCAGCATCTGCGACTTCATCGCCTTCCGGGCCTCGGCAGAGTGCGCGACCATCGACAGCATCTCGCTTGTCGTGCCAACGCCGGGGATGGACTCGATCACCTTGAATCCCTTCTCCTTCATGGCCGCCGCCCACTTTTCGAAGGTCTTCTGCTGCACAAACGACTCTTCCTGCAACCCGACCAGACTCTTCCGCCGTGCCTCGTCCTGTGCTGCAGCAGCCGCCTGATTGTAGATCAGCACCGACTGCATGACGGTCTTGAGCGTCGATTCCTCGTAGCCCGTGCCCTCCGACACCTTCGTGGCAACAAACTCCCAGTTGTAGACCGGAAGCGCGTACAGGATCTCCTTGATCTCCTTCTCCAGATCCGGATCGTTGCTCTTGAGCAGCCGCTCGATCGAGGTGTACTCGGGCGTGCCGATGCGCCAGGCGGTCGTCTTGACCTGATAGAGCACGTTGTTGAGCGCCGAGATCGGATTCCATCCGAGCTTGATCACGCCGCCGAGGGTGCTCATCGTGTCCCAGAGCCACTTCCAGAACGGAGCAACGTGCGAGTACAGACCCGCCCACCGTTCGGGATTCTTCCGTGCGAGGGCTTCCATCCACCGGCTCTGGTCGCGCACATAGGTCCGCAGATCCGTGAACGTCCAGTCCTTCTGCGTCCGCGTCGTGAACGCGCCCTTCTTCTCGTCGTAGGTGCGCACCCGCATCGTGAGGTTCATTCCGTCGATCATCATGGTCGCGGGCTGTCCCTTCGATGAGAACGTGAACACGTACTGCCGTCCGTTCGGGGTCACTTCGG
Source organism: Bacteroidota bacterium (assembly GCA_023432805.1). Taxonomy (GTDB): domain Bacteria; phylum Bacteroidota; class Ignavibacteria; order SZUA-365; family SZUA-365; genus JAEYUG01. The sequence goes on along the minus strand of JAEYUG010000057.1, from coordinate 65,170 downwards.
TGCCACGGTAGGTCATGCGCACTGACACACGCCGACCCGCATTCACCATCTCGTGCGACTCGGGATCGTAGACGTCGCGTGACTCCATGATGTCCATGAGCACGTCCTCACCGGCGATCAGCTGCGGCAGTTCGAGACGCTGCGTGAAGTTCTTCTGGTGCAGCACCCCGTTCATGAACCGGTCCCAGTTCTTCAGCGTGCCGGCATATAGCCCGTTGCCGCGCATCGGGTCGATGTACTCAGCCTGCACCGCCTTGGCCACGTTGCCGAGCAGGGCGTTGAGGTGGTTGTTCATCATGCGCTGTGCCGACGAGCCGACGCTCTGTTCGAGGTACTCGACCGCCGGACGCGGCAGGTTCAGCGCGTGCTGCACCTTCGGATCCATCAACAGCGTGATATCGACCGCACGCTGCATCGTGTGCGCATCGAATGCGTTCATGCCGAGACCGCCCGAGAGCGTGTGGGCCTCGCGCTTGACGTCGCGGATGTCGAACGGCTTGTCCGATCCCCGGATGATCGAGGCCATCTCCTCGCGGAAGTACGAGAGCCTGTCGGCGGGATCCATCGCGTCCGCCCGCTCGCGGAGTGCCTCGAACATCTCGGGACTGACCGCCTTCTGGATGAAGGCGAGGGCCGCACGGGTCTGCACCCGCCTGACTGCTTCGGTGTCGCCCGGAGTGATCCTCTCAGCCTTCTGTGCGCTCGCCGTGTTCAGGTACAGGTCGACGAATGCATCCTCGGATCCCCGGCGCGTCTTCTTCGAAACAGGCCCGTCGAAGTACTCGGGACGGTAGAACAGCGGGAAGTAGAATTCCCCGTTCGCAATGCGCCAGAGCAGACCCGTGTCGGACTCGATCTGCTTTTCGAGCACCTGCCGCTCCTGCACCGACAGGTTCGGGGTGCGCGCCAGACGATGGCGCTTGATGCGGATGGATTCCTGGAACAGCCCGTAGTTGTTCTGCGCGATGAACCGGCGCATCTGCATCGTCATCTTCAGGAGATGTGTGGCCTGCGTGAGAGCGGCCGTTCGCGCCTCGGTGCTCGTCTCGCCCCCGGCAAGTTCGGCGGCCACCCTCGGGAAGTGCTTTTCGACGAGCGCGCGCATGTCGCCCACCGACATCTGGTCGAGTTCGGTCGAGGTGGTCGATCCGTCGGGGAACTGCCACGACCACGCCTTCTCGCTCAGGACGAGCTTGACGCCGAACCGCGATCCGGTGTGCAGTTCCTCCAGCATGATCTGGTTCATGCGCACCCACTGGTCGGGGTACTCCTGCTGCAGGACGGACAGAGGCGCGAGGATGCGGTCGATGGCCGCCTTCACCGCGCTCTCGTCGCTCGTGATCTTCTCGGCCGTCGCCCGGATCATGGCGTGCGCCAGATCGACGTCCCCGAATTCCTCACCCGCGATCTCGTCGCGCATCAGTCCGTGCGCCGTGTACATCGACAGGTCCGCAACGAGGTTCGAGTGGATCTTCGGGGATCGCTGCCGGTCGGGCGTGGCCAGACGGAACAGGAGAGTCGGTCCGATCCGCTCGGTGCCTCTGCGCAGGTGCGTGGGCTGTGCCGTGCCAATCTTGCCCGACACCGTGTAGGGCGCAAGGGTCGAGAACAGGCCATTCATCTGCGCCGTGCGAATCCACTCGGCAATCAAGCCGACGACGCGCCCAATCTTGCGCAGGGCACCCTGGTACTCGCGCACCTTCTCTGCGGCGGCTTCCGGGGCCTTCTGGAAGTCGAACTCCTCCGTCCGCAGTAGGGCCAGCGACTCGGGCGTGAACAGGTCGAGTTGCGATCCAAGTTCACCGAGGGCATCGGTGATCAGCACCGGCACGCGCTTCGGTGCCACGTTCGGTGCCGCCTCGTGCAGGGCGTTGTAGTCCGCGACGGTCTTCGTGAACAGCTCGTAAGTCTCGGTCGCCGCCTCGTGGAAGAGCGCGCTTGCGAGCGTGTCCGGTCGGACCAGACCCGAGAGTTCCTTGACCTTCGGGTAGAGGTAGCGCATCGTCTGCATGAGCCGCTGTGCCTTGCGACGGATGGCGTCCTCGGCGTCGATGGCGAGGGTGTCGACCGAGATGTCATCCTCCCGTGCCGGTGCAAGACGATCCATCGCACGGGCCACGTCGGGACTCGTGCGGATGGCCTCGGCGAACGTATCCTGCATGCCCGGAGTCAGGTAGCCGAACCCCGCGAGGTTCAGGTGGTTCTCGGCGCTGATCGCATCATGCGTCTGTGCGGTGAAGCTCGTGGGATTGACCGTGTTCGCATACCGGCGCGTCGTGAAGTTGTACTCGATGCTGGCCGGTGCGTGCGTGTCGAGATCGATCCGGTCGACCGACAGACCCTGATGCTGCCGTCCGATGAGACGGAACAGGATCTTGTACGGTCGCTGATTCATGAGCAGCACGCGGGCGGCATCCTCGTACCGGCCCCCGATCGGGCGACCTGCCGCGTCCCGCAGCACGCGGTCCATCGCCTCACGGATCATGCGCTGACTCTGCGCGCCGGTCAGGATCGGCAGGGAGAACCCGACATGCTCGATCCTGTCATCACCGGTGTAGTCATCGAGAACCATGACATCACTGCCGGTCTCCTTCCAGAATCCTGCCGACACCTCCTTGATCATGCTCCATATCTCGTTCGCGTTCCTCTTCTGCGTCTGCAGATCCGGGTGTGCGAGCATCTGGCGGATGACGTCCGGGGTGATGGCCTGCCCTGTCTGGCGGTCCACGATGCCCTCGGACCGGTGGATCTCATACCGCTCGGTTTCGATCATGGGCGTCTTCATCCGGTGGAGATGTCCCGCGAGGTTCTCGGCGAACATCGGAAAGATCTCCATGATCGGATTCCGCTTCGGGTTGATCTCGAGCATCTCGATGTAGCGCGCAACGGCACTGTCCTGCGTGTGGTTGCCCTTCTCCTTCGGACGACCGGACGTGTTGAACTCGTCGTATGCCTGTGCCTGCAGGAGAGCAAAGGCGACCTGGCGTGCCGTCCCGTCCCGCTCTCGGACACCCTGCCTGATGGCTCCGAGCGCCGAGGCCTTCTCCTGATCGGTCAGCTGCCGCACGCGGGACTGCGAGGTGAAAAGGTGGAAGCCGCCGTCCTTCGCCTGCGGTCCGAACGTGGACATGAACCCGACCGACTGTGCGATCTGGTCGACCACCGCCGGGAGGATCTGGTCCTGATACGTCGCAGGATCGATCGAGAGCGACCCGAGTTCGGAGAACCCGTAGGGCAGCATGTCCATGAGCGATCCCGCACCGAGGGACTGACGCCGTGCCCACGCCACATGCAGTGCCGCTAGACGCGACTCGGGGATGGCCTTCTTCGTCGCACCGTCGTGCTGGTCACCCGCATGGACGTTCATGCTCCAGGGACGGGCCTTCATCGCCGACCGGAGCAGTTTGTACTGACTCGTGGTGCCGGGTTCGCTTCCCGCGAACGGGGCGATCTGTTCCTTCGTCAGTCCGAGTTCCTTGTAGGCCCAGGTGAAGTATGCACCCGGATCGAACCCGTACTCGAAGATGGCCTCCTCCTTCGGGGCATCGACCGCATGGTGCGTCAGAAGCGACCCGACCACGGCGATCTTGTCGAGGGGAGAGAGCTTGCCCTTCGACGGAATGGTGAGCATCCGGACCCGCTGTGCTATCTCCTCCTCGGGGACACCCGAATGTCTCAGAATCGCCTCGAAGTTCTGGATGACGTACTCGATCTTGTTGCGCGTGCCGGCCACGTATGCGATCAGGTCGCCGGTCTGTCCGACATAATCCTTCATCAGCATAGCGCTGCCCTTCGGCGTCAGGATCGAGTACGGGTAAGGATTCCGGTACTTGTCCTCTGCCTCGATCTCGGCATCGGTCAGCGGCGGTCTGCCCTCCTTCTCCCTGCGTCTGTTCTCGGCCTTGATGGCCTTCTCCCACGGCTGCTTGAAGGTCCAGACCGTGTTCTTGATGAACCCGATGGCCGATCCGTCGAACGGCGTCTTGATGCCGATCTTCCCGTAGAGATCCGTGACGTAGTTCTGCACCGCGTCGGAGGCATAGTGCTTCCAGAGGGCGTCGAACGACTCCCGCGAGAGTTCCTGAAATCCGTGACGGGCACGCGCGCGGGCCAGATCGATGTCGCGCTGGAGGTCCTCCATCCGCTCCTCGTCGTGTCCCTTGAGGTACGCGGCCTTGAGTTCTCCTTCGAGCCGCTTCACCTCGCCCCGCCAGTATCCTTCCGAGGGACCGTACAGACTCAGCTTGTCGCCGTCATGATCCTTGCCGAGTTTCTGCACGACCTTCGAGGAGTAGCTCATCCAGTCATTGACGCCCTTCGAGACGCCCACGATCACGCAGGCCTGCGCGTTGTGCGGGGCGTCGGTCGGGTAGGCCACGGCCATCATCTTGTCACCGACCGTGAGCCCCATCTTCTTTGCCTTGTTGTAGGCAAGCACGACAGGAACCGCACCATCGACGCGGGCCTTCAAGCGTCCGTCGCCCTTGACCATGTACTTCCTGCCGCCCGCCTCGACCACCCCCCACCCACGAGAGATGATCATGGCCTGGAATGCCTCGTCGGAGTACGAGCGCCACTCCTGCAGCTGATCCTCGAGCAGCTTGGTGACCTTCGTGCCCTTGTGGCGGTCGGCGTTGTCCTCCTGCCACATCTTGCGCATGATCTCCTCGTGCATCTCCGGATCCACGCCCCGATCACCGTAGGGCACGATCTCGGTGATGTCGCAGTACTTCATCGCCGCCTCGATGCCACCCGCCTCGATGATCGCCGCGAGGTTCACCCCGTCGAGCACGCCGTTGTCCGCACGCAGGAACGCGCCCTGCCCGATCACGCGCATCGAGCCCTGATCGTCGAACAGCTGATCGAGCACGGTGCGCACCGACGCGGAGTTCGTGGCCGCACGCCAGTGCGGAAGTGCCACCAGACCGGGCGTGCGTCCCTTGTCCTTGCGCAACATGGCGCGCAGGATCTGCTCGGGTTCGCTCGCGTATTCGTCCTCCTCGCCCTTCTCATAGACGGCACGCAGCAGGGTCGGGCTTCCATGCACTTCATACAGGAAATCGCGTGCCCCGGCAGACAGACGCGCCAGAGTCTTCCGCATGGTGGTGTAGACCTTTTCCCATGCGGGGTTGACGATGGGACTGATTGCATTCGCGTACAGCAACTGCGTGACGAGCGAGGTCGTATGCCCTGCCTTGCTCGTCGCATCGTTCGCCTTCGAGATCACCGCAGGGTCCACCAGATACCAGTCCGTGCCGGCCATCGAGCCGTGGATGCCCTCCCGGACCATGTCCGAGACATTCTGGAAGACGGGCTTGTCGTTCTTCCTGTGCTTGCGGGCACGGGAGTCCCTGCCCACCTTCACCGTCGAATCGAACACGACCAGACCGATGCCGTTGCGCTCCATGACGTCGAGCACCATGCCGGCGGCCACGTCGAACTGTCCCTTCCAGAGCAGGGGATCCTTCCGACCGCGCCACGGGATGAACATGCGGACCTTGTGGAACTTCACGTCACCGTTCGGATCGCCGTGCGCGCGGTCCTGCACCACCGAGGCACCCGGACTGATCAGCGAGGATCCATCACCGAGCGGCACGCCGTCGATGTACGTGTCGTGATCCACGATGGCCATGACCATGCGCACCGATCCCGGCACGTACTGGCCGTTCTGCATCTTGAAGGCCACGCCGCTTTTCGTCAGTGTGAATCCCTGCGTGGCCAGACGGGCCGCGATGTTCCAGTCGTCCTTCATCTTGCCTGACCGGATCTCCTCCTCGGAGATGTTGGGCGCGACAACCTCGCTGAGTCCCCTCTGCGCTCGCTCGTGGATCGCACGCATGTCGGCAGGGAGCGTGGCCCAGTACTCGGCCATGGCCTCTCCCGCGGCCTCGCGAACGGCCTCGTCGGCGAACTCGGCGATGGACTGCTGCTCGGCGGCGGCAAGGGTGTTCATGTACTTGAAGACCTTGATGCCGCTCTTGGCCCACTCTGGTCCCATTGACCAGGTCAGAAACGCGGTCTGGATCGCCAGCATCTGCTCGGTGCGGGTCAGTGCCTGATTGACGAGGGTGATGTCGGGCACCATCCTGCCTGAACCCTCCTCGACGTAGGCTTGTTCGAGACGGGCGCGCATCTGCATGTGCTCCTTGCCCGACGGGGTGTCGCGCCAGCCGCGCTTGTTCTTGTCGAGATGCTGCTCGTACAGGGTGATCGCCTGGGCGAACCGCTCGTACACCGCCGGAGTGATCGGCGCGTTCCCGCTCATGTCGACGTTCAGCGTGATGAAGCTGTCGTTTTTGCCGGGAGGGCCGATGAGGATGAATCCGTTGCGCACGAGTTCGGCCACCATGCGGTTGTAGGTGCGCGGATCGGACCCTGCAAGCGTGCCGAGTTCGGTGTAGTCGAACGCCTCCTGACTCGTCGTGCCGACCGTGTTGATGCGCGAGACCGGACTCGTCACGCCCGGACGCAGGCGCAGTCCCATCGCCTCGAAGAACTCGCCGACCTTGGCCATCTTCACGAGCAGGGGTTCGATCTCCCAGGTGATGAGCCGGTTGCCCTTGTCGTTCGTGTAGGTGCCGAAGTCCACGGCGGTCACGCGCCCGTCCTCGCCACGCTCGATGCGGCTCTGGTTGATGTCGATGCGGATCCCCGGCGCGCCCTCGGCCTCGCGGTCGATCCACACATTGAGCTTCGGGAAGTCCCGGCGGGTCCAGTTGCGCGCCACCCACCGGTGCACGGCCTCGCGCACACGGCGTTCGCTCGTTTCCGCCGCCTGCATGATCGCGTCGATGGCGGCACGCGCCGTGGGCAGTTCGAGAATGTTGAGCAGGTCCACATCCGTGAGCGGGGTGGCCATCGTGTGGCCCGTCTGTGCGGCGATGGTCGTGACCAGACCGCGCGCGGGACTCGAGTGCTCCTCGACGGATCCCTCGAAGTACGTGACCGCCTCCGCACCACGGCGCTCACCCGACGCCTTCTCGCGACCGGGACGTCCCTCGTCTGCCTCGCGCTGTTCTGCCGCTCCGATGTACTCGGCCGCCGTCACGCCCGCCTGTGCCGCACGCGCTTCGGTCTGGTAATCCACCGCGGCATCTCCAAGCCGGCCGAGGTGCATCTCGCGTTCGAGGATGTCGCGGTTGGTCGGGGTGACGCTTGCCCGTCCATGCATGAGACGCTCGGCCAGAGTCTGCTGGGTCATCGTCCGGTTGCCCTTGTAGAGCTGCCGGGAGATCTCACGGGCGTAATCATGCTCGGCCCGTCCGAACACCTCGCGCACGAGCTGCGTGAAGTCCTTCATCCACGAGACGAGGAAGCCGTCATCGGCGCGCGTGACCGCCTCTCTGCCGATCCGGTCAACCAGATCCTCCTCGGTCCCGTACTGGGAGATGCCCGACTCGATGAGATCATGTCCCCGGAACATGCGCACGAACTGGTGCGCGTACTCGTGCGGGATCGTGTCCAGACGGCCGCGCGCGACATCGAGGCCGATCCAGAATGCGAGACGGCTCGACATGCCGTAGATCGGCGTGCCGTCCTTGTCCTTCAGCCCCTCGATGTTCTCGACCCGGATCCACGGGAACGCGGCCTTGAACCGTCGCATGAGACGGGTGGCCAGTTCGGGGTTGTTGCGGATCGCCTGCTCGACCTCTGCCTGTCGTGCACGGGCACGCTCCCGTTTGGCCTCGGTGCGCGACCGTGTCTTCCTGCGGCCCTTGCCGACATGCCGGGTCGGGACGCCCTTCTGCAGATCGAACTCCGACTCCAGGGACGGCGGGGCGATGATGCGTCCGTACTCGTCACGGGGAATCGTCGGATCGGTCACGACCACGCGCCCCTCGTCGTCGGTCAGATCGAACATCTCCGACGGTTCCTCGGTCGGCGGCGGGATCTCCTCTGTTGATGCCGGTGCCGCCGGCGACTCCACGGGCGTCTCCGTGCGCGGACGGATCTGAACCGGAGGTGCTGCGGCCGTCGGGATCACGACCGGTTCCTCCTCGGGCAGACGGGAATCACGCGGCGTCACGCCCACGGGGACAGCACGACCACGAACCTTGCGGCCGTCGGGTGCGAGGTAGTAGACGCCTCCACGCGGACCCGTGTACCACCTGCGGCCCTTCTCGTCGGTGTTCGTCCGCTGCTGTGATTCGGTCACCTCCCGTGCGCTCGGCATCGGCTCGGCATCGAACATCTCCATCTGCGTTCCCTCCGCAGGTAGGGCGTCCACTCCTGTCGCCTCCCCGGGCGCGCGCTCGTTCGTCTCCGGTTGAACGGCAGGAGTGGACCCATCGCGCGTGGCACGTTCCGCGGCCAGACGCTCGTCGAATGCCTCCAGTTCCCGTGCGAGTTCGTCGCGCTCGGCAATCCGCGCGCGGATCTCCCTGTTCTGTTCCGCGAGACTGCGCGTCTCGGTCGGAGTGGGCGGGATCTGTGCGCCCTCGGGACGTGCCCCTTCGGGACGTGCGGCACGCACCGCATCCTCGAACGTTGCGATCGTCTCCCCCTTGTACTTCATGCCGATGAACGCACGCAGCACATCGGAGGCGCTCTTGTCGCGGAACCGCAGTCCGGTCGCGAACACATCCTCGATGATGGCGTCGGGATCCTTGCCGGCCGCAATGCCCTTCTCCACCACGCGACTCATCTTCGTGATGGCCGTGGAGTGCTCGTCCTTCTTCAGAAGTTTCCTGTTGCGCACGATGGCCTTCTCGGCGAAGTACGCGGCCACTCCGCTCACGTCCTCGGCCGTCGCCTCGGGCTCGGCGATCACACCCGTCTGGTTCGACTCCATCCGGTCCGGTTCGCGGAACATCTGGCGCGGGCCGGTCGCACGCGGACGAGTGAAGGCCGTCTGGTCTCCCTCCGCGTTCATCTCGGGTGTGGGCATGGTCCGGGCCATCTCGCGCATCTCGGCGCGTCTGCGGACCTCCTCGACGTGCGGATCACCCGCCACGGGATCCTTCGCGTCATGATTGATGACCGTCTCGGCTGCCGTCCGCGTGGCGTCGGGCTTCCAGAACCACGCGAGTCCCTCGGTCATGCGGTCCTCCTCCATGTCCCGTTGCAGCTTGGCGAAGTTCTCGGTCCCGCCGTGCATGCCCATGAACGCCTCGTAGTCGCGGGCGATGGTCTCGGCGAGTGCGGAGGCACCCTTGCCGACGACGTTGAGTTCGATGGCCTGCCGCAGCTGCTTCTTCTTCGCGTCGGTCAGGTTGTACTTGGCCGCGTAGTATTCGGTCGACCGGTCGATCGCGCTCGTCGAGGCGATCTGCGTGTCGGTCCATCCGTACTTCTCGCGCAGTCCCCGGTCGACGTAGGACATGAACAGTCCGTCGTTCTGCAGCGACTGCACCGCGCTGTGCATTGACCCGAACGGATGCCGTGCCATGCGCGCCGTCCCCATGATCGCGCCGATGCCCGCCGACACCACGAACTCCCCGATGGCCTGCTGCACCGCCTCGTTCTGCCAGTCCCCTGCGATGGCCTCGGACACACCACCGCCCAGGAGGATCGGACGGAAGGGCTGCTGCCGGTAGTCGCGGGGCACGCCCGTGGCCTCTTCGGTCAGGTAGGTGGCCACATCGGTCGCAGCCTCCTCGCTGTATTCACCGAACGCCCGACGGAAAATGTTCGTCCCGAACCGTCGGAAGAACGACTTCGAGAGCGCATTGCCGAACTGCCCGATCGGCACCAGACCCGACTCGCTGATGCGCTCGAACGCGCGCGAGGTCAGGCTCGTGAAGTAGGATCCGAAGAACGCCTCCCCCGGAGACGCGCCGTCCTCAAGCATTTTGCCGTACAGGTACTGCCCGTCACGCGCGACAGGGACGATGCCCTCGGTGAGCGCACCGGCATAGGATCGCAGCATGATCTTACCGAGGGTCTCGGGACCATCGGTGAACAGCGCCTTGCCGAGACGCGCGAGGGCCGCGCTCTTCTCCGGATTGCGCATCAGTTCCGTCGCATCCCGGACGAGACGCTTGAGGCCGAGTTTCAGGTTGATCTCACCGGCCGCACCGAGCATCTTCTGCTCGGCAATCATGCGGTACATGTACGGCAGAGCCGCCGTGATCTGCTCTGCCCACTTCGCCGCCTCGGGTATGGATTTGCGTTTGGCCTCGCCCTGTGCGATCAGTTCCAGAAGGTCGTGGACGTCCTTTGCGAAGTCCCCGCCTTCGAGCGGATTGGCGGGCTTGAGGTCGAACAGCTTGGGAGCGAGCGTCGTGATGGCCTCCCGTTCCTGCAGCGGATCGAACTGTCCTGCGCCCCCGAGCATTCCCGCGCCCGCATCGAGGCCGTACATGATGCCCTGGATGATCGGATCCCTGTCGGCCATGCCGAACGGGTTGAGGTTGAACGTCGCATCGGCCATCTGGTTGTTCATGGCCCGCGCCAGACGCGAGGCCTCATCGTCCGATAGCGCGCCCGCATACACGCCATAGGTGTCCTGCAGGTACTGGCGTGCCTCCTGCGGCTCGAAGGTCCGCTTGCCGCGCGCCACGGGATCGTAGTAGACCTTCTTGACCGCATCGATCATTGAGGTCGTTCCGAAGTTCGTCGCGAGCCCCCCTGCGAATCCCTTCGCTGCCGTGGCGAGCGTTCGTGTCGTGCTCAGTCCCGTGACCGCCTTCGACGCGCCGACGGTCAGGTAGGTTGCGAGTGCGTCCACGCCGACTGAGAACGCCATCTCTCCGGGCGTCTCCGGGTTCGTGAAGGCCTTGACACCGCGTTCTGCGCGGCCACGCAGCATGTGCCATGATGCATCGAACTCCTCTTCGGGCGTGTCGGTCAGTCCGAGCATGTTCGACAGACGCGCCAGTCCGTACCGGGTCACATCCACCGGATTCGCCGTCAGTCCCATCGCGATGTCGAGCGCCTCCCCTGCGGCCCCGAGGTCCACACCGAGAAGGTTCTCGATCTCCGTGCGCTTCCGGCGTGCACCCTCGGGCTGGATCGCGACCGGTGCCTGCGAGGGAAAGGTCTCCTCTCCACGCGAGACGGCGACGGACTCGCGCATCCGGTTGCCCCAGTACCGCTTGCGATTCTCCTCCTGACGGAGCATCTCGGCTTTCACACGGGGTGAGTAGTTGTCTTCCCCCTCGTAGACCTTCTCGTCGAGAACCTTCGCACCCTCGGGCACGAACAGCTTGATGCGCGCATCGGGATTGTCCGGATCGTAGTTGCGGGCGGTCACACGCGGGTCGATGTTCATCCCCGCCTGTCGTGCGCGCTCCTTCTGCGGGTCGATGTAGGTGACCTCCCTGCGCGGAGTGAAGGAGTCCATGAGCGCCTGCAGCTGCTCGCCGCGGTCCGCATAGGCCTCGCCCGTCAGCTTGTCGTACAGCTCGCGGTAAGCCTGCTGATACGTCTCCCGCTGCCCTTCATAGACCGGCGCGTTGAGTCGCGCCTGTCTGCCCCAGTCCATCGCCTCGGTGAAGGCGGGATCGAGTGGCTGGACCGTCGTGGGGTCTGCTGCAGGGACGGCGCCTCCCTGGGCCTCCGCCGCCGCCTGTGCCTGATTGAACCGGTGCTGTTCTCCCTCGATGGACGCGGCGAGTCGGAGCATCTGATCGGTCGGCGTTCCTCCCCGCTCGCGACCGGCATGGATCCGTCCAACAAGGTCGCGCATCCGTGCGTCCGCACGGCGAATCTCAGAAGCATGGGGATTGGCTTCCAGATCGGAGACGTCAGGCTCCTTTCCGAGCGGCCGCTTCGTTTTCGACATATGTCTATCGTCCTACGTCATGAGTGATGATGAATGGTCCTACTTCTTCTTCGGCCCCCAGGTCGGTCTTCCGAGAATGGGTGCGACCTCATTGATCTGCCGGTAACCGAGACGCAGATAATCCTGCGGGGTCATGCTCTCCTGTCTCGGACCGTTCGGCGTGTCGATCCAGAGTTTGACCGGGGTCTTCCATCCGTGGACCTTCGCCAGACGGTTCGCCTCCTCGACCATGTCCCTGCCCTTGTTGTATTTGGCGGACAGATCGTTCGTCTCCTTCAGCAGCGAGACCTCCGGACCGCTCATCGAACTTGCGCCACCGCCCCCGCCGCCGCCTGCGGCCGCCGGATCCTTCATGCGCACGACCACACCGAGACGTCCGGGGATGGACGGATCAAATTCGAGGAAGTCGTTGCCGTGCGGTGCGGCCTGCATTGCCGCCCATGCCTTCCGGTCCTTCTCGGGCATGTTCTCCCACGTGCTCGGCAGATCGACGTACTTGGTCTCGCGGTCACCCACGCGCAACACGGACGGGAGCTGCCCGTCACGCATGAGTTGCTGTGCCTTGATGGTGTTCATCTGGATGTCGGAGGCAATGCGCGAGATCTCGGCAGAGGCCTTCGTCGCCTCCAGCCCCATCATCGGGTTGAACTGCTGATCCAGTACCCGGTGCGTGCCGGTGCTCTTGTCGAACGCCACGACCTTCGACATGCCGCCCGTCTCCCACTCGTGGTACTCCCAGTCCGGGCCGGTCCCCCTGCCGCCGAGTGCGCGCGCGAACGGATTGCCCTGGGAGAACTGCGCGAGGGTGCCTGCGATCTTCGGAAACGCATAGGAGAGCGAGGCCTTCTCGTCATCGTTCATCATCGAGATGAGCGAGAGATTGTCGTTGACGTACCGGTCCTTGAGTTCCTGTCGCTGCATCTCGTCGAGAGCCGCCATCTGCTGCATGGCCGCGAGTTTCTGCTGCGACTCCTGCACGGCGCGGGCGAGCACCGCGGGGTCCGACGACTGCGGCAGTTCGGCCAGCTTGGTCGCCTCCTCCAGATCGGCACGCATCTTCTCGTAGTTCCGGGGCTGGTTCATCTGCCCGAGATTGTCGAGGAAGCTCGTCACCGCGAACTTGCGATTGGTCTCCTTGACGCGGCCGGCGACCTCGGCCATGTCCTTGTTGAAGGAGTCCATCGCCTGGAGCATGCCGCTCTCTGCATACAGGTTTTCCTTGCGGGGCATGTTATCCTCCGAACCGTTTGTAGACGATGTCGAACAGCATCCCGAACAGGGCGATGATCGACACCGTGGTGAGTCCGTAGACGATCTTGAGCACGACGTCGAACTTGCCGGTCAGCAAACTGAGGGCGTTGGTCACCGTGGTGAGCTGCTGATTCGTCTCCTTGAGTGTCTGCCTCATCTCCATATCGAATCCTTCCAGATCGGTGATGCGCCGCTCATGGTCATCAAGCTGACGGGTGTGGGAGAGGAAGTACTCGTCGTGTACATCATGGGTATGCGCGCCCATCCTATGCCATGCGTTTGAGAAGACCACCCGCAAGAGATCCCGCGAGCGGACCAACGCCGGGAAGGAACGATGCCCCGGCCTGCACGAGTCCTGCGGCAAGGTTCAGGCCGAGGCTCTTCTTCTGCTTCTTCTTCATCTCATCCTGCAGACGCTGCGTGTCGAGCAGTCCTGCGTAATCGGTGCGCACAACGGGACCGCGCGTGGTGTCCACGTTCATTGCTGCCGTCGGTGTCGGGCCGCTCTGCACCGGACCTGTCTGGATGGGCACGGGCGTTCCGGGCGCAGGCGCGGGCGCGGGCGGCTGTCCCACCGGACGGGTGAGCGGCACGGGCGGCATGGGCTGCGGCATGTTGATCGGCTGATCGGGACGGACGAGATCCGTCGACTTCATCCATCCAATGCCGGGCGTGTCGGCAGGGAGTTCGTTGATGCCTTTCAAGCCGACCAGTTCGTCGACCCTCCGCATGGCAGGTGTTCCCTCCGGGGTGGGTTCGGGATTGACCGTGCGACCTCCGAGCGGACCACCACGCCATTGATTGGACAATGCGAACGGTTCCGTCCCATGCAGCGGCTGATCGTCTCCGAGAATCGGATCACCGAATGGCCCCTGGCGCGGGCCCTGGCCGTCAATCGGAAGGTCCGGCATCGACTCGATGTCCAGCAGCCCCTTGCCGGACTCCTCGACGGACTTCTGCAGCATGGCGGTCGGATCGGTCGGATTGATCGAATAGCTGCCGAGGGACTTCTCCAGAATCCTGTTGGTGATGTCCATGTCGTGCAGCTGACTGGCCAGATTCAGGCCCTGTCCGAGACCGGCCACGGTGTTCTTCGCGGCCTTGTCGACGAGCCATGCGCCCCGGTTCTGTTCGCCGAGACGGCCGTAGTCGTAATCGTCCGACCACTGCTTGTACTGCTCGTTCGTGTTGTTGTACATCATCCCCTCGCGGAACTTCGCGGCGTCGTCGCGGATCTGATACCCACGCGAGAGGTTCTGCGCCATCTGTCCGTACAGCGCCGGGGCCATCTGTGCCATCGCACGCTGATTGCCGCCCGCGAACACCGTCCCACCCGCAGATGCCGCCTGCATGGCCTGCTTCTGCGCGTCGTTCTCGATCATCGCGTTCGTCGAGGTGATCGCCGTGCGCTGTGCGTTCCGGTAGTAGTCGCCCTCGACCGGATTGGTCTCCGAGTCCTTCCAGATGCCAGCGAACTTCTCGCGCCCGTAATCATCCCACTTGTTCATCGTCTCCATGCGATTGAACGTGGGTTCGGGGCGCAGTCCCGACAGCAGACCGAGACCGGCACCGATCGCACCGGGCACCCAGCTCATGCCGGGGATCTCGGCAGGGTTGAAGGTCTGACCGGGGAGTTCGTCGCCCTTCTGATTGATCGGCGGCACGATGGGCGGAATCTTCGTCGGGTCCTTGTCCGTGTCGAGATCACCGAGCGTCTCGTCCTCATGCTGTCCGTCATCGAGTCCGGGTTTTCCGGGACGTTCCTCCTCCTGTGTCGGATCGGTTTTCCTGGGGTCTACCTTCTTGTCGTCAGTGACAATGCTCGCTTCAAAACCGGTCTCATCGTCACTCTCGGCCGCCGCCTCAGCTGCTCCCGCACCTGCACCTTCTGCAGCGAGGGCGGGACCGTACTTCTCACGGTACAGCCGATCCCGCTCGGCCTGCACGGGTGCGCGTTCCTTCTTGTATTCGTCCAGCGTGTACGGCCTTCCGGTCCTGGGGTTCGTCTTCTTGTCCCACCCGTACTTGACGAATGCGCTCTCCCAGCTCTCCTTCTTGCGGGCAGGAGCAACGGCAACTCGGCCACCACCGCCACCACCGGCGGCTGTCTTTGTGGCGGCCTTCTTCTTGTTGTTGAACTTGATCTTGATCTCTGCCATATCTGCTCCTCTCCTGTACCGTAATCTCCAACCATTCCCACCGCGTCCGGGGCGCAGAACGCAACTGTTCTGTCAGTAGCTCCAGTAGTAGATCACGACCGAGACGAACCGCCCCTCCTCGCCGTACACCCACACGCCGCCTCCCGGCTCGTACTCCCATCGCACCGGCTGCCCCGGCGGCTCGTCCGCATTCCCGATGTAGGTGGCGATCACCGCCTGCGGCTCGGAGCTGACCCACGAGATATTCACACCGCCGGGATCGAGTTCGTAGGTCGCGGCCCACGATGCGAGTCCGTTGGTCGGGGGTGCGCCGCCACCGCCGAGTCCGTTGAGGACGGTCCGGTGTGCGGTGATGGAATCACCGAGGATCTCGATCTGGTGCCGCAGTTTGGCGACCGAGTCGGCCAGCTGATTGATCCGCACCGTGTGCGTGCGCAAGGAGTCGCGCAATAGGATGTCGGTGTTCTTGAGGTTGCCGATCTGTGCCCACAGGAACAGCAAGGTGTCGCGCAACTGGCGCGGAGTGACGAACCCGTGCGAGAACAGCGTCGAGTCCGACCGCTGCACCAGACCGGCCGCTGCCGCCGAGTAGACCGGATCCACCTCGGGTCCACCCTCGCCACCTCCTGATCCGATCAGAGCGCGCAGGACTGTCGCCGTGTCCTTGAGTGCCAACTGCGCGGCGGTGCGAATGCTGCGGGATTCGGCGGTCATCTCCCGGTACGAGACGAGCGAGGCCACCTGCGCATCGGTCATGGCGTCTGCGGGGGAGCACGGGATCTTGAGCACGTTGCCCTCCCAGGTGAGCGGCACGTCGCAGTAGGTGATGACCATGTCATCGCAGAACGGTTTGCCGTTGACCGTCGGCGTGCACAGGCAGGTATCGGTCCACGAGACATCGTAGCGCACCGAGAGCGGCACAGGTGTCGTGCGGTAGGTCGTGTCGATGCGGATGAGCGTGTCGAGCCATCCGGTGATCTCGATGTTCATGCGGATCGAGTCCATCTCGCACGCGACGTCGAAGTCAGGTGTCTGGCTCGTCACACTCGTGAAGGCGATGACGTTGCCCGACCCGTCGAGGCAGTACCCGATGACGGTCGTATCCTTCGCACAGCACGGACCGGTCCTGATCTCCTGCACCTCCACCTGCGTGCAGTACCCTTCCTCGCATCCGATCTCGGTGAGAAAGTCCTGATACTCCGGACCGTCGATCCAGCACACCTGCTTACCCGGCGGGGTGGTCCACGTCTCGGGATTGAAGTCGCAGGTGAAGCACGGCGTGACATACACATCCCCCTGCGGCGATCCGTACCAGACGTAATCGTAGGTCATCGGAAACCGGTTCGGCGCCCAGTCCGGATGGCACGTGACCGTCGAGATGGGAAGGTGATTCCAGCACGGGTTGTACGCAGACTGCGGCGGGTGCCAGGTCGACTCGATGCCCGTGGTGACCGTGTAGGTGCGCACGCACGGGATCGTGTCGTAGGTCGTGTCGTAGATCGGCTTCTTGCCCCACACGTTCGTGATCAGCGTGTCGCGCACAGAGTCGATGACCGCCGTGCAGGTGAAGGTCGGCACGAGGCACACGTTACAGGTATCGACCATGATGGTCGTGTCGCGTCCCGACTCGATGGTGGTTACTGTCGGGATGCGGTGGGTCTCGTTCCGCTCGGTCGTCACGCAGTTCTTGATCTCGCGCTGTGCCGAGGAGTTGCCCGCGCACGGCACGTACAAGCGCGTGGACTCGGAGACTTCGACATGGTTGACGTAGGGGTCGAGGTTGTAGATCCCGTACTGGTAGGCGAAGAAGGTGTAGAGGGTCGGGATCGCAATGCAGCACATCTGCTGCGGGACGGGACCGCAGGTCGAGCCGATCGGACAGACCTTGAACGGATAGTTCGGGTTGGTGAGTTCGGCGTAGTTGATGATCCACTTCCCCTTGGCCGCATCGAACCACATGCACACCGTGTTCGGTGCGCTCACATCACAGAACCCACCATTGAATGCGAGGAGTTCTGCAAAGGCGATCTCCGAGAGTTCGATCCATGCCGAGTCCCGCGATGTGCTCGTGGGGTAGTAGCAGAGGGTGTCGCATGTCACGAACGGCACGGTGACCGTCACATCGGTCCAGATCGTGTCGGCGCAGGTGAGCGGGAACGTGCGCGGGGCAAGGCACGGGCCGCAGTTCGAGGCATCCCACACGATCGTGTCGGGTACGTTGACGAGCGTCATGACCGAGTCGATCCGCGCAGGGACGATAACGGTGTCCCCCGGTGGCCAGTAGATCGTGTCGGCAGGCACGATGCGGATCGTGTCCTTTCGGTACCAGTCCGCGCCGAGGCGCGTTTTCAGGACCAGACATCCCTGGGCGAGAAAGACCCAGTTGTCCTTCGTGGTGATCTCGTCCACCCGGATCGTCCGACGGTAGTTCGCGCACGAATCCACGAGCGTGATGATGGCCACGCCCGTCGAGTCGCTCCATTCGAGCGAGATGCAGTCAGACCCGGAGTACTGCGCTCGAGCCGTAAAGGACGATAGTGCCGTACTCAGGCTGATGAAAGCGAAGACCGAAACGGCCAGCTTCCTTGTGAATGACATTCTTCCAGCGGATGTGATAACGCCCACGAATCGTTCCGTCGGGCCATTTATCGACGGGGGTCGTGGTGCGATCCTCGAAGGGACGGTACACCTCGAACAGATAATGCTCGTTCATGATCGGGTGCGTGAATGTCTCCTCCAGGCGCTGGTCGCCGGTGCGGGGCGACCCGTCCTTGTTGATGTAGGTGTTGAAGTCGTGGACGCAGACGATCATGTCCGCACCATGCGCCGCGCTGATTTCGAGCGCGAGTCCCTTGGATCCCTGAATCACGTTGAACGCGATACCGGGACCTGCCACGAGCTTCTCCAGAAGGTGCCCTGCGAACGGATCGGAGAGCGACAAACGCACGCTCTCGTCCTGGTCGGTGTCTGAGCCGCCCCCGATCCCGTTGGGCCCGTAGACGTCGCCTGCAAGGGTCTGGATGGCCCCGCCGATCTTCTCGACGAGCACGCCGATGTTCTCGAACTCGCGCTTGAGGGCGAAGTTGTCGTCGCCTTCGTTACCGCGAATCCACATGGTCTCCCGCGGTTTGTAGCGGAAGCCCTCGAAGTCCGATCGCTGCATACCCTTGGCCATCACTTCACCCACTTCTGAATGGCGAGGAAGCTGCCGACGATGCAGAGAAGAAGGACGCCGAGAAGGATTGCGGTAATCATCGCGTCCCTCGCCACTGTTCGTGCGGGGTGCCCCGGAGCGAGAAGCTCGACAGGGTGATGTCGTTCGGCTCGTTGACGTCGCCCATGTATGTGCCCTGACTGAACACGATGCGCATGCCGCGACCAAACCCCATCGGGAGCGGGAAGAAATACTCGCGACGGGAGCGGTTGCAGACGATCTCGAGCGCGGGATGGCGCAGGTCATGGTAGGATGCGACGAGCAGTCCGACCTTCGCCGGCACGCTCACGTTGGCCCGGTAGCGCACGCCGAGGTACTGCCAGTACATCGTCTGCGTCTGGTCGGGCGGCGGCAGTTCCTGCGTGATGAGGTGCACCGGATACGGGATGCTCTGCGCGCCGTGCTCGTCGACGAACGAGGTGCGCGACTGCTTCTTCCAGCCCGAACCCTTCGCCATCGCAAAGAACTCGCCGTCCATCGTGGTCATGTACGAGACGCCCGTCGCGAACGGCAACTCGTACTTGCGCCATGCACGGGTGCGCAGGTCGAAGAGCCAGACCCACGGGTAGGACGCGCTGTGCATGGCGAGGCTGAACCAGACCTCGTCCTTCACGCCGTTGTAGCCGGCAAACGTGTTTGCCTCGGTGAAGTTCGGAGCGACGGTCCACAGGTGCTTCGACCATCGACCGTCGGTCATCGAACGCGGCAGGTTGCCGTCGTACAGGAAGATCCCGAGCGGCGAGGCATAGGTCAGACCGAACGGCGTGTCGATGATCGTGCGCCACAGGGTCGTGCCCTTCTTGGCGTAGGTGTCCATCACGCGCCACGAGAACTCGTCTCCGTCCGCGAGGTCGATGCGCCACAGGCTTTCATCGGTGAACACCATGTGGTGCTGTCCGCGCCATGAGACGATGTGCGTCAGTTTCTCGCCCTTCGAGACCGGGAATGATCCGGGCATGATGCTCCACTGCGAGACGCCCGCCGCCATGACGTTGTACTGCAGATCGTTGTCCGACATCGACAGGCCGAAGAGCCGCCCCTCGCACACCGCCCCGCGCTTCCAGTTCGGCCGGTCTGTCTTGGTCTCGTCGCGCATCAGGTTCTGCGAGAGGAGACTCTTGCCCGCCGTGTCGACCAGTTCGGAGTCGGAGATCACGAAGGTGCGGTTGATGCCGCCCCGCAGCGCGCCGAACGGCGAGTCCACGACCAGACGCTCGTCGGTCGGACTGTAGGAGACGAACGGCATGATGCGTCCGTTGCGCACCATCCATGTCGGTGCCTTCCCGCTCGGGAACGTGCCCTCGCGCCAGGAGTAGATCGCCTTCTCGTCCTCGTCGCCGAACCCGCCGTGCTTCTTCTCGCTCTCGGCATAGTCAAGATCGACCTGCCGCACCATCCGGTAGTCGGGGTCGATGTCCTTCTCCTGCACGTAGATCCGAAAGCCGGTCAGCCGTCTGCCCGGACGGGTCAGCAGCGGATCAACCGATCCTGATCCTTCATCGATGTACACCTCGGGGAAGGACGGCAGGATCGCAAGGAACCCCGCACCGAGACGATCGACGAGGCCGAAGACGCACTGCCAGCTTGATCCGATGGGCGCGAGGGAGAACTCGGAACTCGTGAAGGTGAACTCATGGAACGCCTTCGTGTTCGCGTTGTACACGCCGAGGGGTGCCCACAACGTCGGAGTGTACGTGCCGACCTGACTGGCCGCAACCTCGTTCTGAACGTTCGTGATGTTGAAGAACAGCCTGCACTGGTTGCGTCCACTGCGGATCTCCGCGATGTTCTCCATCTTCCTGATCTGGTTGAGCAGGTCGGTGTGTCCCCCATAGAACTGCGGATCACCGGAGTCGGGGATGGTCGAGAGATCCACGTCGTGTCCGAGCGCCCACAGGATCGCGCCTGCGCAGTCGATGCGCGCATCCTTGGTCGGTGTCAGTTCGAGGACGAGGCCGACCGTCATGCTGCCGGTGGTCTGCCACTTGTAGGTCACCACGGTGTTCTTCTGCACCTTCGAAAAGTCCGAGAGCGACATGTCATCCTTGATCACCACGCGCACGAAAAAGTCGAGGCCCGTGTCCTCCGGTGTCGAATCGTCCCGGTACAGGTTGTTCCAAGTCATGCGCCACCGGGTGATGAACGATTCCGCAGGATAGCCCGGTGCATAGTCGCCCGATCCCGCGTTCACCATCGGGCCGCGCATCCAGCAGTCGCAGGACGTGCGCGGACGGGTGTCCTCGATGCGCACGCGCAGGTACTGGGCATTGATCGGATCCCGCGAGATCTGCCAGTTGAGCGGAAGCACCTCGGTCCATGGCGTCGTGGTCCGGTCCCATCCGATGCCGAACTTGTCGGAGAGTGCCCCCATGTCGACCGTCTTGTACGGCTTGGACTTCCATGCGAGCGGACGGGATTCCTGATACCCGTCGTACATGGCCGTGACCTTCACGTTGAAGTCCTTCGTCCGGTTTTCGGTCAGGAGCCACGGGGTCACCGCACGTCGCAGCACCGTCTTGGGATCCAGTGGCGGCACCGCGGCGGCACCGAGCAGCCCGATGAATCCGGTCGGCTGATTGCTCTGTTCGTAGACCTTCTCGAATGAACTGACGATGGCCTCGACCTCCAGATCCTCGTAGGAGTCGTACAGTTCCGCGTCCGTCAGACGCCACTCGTCCACGCTCGATGCCCACCCGTAGGTGCCGACTGTCGCGGGCGGAACGGGCGGGGTGCGCATGTAGCCTGCCAGCCGCTTGACGTGCCCGAGCCACAGCACGCCATCCCGCGCGTCCTCGATCGCCTCCACCCCGCCGATGCCGATCGAGCCGCCGTGCACCACCATGAAGGGATCCTCGGCATTCACGCTCTTCTGGAATTCCGTCGTGCCCCAGTTCAGCCGCTCGAACCGGCCCTCGAAATGAAAGTCCCCGTAGAGACGGAAGCCCGGATTCGCGCCCGTGCAGCGGACGAGGAACACCGTGACGTTCTTGTTGAAGCACCACTCGCCGGCGGGATTGAAGTCCGGGATCGACCCTGCGAACGCATTGGGCGCGCGCACGATGACATGCTGGATGATCTCCTCGTCTGCAGCCGGGAACGTCCCAACCGCCGTGAGCTGATTCGGCCACAGGGCGTGGTCCTGGAGCGCATCGTGCTGATGCTCATAGACGGTCAGCTGGATGTTGTCGAATCCCTTACGGCTCTGCACATGGCCGGGGAACAGATCGAAGTTGATGCACTCCGAGACGCTCCCCTGCACACCGGCCGCATCCTGACTGTCCACGTCGGTCACAATGCCCTGCGTGAAGTCACTGATGTCCATGCGGCCTCCTATTCGTCGAGATAGCGGAACGGCTCCACGTGAAGAACCGAGGCAGAGTCCTTGAGACTGTGCACGAAGTGAATGGCGTCGGGCAGGTACTTGGAGAAGTACAGCGACTGCGCCGACTGCCAGATCGACGAGCGGTTGTCCTTCGTGAAGTTCACCATGCGCCGTGCGGCGCGCCAGGTCACGCCCTCGATGAAGAGGTTGCGGAAAGGTTCCCAGATGCGCTCGGAGTCGGTCAGGTCCACGACCACATCAGGATCGGTCGGGTCCACGACGGCCTTGTCCAGCCAGATGTAGTGCGGGCTCGTGATGACCAGATGAAGGGTCAGTACCTGCCCGTCGCTGAACTGCTGCGGCGAATGGATCCGGTAACGCCCGTTGCGGAACTCGGGCGTCAGGTGCTGCCGGCGCGACGTGTTGCCGATGTTCTTCCAGAGGCCGAGCCCCTCCTCGATGTTCTGGAGCGGGGGCTTCTCCTGCTGCGGATAGACCGCCGTGTCCGTGCGGAAGATCGGTTCCTCGGGCGAGTTGACCGCCGTGTCCTTCGCCCGAATCTGGATCGAGACGAACTCGATGATGTCATCCTCGTCGAGATCGAAGTACCGCTCGCCCGACGGGAGGACATACTCACGCACGACATGGCAGGCCTTCGAGCCGGACCAGAGGTCGTGCGCGACGTCGTTGGTGAACTGGAGGTACTCCTCCCGGTTCAACAGGACGAACCCACCGTCGCCGAGATTGTTCGACGCGATCGAGATGAGTTCGTTCGGGGTCATTTCCTGCGCTTCTCCGTGCGCAGGGTTTCAGCCAGACCGTCTGGTGCGCTCTCCGGCGAGGGCGAAAGGGTCTGGAGGATCGTTGCCGCCTTGCGCAGATCGTCCTTGAAATCCGAGCGCATGAGTTGCAGGGAGGGGTCGCCCACGAGCAGACGTCCGATGACGCTCTGGACCGTCTCGCGCTCCTTCTCGCTGATGATGTACTTCTTCATTACTGGTGTCCTCGATCCTTGTACTGGGTATCCTTGCGGTAGACGTCACGCTGGGCGAGCTGCATCTCGGTCGACTCGAAGAACTGTCCGTAGGCCTGTTCGAGCTGTGCCGTCTCCTGTTCCTTCGAGATCTTGCCGACCTGGCTCCAGACCTTGATCGACGCGAGGTTGATCACCATCGGGACGTAATCGTCCGGGGCGTCGATCAGGTCCCAGTCATTGACCTGCGGGATGTAGCGCTTGGTCTCGTCGAGGGCCGACTCGGTGTGGTCCTCGGATGCGTAGGTCGGGACCGCCGAGACGGCGAGTTCGACGAGCTTGAGCGGCGTGCGCCATCCGATGCCGTGAATGATGACGTTCGTGGCGCTCCCGCCCGTGCCCTTGACCATGCCCTCGCGCACCGACACCCAGAGCTGTCGTCCCGCCGTGTGGTAGGCGACCGTGCGCGCGAGCTGCGTGTTGTTGTTCAGGCAGTGGCCCATCAGCTGCGAGTAGTCGCTCGATGCGCGGCACGTACCGGTCAGTTCGTTCCAGAGATCCTTCCACCCGAGGATGATGAAGTTCGTCGGATGCTCGTAGTGGAAGTTGTACAGCCCGTTCGCGCCGAGGGTGATGGTCGATCCCGTGGGACACATCGTCACCTTGATCGGCGTGGCCGTTGCACTCGTGGTCGGACGCACGAGCGTCGAGACCTGCGGCGTGGCGGCGGTGCTGACCACGAACGGGACGTCGACGAGGTACTCGTTCTTGATGGCCGGGAAGATCTTGATCATGTTGTGCACCGCCCACTGTGCGTGTGCGCGGATGTTGTCATCCGAGACGACCTGCTCGTCCTCCTCCTTCGTGATCGCACGAACCTCATCGAGGACTTCCTTGATCGTCCAGTTGTAGGAGAGAGGGGATGCCGTGATGGCCATTAGTCTGCGTCCTTCATGGATTGAAGCTCAGTGACTGCGTCCTGCTTGGCGAGTGCGCCAAGTTCCTGATGCGTGCGGCGTCCGAGCGCATTGGCGAACGACAGGATGAGCGGGTAAAACATCGGACCGAGAAGGATGTCCTCGGCGCCGTTGTGCGTCAGATTCGGGACCGTCCGCTGATACCACATGGTCGCGGCGAACGTGCCCGGTGCGCGGCAGTTGTAGAACGACATCGTCCCCGTGCCCGGATCGAGTTCGAAGTACGGCGCGTTCTGCCAGTAGACCGAGGCGTCCCGTCCGTCGGGCAGGGGCCGGGTCGAGAGCTTCTTGCCGTAGTAGGAGAGCGAGAGGATCCGGTGCAGGTCCGTCGGGACCGTGTACGGATTGGTCGTGATCTGGACCTTGCGGCAGTACGACTCCCGGATGTCGCGTTCCTTGAGGGCGAGAACGCCGTACCGCGAGATGACCATGCGCACGGCATCGGTCAGGAACTGGTCCCGGAGAACCGCCGAGTACGAGATGCCGTCGTCCGTGGCAGTCACGACAGCACCCGTACTCGGCGCGTATGGATCTCCGAGCAGGTACGCCAGCTTGACGTTCAGATCGTCGAGTACCGGCGTGGCCATGGGTTACTTGCCCTCGAAATTGCCGACGATCATGACGCAGTACTCGGTGTTGTTCGCACCGGCGACAGGCACGCCATACAGTTCGGTCGTGGCATCGTACACGCCACCGTCGCAATCGACTGCCGGGGCGTTGCCTGCCGTCGTGCCGTCGATGCCGGTCAGCACCGCGACGATGCGGTCCATGCGGGTGTAGAGGGTCGCGGCCCCCGAGCCGTTCGTCTTGACGCGGTGGATTTCGCGCGCCCACGAGTTCGCACTCGGGGCATCACGCACGATCCGCTCCTGATCGAAGAACTGGCCAACGAGAGTGGTTCCGGTCGATTCCATTAACGGCCTCCTGCGCGTCGGAAAGTGAGAGTGGCCTCACCACGCCACGTGGTGAAGGTTCGCTGCCTGGTGTTCTGCGGACGATTTGCACCGCCGGTCACCTTTGCGTTCGCGGGCGTGACCTCGTACTTGAACTGGATGTAGCCCGATTCGGCGTTCTTGAACGTCGTGTCGGTGAAGGCCGGGGTCAGCACCCGTCGCAGGGTGTCGCGACTGCCTCGCGGCAGTTTGATCGACATCGAGCCCGCGACCGTCCAAGGACCGTACCCGGCGGTCTGCGCCGTGAAGTTGACCCACCGGTACGAGACGATGATGTCTGCCGAATCCACACCGCCGATGTGCACGCGAGGGAATCCCTCGGCCTGACTCGTGGCCCAGACCTTGCCGTAGAGCGTGTACTTGGCCGCGATGGCCGTGTCGATGATGCCGTTGGTGATCACGTCGGCCACCGTCGCGCTCAGCTTCGATTCCCATGCGTTCTTGTTGTCGAACGGCTCGAGGATCAGGTTGCGCGTCAGTGCCTGTGCCGTGTACCGCTCGGCGTTCGGGGGCGTGACCGTCCCCTGCGATCCCGCGATCTGCGCGGAGGCCGTGTCCACCAGAAGGCACAGCACGACAAGCGTGAGAATGTTCTTCATGTCGTTCTCCTTATGCGAGGGCCGGGAGGCCGGTGACGATGGCGTGATACTGCTTGGCACGACGCTGCAGGCCGGTGATGCCGACATACTCGTACTTCTTGATGCGCTGACCCGGAAGCTGCAGACCGGCGCCGTTCGGCCCCTTGTTGATGTGGATGTCCTCCATGACATCGACCTTGAAGTACGGGCCGCCGAAGTCGAGCACGAGCATCTGATTGGCGCGGAACCGGTTGCGTCCGTACACCCAGGACGGCACCAGGTTCAGTTCGCCACCCCCGCCCGCGATCTTGTAGATCTCGAACTTGAAGGCCTTCGACCACGACTCGTTGATCGAGATCGTGACCTTGTTCCAGAGCAGGGTCGCGAGGTTCGTGAACTGCGAGATCGAGCAGAACGCCACCTTGGATCCCGAGCCGCCAAGTTCGAACAGCGGGGCCATGACATTGCGCTGGAATGCCATCCAGTCCATCGACGTGACCGAGCCTGCGGCCGAATAGTCGATCGTATTCTGGACGTAGTGGAAGAGACCGCCCGTCGCGTACCGGTGCGAGTTGCCCTCCTGCTCGATGATCGGCGTGCCGTAGAGCGCGCGGTACTCCATCTCGTAGGCCATGCGCTTGAGCGCCAGCTTCTGCGAGATGTTCATGTGCGACTCCTTCTGGAACGTCTGTTCCTTCGAGGCCTCGACCTGCTCCTCGAACGCGAACCGCATGATCTGCAGCGGGTTCGAGTCGACCTCGATGTTCTTCGAGACGCCGCGGGGTGCGTCCGATCCGGTCCACTGCGTGTTGGCCATCTTGAGCAGACGGTCGTTGTCCTGCAGGTAGCCATCGGCACTTGCGGCGGCGGTCGGCTCGGCATTGATGCGGCCGGTCGCGTAGTTGTTGATGTACCCGCGACGGACATGGACGTAGGCATAACCCGCGCCGGCCGAGTCCTTGATCGGTTCGCGCTCGACGAGGATCATCTCCTCCATGCGGTGCGTCGTGGACCACACGCGGGAGTAGGTGCCTGCCGTGCCGCCTGCCGCACCGTCGGCGCAGAACAGACCGTCGACGGCGAGCAGATCACCAGGCTGCAGCTGGATGGCCTGATCGTTCGTCATCTTGATCTGCTTGAACGTCGCCTGCGTCTGCGTCTCGAGCGCGGTGAACACATCGTCGAGCTGATTGACATCGAACCACATCGGTCGGAAACTCGTCACATCGCGCTTGCCGAACCGCTCGTGGATCATGTGCATCATGCGGGAGGTTCCGCGCTCCAGGAAGAGCAGAAGGCCCGCTTTGTCCTTGTCATACTTGAGCAGTTCGTTCGGGATGTTCCCGGGACCCCATGCTCCGGCGATGACCTGACCGAGATCATTGACTGCCATGAGAATTCATGCGTGTTAGAACCCGTGGATGCCTTCCATCAGGAAGTCCATGGGGAAGTCCCCTGCGATCTCCGCGAGCACGGCGTTGACCGGTTCGCTGGATGCGGCGGGTGTCGATGCGACACCGGGAGCGGGGACGGATTCGGGACGCCGCTGCATCTGGTTTGGATGCACCGGCGGGGTCACAACTCCGGGCGCGGGGTTCGTCGCCGGGAGCTTCCCGTTCTGCTTGAGCCAGAGGAAGGCCATGTCGTAGTACGTGGCCACCGGATCGTCCTTGATGGCGTCCAGCTGCGTCAGGGCCTCATGCACCTGATCGCGGGTCAGACCGTACTTCTCGCCCACCGAGGCGGCCGCCGTGACTGCGGCCTGTGTGCGCTGTTCGACCGACTGCGCCACCCGCTGCTGTTCGCCGTAGTACGTGGAGAAACCCTCCTGGAGAAACAGCTGGCGGTCGACATCGAAGTCATACGACTGCGTGCCCCTGAACCCCGCATCGTGGGGGCTGTAGGTGAAATCCTCGCCATACTTCTCGATGAGCTTCTGCTCCATGTACTGCCGTGCGAAGTCCTGCGGGGACTCGGCGGCCTGTGCGCGCTCCCGGATGCCGAGTTGTTCGACGACACTCGGGAGGTACTGCTGAATGAAGGTTGCAGGATCCTTGAAGAGTTCTTCCGCGATGATGCGCGCGTTCTGGAAATCCTCGGAATCCATGTACTCCTTGACCTGCTTGAGCGACTCGAGTTCGGTCCGCAGCGCTTCCACCTCGGGAGGCGCGGGCGTCGTGGTCGCATCACTGGGGGGTGCCGGGGGTGTGGCGGCGGCGTCCGGTGCAGCCTGGGTCTCGGTCGCGGGAGGTACCGTCGCGCCCGGTTCCACAGGGGTGTACGTGGGAAGCCCGGCCGTCCCGGCCTGCTCGCTCTCCATGAGTTCGTTCATGGGCTTGGGAACGAAGCCCGTCCCCTCGCCGTCCATGACGCCACCGGAGCCGACATGAGTCGCGTCCGCATCGCTGAACAGGACGGTGGCCATCGGATCGTCGAGGGCCGAGATGTCGTTCATGTCACCCGATCCGAAATTCCAGATCGGCATCGGAGGCGGGGTGGCCACAGATGCGCCTGCATGCGAGGCGGCCGGCTCGACTGCCACGGGTGTTCCGTCGAGTTGTGCCATCAGAGTTCCTCTACTGCTTGTTCAACACTGTCGGCGTTCTGGAGCTTGCCGAGCGCCACCTGGGCCTTCGCCTCGGTCTGTGCACGGATCACGCCCATGTCGCCCTTGAATTTCTCCAGTTCGACCTTCTCCTTGCCGATGATGACCTCGGTCGACAGGCGGTCCACGAGCGCGTTCAGCTTCTCGATCTGTTCCTGCATCTGCGCCATCTGTCCCTGCTGTTCGCGCACGACATCGAACTTCTTGGAGATGGTCTCGAACACCGGCCAGTCCTGCAGCTTGAGCGTCTCCTCGAGCGCGACACGCTGAAGGCCCGGATCCGCGACCTGCCCGATGAAGGTCTGCAGAAGCAGCAGGAGTCGCTCCCGGTCGGTCGGCAGGCTCGTCTTGATGCCGGTCTGGATGTCGAACTCCTCGATGGACGAATCGTCGAGGATCTGGTCGAGCGGGATCTCCTGCAATTCCTCGGTATCATCGATGTAGCGGATGATCTGGTCGCGGGATCCGTAATGGTTGATGTACTGGATCACCGGGATCCACAGGCCCATGCCGATCGACATGCCGATCCGCGCCTTGAGATCGCGCAGACGGATCGTGCCCGCCGCCTGCAGCTGCTGTCCGGCACCCGCCGTGTTCGGTGCGGCGTTCGGATCGCCCATCTGAAACGGGTGCGTGCCGGTCGTGTACTCGCCCATGCTCTTGAGCTGCTCGGCAAGCTGATAGAAGGCGCTGTTGAGCGGCAGGGGGGCGATGATCTCGGGCTTGCCGCCGTTCGGCAGCGTCGAATCCGCGATGTACTCGTAGGTGTGGCCCGCGACCGCCGCGTATCTGGTCCAGGCGTCCTTGTCGACGAACGATCCCTTCGGTCCCATGAAGCGCGTGTTCGAGGCCAGCATGGCGTTGAGCACCACGATCTGCCAGAACTTGTTCATGGCCTTCTGCATCTCGCGCAGGAACTCGGCGGGGGCCTTTCCGTAGGGACTGATGTAATCGTCAGCGGTCAGGATCGCGAACGGATACTCGGTCAGCGGCAGGAACACATTGGCCAGCTCGATGTCATCGCCGAGGATGGTGCGCCGACGCACGTAGACGCCCTCGCGGGCGGCCTGAATAAGGAACGGACCCGTCTTCCACTTTTCCATCTCGCGCTCGCTCGACACCACCTTGCGCGTCACCACCGGGTTCATCGGGTCCGTTGCATCCACAATGATCAGGTAGATCCCGTACTCCTTCTCGTACACGTCGCGGATCAGCACCTGTCGGTTGTCGAGTTCCTCGTCGCGGTCGAACACGCCCGAGTGCAGCAGCATCTGGTTCGCGGGCACGCCCACGCCGTAGATGTTCTTCACCTTGCGTTCGGGAATGATCTTGGCGACGTACATGCACTCGGCATCCCGGAAGTTCAGACCGGACTCGCGTGCGTCGGGGTCGATGTACAGATCCTCCCACGAGGTGTGGCCGATGGTCAGGTCGAACATGCCGGGTCGGTAGAAGGACACCGGCTCGACATGCAGGGCCGAGTAGTAGACGATGAGCATCTCCTTGACGGCCTTTGCATACGCCGAGCGGGCTTTCGATCGCCGCCAGACCGCATCACAGAGCTTCTCGTACAGGTACGCCTTCTGCTTGTCGGTCGCACCGTCGGGCACGACGCGGCCCATCGGCGGGTCGGCGGTCAGCACGCCCTTCTGGTGCGAGAGGATCGGATACATGAAGTTCATCGACACATGCGGGGCACCCACCTGTTCGAGCATCTCGATCTGCGTGCGGGTGTACTGGGTGTCGGTGCCGTCCCGGTCGTTGTGGAAGAGTTCCCACGCCTCTTTGGCACGCTGATCGAGACGGCCCTTGCGGGTCGCCGCGTAGTGCTCGAACCGTTGATTCTCGAAATCAACGGCCTTCCGGGACATGCGTTTTGACGTGTACTTCATGCGCACGAAACTATCGCGCGCGGGATCTCCCTTGCGGCGTACCCTGGAACTGTTGCGGGACGGCTACCACTTCTCCCTGAACCTTGTTGCCTTCTATCCCAAATACGCTACTCCGCTGGGAGCAGCTCCATGACAGTATAGGTGGTTCTGCCTTTCTGTACTCCGTGACTGAGCATGAGTACTTCGTTGCCACTTTTGAAACTGATTGTAGATGACTTCATGCCACCAACATTCACATATCTCACATTCGGAGATGCGAAATCGTTTCCTCTGACTTTCGCATCAAGGAAGGCTGAATAGAAGACTTCGATAGCGCTCGAATAATCATTGGGCTTTGGAATGGACCAGAATTTCAGAATTTGGATAACCTTGCCACGAGGTGCTGCCAGCTGCCCTAGGTTATTCCCCTTGGAATCATAAACCACGTGGATAGCCGCCTCTGGCTTCAGCTCAACTGAATAGCCAAACGTTAGCGCCTCCGACTCCAATTGTTGGATGGACTGCCCAAGATGAACAGACAATAAGCCCAAATTCAGGGACTGTGAACTTGCTTGTGAGACAGGCGTGAAAAACAACAGTACAAGAAATCCAAGGAATGCTCGAGACATGTCGTTCTGTTCCATTAAGTAGTTCTGATATCGTCAGAAACTACGGAATATCAGGTATCAACCAAAGAATAGTTGGTGAAAAAAAGCCCCCACATGGGGGGCTTGTTTCAGGACGGGATGAGAGAGGACTGTGGCGGCTCGATGATCTCGAACGGTTCGGTGATGTCGATGTACGCGGTGTCACCGAGGCGCTCGATGCGGATCCCGAAGTCCGTGATCTCGACCAGGTCGGCCTCAACCTGCAGATCGAAGGATCGCACACGGATCGTCCAGATCATAGGAACGTGACCGATATGGTCTTGTCGTCGGTCTTGTACCTTGTGGCCCGTCCGTCGATCTCGGCCGCCTTCTTTGCGCCGGCCACCCTGCGCTTGAGCGCATCGAGTTCGGTTTCGAGAGCGGCCACCTCGGGCGGATAGATCCACATCGCATTGGCACTGCGCGGCATGACCTTCACGCCCATGATTTCGGTCGAGCCCTTGCCGTACTTCTCCAGGTACTCGATCTCTGCGGCATCCTTGATCTGGCGGGCCACACCCTGATCCTTGTCGAGCAGAAGCTTCTCGACGAACTTGATGAGCAGGAACGTCTTGAGCGCGCCGTGCCTGCCGACCAGATCCTCGATGATCTGCGGACGTGCGGCCATCATCTCGTGCTTGTTCGGGAAACGGGTCGGGACTTCGAGCGACATCGGGATCTCGATGGGTTCATCCTCCTCGAACAGTTCCTCGCGCTCGTTCTCCTCGAACGGTTCCTCGTGGTCATCGCCCACGTCCATGCCCACGTCCCTGCGCAGTTCACGCATGTTCGGCGGGGTGTACGTGGGTTCGGCGCCGGGGAGGATGTCTGCGTCGGAGGGTTTGGACTCCCCGAAGAGGGATTCGAATGTATGTGTCATCATGGGGTGTCTCCAGAGTAGGTGTTCTTGTCGATAAAGTGGGGACTCATCATCTGCGCCAGAAGGCCCCCGACGAGATAGATCGCGAGGGTCTGCTCGTTCGTGGCGCGCACGAGGGCGTACGTGGGATCCGTCGGAGATGCCTCGTTCATCCGCTTCCACGACTCGAAGCGTTCACGCTGCGTGCGAAGTTCGATTGCGGCATCCATCAGTTCACCAATGCCGACTGGTCGACCCACTGGGAGGACTCCCCAGCCTCCTCCTTCAGTGCCTCAAGGATGAGATCCATGACTGCGTGATCGCAGCAGGCCACCGCGGTCACCACGTCCAGAACCTGATCGACATCCAGCCGTCCACGCTGGACCGAGACGCGGTAGAGCGTGACGACGAGGGTCGCGAACAGCGCATTGAACTTCTGGACCTTCTCCTCTCCTGCCGCACGGTTCATGTAGGCATCTGCCGCCTGGAGCGCGAGGTCCAGCTTCGTGGGGTTGTCCGTGCTCATCAGTTCACCCCCAGGAACACAGGTGCGTTCTCGCGTTCAGCCTTCACGAGATCCGTCGCTTTCTCAAACGCGGCGATCTTGACCTTCGCCCCGTTGCCGAACATCGCGTACTCGACGATGCGCTCGTGCGCGGTCCCGCGCCGATGATCGACGTATTCGGTCACGGCGTTGTAGGCATCCCACAGCGTCTCGCCCCGGTTGCCGCGTCCGTAGTGGAAGCCCTCGGCCAGCGCCTCGAACATCGGCTTCCAGACGTTGCGCTTGATCTCCGGGTCATTGCGCTTCTTGAGGTCGGGCACGACCGACTCCCAGAACTTGATCACCTGCATCTCGGTCATCCGGTGCTCGGTCATCAGGTCGAACATGGCCTTGGCGTGAATGAACTCACCCTCGGCCTTTTCGATAAGCCGTGCGGCCAGATCGATCTTCCTGACGGGCTCGCCCTTGTGCGGGATCGCAAATCCGTCTGACGCGCCCCGGAGTGCCCACTGCAGCGTGTTGTTGCAGACCACGCGCACGGCGGTCGGAAAGAACCGCACCTGGGCCGTGCCGTCGTGCGATGTGACGAGCAGGAGATACTTGCGGATCTCGTCGCCGTTCGTGACGCGGAACGACTCGGGAGCGACGGCCATGATCCAGACCTTCTTGCCGCCTTTGATCGCACCTGCAGTTTCGTACTGGTAGCCCGCCGGGAGCAGCACCTCGTCAAACACGCGGAAGGCCTCCTCGTTCTGCACGACGCGGTACTGGTCGGAGACGGTGCCGAGAATGAGCGGGCCGGTTTCGGTCCAGCGCACGGTCGAGAACAACCCGGTCGCATAGTGCATCATGCCCATCGTGTCGGTCTGCTCGTGAATGAAGTTCGGCAGCATCTCGACCGTCCAGTTGAGTCCGGCTGCCTTGATCGCCTCCGCGGTGGAGGGCGGGTTGTCGAGCACCACGCCCTGCTTGTGCCAGGGGGTGGCACGAACGGAGAACATCTCTCCGTTCATGATTTCGTGTGCCATGATTATCCTTTGATGATTTCCTGTTCGATGGAGTGTATGGTCAATGCCTCGCGCTCGTGCGGTGTGCGGAACTGCTGCTGCTCGCCCTCGATCATGAACGAGGTGCGGAAGGTCCCGTCGGAGTGCCGCAGTTTGGCGAAGGAAGTGAAGATGGCGCGGCGGTCGTACGGGAAGTACGTGCCGGGATGGTAAAGCATGATGATGTAGGCCGACAGATTCTTGATCTCACTCGACCAGATGATGTGTGAGCGCGTGGGGAACATCTTTTGGACGGTGTTGTCCCGTCCGATGTTCCATCCGTTGACGAGTTGGTTGATGATGACGCCGACCGAGCGGGTGCCGAGGACCGCGTTCTTGAGCACACGCAAGCCGCGCGCGAGGTAGCTGTTGAAGTGTTCGGCCTTCCCGCCGAATTCCAGGCAGGTCAGGTAATCGAGCACCCACATGACCTTCCCATAGCGGTTCGCGTTCTTGCGCAGGATGTTCGCGACATCGTAGGGTGTCGAGAAGTCGTCCTGGCTGATGATGTGGAAACGGCGCAGGATGTCGTTGTGCTCGGTCTTCTCCCGCACCTGTTGAATGAACGAGGGATTCTCGCGGTTCAGGTACTTGATGATGTTCGTATAGCCCACGCCGGCATGCCGGGCGAGCAGCTTGTGCAGGGTCTGGTAGCGCGGCTGCTCCTTCATGAAGTACAGGACATGCAGGTCCGGGTTCGCCTTGAGGGCCTCGTCGCACAGATGGATCGCGAACGTGGTCTTGTACGTGCCGGTGTCGCCGCCGATGGAGATGATGTCGCCGCCGAGCCACTGGTCGACACCGAGCCGCTGGAACTGCTCGATGCCGGTCAGGTATCCCGAACGATCATAGCTGATCGCCTCGGAGAAGACGTCGTCGAAGGTCTCGTCCTTCGCGCCCATGTGGATCGTCGCGAGTTCGCTCTGGACGTCCTCGCTGATCTGAAACCGGTTCTCGCCCTGCGTGATCCGGTACTGCGCCGACTCGATGATCTCGGCGATCCGGTGGGTGCCGTACCGGTAGGCGAGGGCCGACAGATGCGTGTCGACATCCTCGTCCTCGATGGACTGCGACAGGTTGTGCACGACCGACTCGAGTGCGACATCGGCGAGGTTCGGCTTGAGCGCCTCGACGACGAGCGGCAGACTGAGCGTCGGCAGACCGATGATCGCCTCGTAGGTGAGGTAGGACAGGTCGTCGAACCACTCGGGCTGCATCATCATCACCGCGCCCCGGTCACCGCGCTGGACCGCATCGGCGAGCACAACCCACCGGGAGTCCTTGATCACCATACCACCTCCGAGATCGGGGCTGCCGTGCGCTTCTTCCGGTCGATCAGCATCCCCCGCAGGTACGAGATGGAGTAGCCGGGCGGCAGGTCGAAGTACCTGTCGATGGTCAGATTGATCTCCTCCTCGGAGAGTCCGGCCTGCCAGCACTCGGCGAGGAGTTTTCGCAGGGTCAGGATCTGGTGCTGCTGATGACGCCGCCAGACATCCAGAAGGCGCCATTCGAGTTTGCGGTCGTACATGTGCGCGGCGAAGGGGATCTCGCGTTTTGATTTGGCCATATGCGTTCAATCGATGGGGGTGAAGAGAAAGAGAGGCGGGCAGGGCGCTACTCCTGCACTCGCAGTGTTTGTCTGCCGGCTCGAACGGCCCGCATTGCACGGACCTGCCGCGTGTCTGCTTCCCACGCCGCCGCCCCTCGCTGCCATTAGAATCCTGCGTCCTCGCTGTAGTTGGAGCCGTAGTTGAAGCTCGTCGCGTCCTGCTCCTTGCGGGCCTTGTATTCCTCGTAGAGACGCACGAGTTCCTGCTTGGCCATGCGCAGGCTTTCGACGGGCATGGACTCGACCTTGCTCGTCGCGCTCACCCAGGTGCCGGTCGCCTCGTCCTGAATGCGGGCGGCGACGTCGCTGAACACCTTGCCCTCGTAGGGCGATCCCTCCTTGCCGCGGCGCACGACGTGGAAGGCATAGAATACCGTGCCCTCCTGCACCGATCCCTTCGGCATGCCGTACTTGAAGGCCGCCCACTCCAGCCAGTAGGCCAATCGGCGCGTCGGCGTGAGGCGGTCCCAGTCGGCGGGCCACAGGATCTTCGAGGTGCGGCCGTTCTCATCGGGAGGCAGGCGCACGAATCCGCCGGTGATGTCCTTGGCGTTGATGCGCACGTAGCGGTCGACATTGATGGTGCCGTTCGGGAACACAATCTTCCCGTTCTCATCGACGTCGATCATCTTGATGACCGCGTCGTTCGCGCTCTTGACGCGCATGACCAGACAGTTGAGCGAGATGCCGTCCTTCCAGGGCACAAGTGTGCGCGGGTCCGTGCCGATGGGCACGTTGCCGACGGCCTCCAGTTCCTTCTTGGTCGGCTGAATGGCGACGATGCCGAGCTTGAGCAGGTCGCCGTGGTGCATGGTGTAGGTCGTGTCGATCGCCGACTCGATGGCCTCGCTCACGGCCTGGGTGAAGAATTCATTGAAGTCAGACATGTCAGAAACTCCGGGTGGTATGGGTGTAGTGTGATTTCGGTTTTCGGTGGGTGCTTCGGTATCGCGTGTGGACTCCGGCCACGATGTGGGCGAGTTCACGGTCATGGAGCGGCATCGGATTCGTGCGGTTCCAGGTCACCATGATCTGCTGCAGCACCTGCAGGTCCTCGATGTGCTTGACGAGCAGGCCCGCGAGCTGCGTGGCGGCGTTGTTGCGGTTGCCGGGTTTGACCGGCAGGAAGAGTTCGGGGAGGGGCGTGGCCTCGCGCTGACCGTCGGGGCGTCGTTCACTGGTCGCGACGTTCCGCAGAAGGATGTCGCCGAGTTCGCTGTTGGCGGTCGGAGGATCCTCGTTGGCGGGCACGTGGGGCCGGGCCTGCACTGCGTACGAGCGGATCTGATCGACGTTCATTTCGAGGAGCTGCTCGTAGGTGAGGCCAACCTTGTAGAGTCCCGAATGCATGTTCTGCCGGTTCGGGATGCGGATGACACGCCGCAGGTCGTAGATCGACGGATCGAACGAGGCGATCCCGCGTGCAAGATCCATGGCCGTGCCGCGCACGGCGAAGGGGGTGAGTCCGGTGACATCGGGTTCGCCCACAAACAGCTCGATGGGCAGCACGACATGGAAGCCCTTGTGACCCGAGAAGTAGAGCCGCAGGTCCGCGGGGTCCACATCGTAGAGCGCCATGAGCGTCTGCACGAACATGAGCGTGTCCACCCGTGCGTATTCGAGCACCGGCGAATCGAAGTCGAACACGATCATGTTCACGACGAAGGGGTTCTCGAGCGGACGGGTGATGTTCCCGCGCCATCCGTACAGCGAATGGAAGACCATGCGCTTCTCGTCCTCCCATCCCTCCTCGA
The DNA here is from genome assembly GCA_023432805.1 of Bacteroidota bacterium. Taxonomy (GTDB): domain Bacteria; phylum Bacteroidota; class Ignavibacteria; order SZUA-365; family SZUA-365; genus JAEYUG01. The sequence continues at coordinate 29,119 of JAEYUG010000057.1, read as the reverse complement.
CCGGGATGTAGACCATGGTGCTGCGGTCGAACTGGTAGAGGCCGAACGAGCGCTCGGAGAAGTTCGCGGTTGCCCGTTCCTTGATGAGCGGTGCGCCGAAGTCGGGGAGGTCGCGCATGTCACACCTCGGCCGGCAACTCAACGCCGTACTGGGCAGCGAGTTTCTTCAGCGTCTCGGTGAACTGCTCGTTCGAGATGCTGATGTCGGTTGCCGCCGCCTTGATCTGGTCGACGACGAACGGTTCGAGCCTCGGGTACAGCGCCTGCGCGGCCTGACGCTGCCAGTCCGTGCGCTCGGTCACGACCACGGCATTCTGCATCCGTGCCCAGTCGACGCGGTCGGCATCAACATCGCCGTCCTCATTGACCGGAATGTCGAACTCGTCGGGCACGTAGGCGGGGCCGATGAACACATCCGGGGTGAACCACCGCGCACCGTTCGCGAGCGCACGGGCGAAGAACATGTTGCGTGCGTACTTGCGCCAGTTGTCCTTGCCGGTCAGTCCTGCAAGTTTGGCGTCCTCGATGGTGAAGGCGGACATGCCGAGAGACTCCCACTCACGCACGCCGCGGGCGAAGAACTCGATGAGGCATCCGGTGTTGTCGATGCGCGTGACCCGGTAGCGATACCGGCCTGAACGCACGATGAGGCCGGCCATGAGCGCGGCGCTCATCACGATCTTGCCCTCGATGATGTACAGGCCCGTCATGGCCTGGAATGGTTCGATGCCCATCTCCAGACCGGCCTGGATCTTCACGATGGCCTGTGCGGCCGTGCGCACGTCCTTGAAGAGACCGCTCTTGGCGAACACGTCACCCATGCTCATCAGATCGAGTCCCCGGGTCTTCTGCGCCACGGCGACCCGGCGAACATCGAGGGTGCCGGTCTCCTCCGGCTCAGTTGCGACGGGGGCGAGTTGTGTCTCCATTATCGTCCTGTAGGTTATTGGTGTAGTAGATGTGAAAGAGAGTGGCGAGGTGGTTGAAGACTGCCATCGGCAGGAACTCGAACAGCAGTTCGTAGAACCGTTGCGCACCTCGCGTCTGGAATCGGTACTTCTCGTCGAACTCATGTTCCGGGACCACGATGACCTTGATGTACATCGTCTCCTTGGTGCGTCCGGGGAGAAACACCCGCTTGTCAGTTCGCGGGTCTCTCTTCCCCTCCATGATCTCGTTGATCAGTTCGAAGGTCATTGAGCTGGCTCCGTTTGAATGCGTGGGAGAGGGGCACGCTGCAGTCGAGCACGTACATGATCCGGTCGCCCGGGTCCACCAGATTCGGTGGAGCGTCGGGAGGGCTGACCATGTGCGTGACGCGCCTGCAGGTCATGCAGTAGATGAGGATGTCCCTTTTCCGCTTCTGGAACTTGTCCCGGCAGGCACGGCACAGGTAGATCGACGGACCCTCGGGAACGAGTTCCTCGTCGAGCGTGGCGAGCCCGGTTGCGTCACAGATCGCGCACTGGAAGACGATGAGCCCGCCGATGTCGGGGTTCGTGCTTTCATGCATCAGGCCGCCCCCAGCATGGTCACGGGATCGAGTTCATCGGTTCTCTCCAGGATCTCGTCACAGATCTCCGCGATTGCAGCGTCGATCGATCCGCTCCTGCGCAGGACCCGGTAATAGCTCCGATCGTTGTGCACCACGCTGACCGTGATGTTGCTCGGTGCGAGTCTGGACAGGTACACGGAGGCCAGCATGGAGCCGTTGCCTTCCTCACAGCGTGAGGCAGCGTCGAGCATTTTCTTGTGGATCATGCTTTCCTCAGAATGCGGCCGAGGCACGTGCCTTGAGCTTGTCAAGGGACGGTGCGCTGCCGGCCTGTGGAATGGTCAGTGAATGGGTCGTGCGACGTGCGGGGGCGTTCTTTGGGGCAATGCACACCTCGGCCACGTCGGTCTTGGTCACCTCCGAGTGATACACGTCGAGCGTGATCTCACCGTGCGGAGTCTGGATCTTCACCCCGATGCCGCCGGTGGACTCCGAGGCGATGATGTCGGTCTCGGTTCCGAAGAAGTTGAAGACCCTGGCGGTGAAGTAGGATCTGTGCATCGTCACACCTCTTTCGTGCTCACCGTGATCCGGCTCATCTCGTGGGTCGTTTCCTTGAGCGTGGGAGTGACGAGCGTGGCTTGGACCGTGATGACGAGAGGTGCGCGCAGGTGCGCCTGCTTGCGGCCGTACGTCTCATGCAGCCACACGAGGACATCGCGCTCCATGAGCCGCCGCGTGCGACGGGGACGGAACTGCTTGGTGATCCGCCTGGCACTCGCCGTGACCGACACGACGCGATGATTGGTCGGCACCGGATCGAGGGATTCGATGGTGATGGTCACTGCGGCCTCCCTACAGCGATCACGCAGGGACCGACATGCTCCCAGGTGGAATCGCCCAGATGGAGCGCCAGGGCATTCCGGAAATCGTAGCTGCTCGAAAGCGTCTGGACGGGCATTGCATCGAAAACCTGGGCACCGTCCCGCAGCCGAACGAACCCGATCTCGTTCGGTCGCATCTCCGCGAGAATCACGGGTTGCTGGGACTGCCCGAAGAGCATGATGTCACCGATGCGGATCGGGACGGGCGTGGTGCGTTTTTCGAACGTCACTGTGTTCATGGCCACCTCAGTCGAACGAGGGGACATGCGCGTGGGCAGCCGCCATCGCCTCCACCGTCGCGGCGGTGGGCGTGTGGTCGGGATCGAAGGGTGGGGTGGTCGGGTCGGTCGGGTGTTCGGGTTCGGTCGCGGTGGGTGCGGTGGTGTGCGCGAACATGCTCTCATCGAGCTTTGTGCGGACCAGACCGCGTCCGTCGAGACGAAACGCCTGAATCGGCTGCACGTCGGTGATCTCGGCCCGCATCCGGACCGGGACGATCGCACCGGACAGGTTCTTGTATCCGGCCGCACGCAGCGTGTCGAGATGCTGCAGCATGACGAGTTCGGACGTCTGGCGGTCTCCGTGCAGTCCCCATCCAACCTTGATCGTCCCATTCACGTCGTAGACGTTCATGTACATCAACCGCGTCGTGACTTCCAGAGCGGCTCGTGATTCGGTCATTGGTACCTCCAATGTGGGTGTATGTGAGTGATCGAGTGGCGATGGTGCGCCTTGCGACAACCTCCCCCCGAAACGTGCACCAACCAACGTGGCCTACGCCCACCCCCGCCCCACAACACACCCCCCCATCTCGAGGAAAAGTCCGTAACCCATTGATTTTCTTACTTGAAGTCCCTGACCGTCTTCTATCGGCCCTTCGGATATTTCAAACTAAAATTACATGATTTGAAGAAAAAAACTCATGGTCTATGTTCAGTAAAAACAGGGATTTATCCATAAGCCATTTTGGTCGAAATTTGCTTCGTATCCGGGCATCAAGTAGCTTCAATGCTTTATGATCCCGCCCCTCTCGGGGCGAAAGATGGTCGCGTCCTCTGGATGCTGCGACTGATCACAGATCAGTTGCTTTCTTTGGCTTTTAAGGTGAGGTCTGTTCAGCCCGACCTCACGCCTTTCATCCCCATCCCACACCGTTCAGGGACAACACGCATGAGTACGTGGCAGCTCAAGCGCAAATCCATTCGCGGCGAGATCTACTGGTACGCCGTTCACCGTACCCGGACGGACGGCGTCGTGCGCGACAGAACCGTCTTTCTCGGCATCAAGGGTGACCGCAACAAGACACGGGCGACCCGTGCCTTCCAGGAATTCCTGCGTTCGGAGCGTGCGGAATCTCCCGAACAGTCCACACCCGAGGCCGAATCCCCGACCCTGACCGCCCGCGGCTTCCTCGGCACCTACCTCACCCGGATTCGTTCGAGCGTCAGACCCAAGACCTTCATCTCCTATGAGGCATGGCTCACCCGGGCGGGAGACTTCTGGCAGGATCTCCCCCTGGATGAACTCGCCCCCGCGCACATCGAGGAGTGGAAAGCGCACCTCGCCGCCTCCTACTCGCCCACGACGGTCAATGTCGCGCTCCGGTCCCTCAAGGCCGCTCTGTCACAGGCAGTCATGCACGGCGACCTCGCCACTCATCCGATGAAGGGCGTCAAGCTCGCCAAGGTCATTCGTCCGACCTTCGACCCCTTCATCACCATGGACCAGTTCCGCACCGTCGTGCTGCCTCTCGTGCGCTCCCGACGTCACCAGGTCGCATTCTCCCTTGCCATGTACGCCGGCCTCCGTCGCGCCGAGATCGCGCATCTCCGATGGCGACAGATCGACCCGGCGGACAAGGTCATCCGCATCGAGTCCGATGACTCCTTCCAGACCAAGAGCGGCCACGGACGGCTCATCCCACTCTCCCCGAGCCTTGCGTCCATCCTCACGGGCCAGAAACGCCCTCGTACCGCCTCCGACCTCTACGTCGTGAGCGGCACTCCCGTGCCCGCCGACGACTCCGCGATCACCCGCGCATGGAAGCAGTACGTCCCGGACTTCATCGCCGCCGATCCGACTTTCCCGCCCATCACCCTGCACGGGCTAAGACACTCCTTCGCCACCCACCTCGCCATGTCCGGTGTCTCCCTGCATGTTCTCAAGGCCATCCTCGGACATGCAGATATTTCGACCACCATGATCTATGCGCACGTCGAACCGTCCCGCGCCCTCGATCTGGCGCGAACCGCCCTGAACATCCCGTAGTCCCCAAATAGGCTGTAGTCCCCGCTCGTAGTCCCCGTTTGCCACAAGAAACGCAAAAATGGCCATCCGTGATTACTCACACATGGCCATTTTCGCTTGATTTTGCGCGCCCGCAGGGACTCGAACCCCGAACCTTCTGATCCGTAGTCAGATGCTCTATCCAATTAAGCTACGGGCGCACAGAAGTTCAGACTGTAAATGTAATGCGCGTGTCGATTGGAATCAAGTGGCCAGCTTGAATCGTGTGGCCCGCATGAATCGTGGGCGCGGCGCTGGTCCACAGGGCGAAGGGCTCTTCGACGGGACTCGACAGCGCGATCCAGAGCAGCATCACGATCACGAATCCGATGATGATCGAGATGGTGATGATGAAGAGCAGTTTCGTGCGGCGAAACGAACGGAGGGTCTTTTCGAACTCCTCCTTGTAGGCGGGGGATTCGTCCATGGGGCACGGTCACAGAGTGGTCGGAAGTCCCGCGCCGGAGGGGATGAGGACACGCACGGGTACGCGCGAATCTAGACTCCCGGCGCGTCACCCGCAAGTGCGACGGTGGGACGTGCGCCTGCAATCGCCGTCGCCGACGTCATATGTCCGACGGTGCGGCAACAGTCGAGACCTTCACCGCGACCACGGTCAGGTCGTCGTGACGCTCGGCGGCACCGGCAAACTCGGCCACTCCAGCGCGCAGGGTGGCCACGATGTCGCAGGCGTCGAGCGACGCACAGTCGCGCAGCAGCGTGCGCACGCGCTCTTCGCCGTACATCTCGCGTGCGGCATTCATGGCTTCCGACAGACCGTCGGTGTGCAGCACGATCACGTCGCCCTGTGCGAGCGGCACGCGCGAGGTGATCCACGCCACATCCTCCACGAGTCCGAGGGGGAAGTGCGGACCCTCGCTCTCGAGCACGGTCACCCGGCCGTCGCGCACGAGCAGGGGCTTCGACTGGCCGGCGTTCACGAAGGCCAGCTCGCCGCGCTCGCGGTCTACGGCCGCGAGCAGAAACGAGACGAAGCGCGTGCGGTTGTTGCGCGAACGGATTGCGGCGTTGAGCGTGGCCATGATCGCGCCGAGGTCTGTCTCGTGTCGCGAGGCGCTGACGAAGGCGCCGCTGGTGAACACGGCCGTCAGTGCGGCATCCATGCCCTTGCCGGCCACGTCGACCACGGCCACGCCGAAGCGGCGGCGGTCGCCGTTGAACCAGGCGTAGTCGAAATGATCGCCGCCGACGTTCAGCGCCGGCACGCAGAGTCCCGAGACATCGAGTCCGTCGATGAGGGGATCCTGCACGGGCATCAGGCTCATCTGCATCTCCCGCGCGGTCTCGAGCTGGATGCGCAGCCGATCCTTCTCGCCGCGTTCGGTGGCGAAGACCCAGACGAGCAGGTTCACGCCCGCCAGCACGAGTGCGGCGATGATGAGCACGGTCAGGAGCGATCCCGCCCCGAGCTGCACGAGCACCACGAGCAGGCCGAGACCGATCAGCAGGTAGGCCTGCTTGACCAGACGCTTGCGATCGGGGGGAATGCTGCGATAAATCTCTCGCGTCCATGCCAGCGAGAACATGGCGGCGTCGCGCATGCTCACATTGTCCTGATTCTCTTCGAAGCGGCGGCGGTACTCCTCGCGCGTGCGCTGAATGGCATCGCGACTCTGCCAGCCGATCCACCCCACGAGCCCGAGCAGCAGCATCTGGCCGGCGACGGGACCCCAGTCACCCGACCGTACCGCATCGCCGACCTCGTCGACGAGGTTCAGCACGAAGATGACCACCACAACGATCAGGATGATCTGCCGCCTGTTGCGGGGGGTGTCGGATTGGATTTTCACGCGGGCGTTCGTAGTTTTTGTGTCTTGCTTCTTTGAACCTTCCCCCCCGAGTTTCCATGGACATGCAGCCGCTTTCCGAGGATCTGAACGATCAGATGCGCCGCCGTCGCGAAGAGTACGAAACCCTCGTCGCGAACGGCATCGAACCCTACGCCTACGCCTGGCCGGTCGACGACACCGCGGCCGCGGTAATCGCCCGCTTCCGCGACGACGACCCGCCGCACACCAGTACGGTGGCGGGACGCATCATGGCCATCCGCCGCATGGGCAAGGCCACGTTCATCCACATCCAGGATCACAGCGGAAAGATCCAGATCTACCTCAAGCGTGATGATCTCGGTGAGCAAACATACGACATGATACGCCTGCTCGACATCGGCGACATCGTCGGAGTCACTGGTACTGTTTTTCGTACCAGAACCGGGGAAGTTTCAATCCATGCCACGATTCTTGCCCTGCTGGCCAAGTCGCTGCGACCCCTGCCCACGCCCAAGGAGAAGGTCGACGACGAGGGCAACCGCGTCGTCTTCGACCAGTTCACCGACAAGGAGCTCCGCTACCGCAAGCGTCCCCTCGACCTGATCCTCAATCCCGAGGTGCGCGACGTGTTCGTCAAGCGCTCGCTGCTCATCCGCACCGTGCGCGCCTACCTCGACGACCGCGGCTACCTCGAGGTCGAAACCCCCGTGCTGCAGCCCCAGTACGGCGGCGCGGCGGCACGCCCCTTCATCACGCACCACAACGCCCTCGACATCCCCCTCTACCTGCGCATCGCCGACGAACTCTACCTCAAGCGCCTCATCGTCGGCGGCTTCGACGGCGTCTATGAAATCGCCAAGGACTTCCGCAACGAGGGCATGGACCGCAGCCACAACCCCGAGTTCACCATGCTCGAACTCTACGTGGCGTACAAGGATTATGCGTGGATGATGGAGCTGGTCGAAGACATGCTCCAGACCGTGAACCGCGCCGTGAACGACGGCGACACCTGCATGGTGGGGGGGAAGGAAATCGTGCTGCGCGCACCCTTCCGCCGTCTGCGCATGCTCGATGCGATCGCGGAATACACCGGCGAACACCTCGAGGCCGGCGAGGAAGCCTCGCTGCGCGCAGCCGCGAAGCGGCTCGGCGTCGAGCTCGACGCGGCGTGGGGACCCGGCAAGATCATCGACGAGATCTTCAGCGAGCGCGTCGAACATCACCTCGTGCAGCCCACCTTCATCATCGACTACCCGATCGAGCTGTCGCCGCTCGCCAAGAAGCACCGCAGCGCGGCGGGACTCGTCGAGCGCTTCGAACTCTACGTCAACGGGCAGGAGATCGCCAACGCGTTCAGCGAACTGAACGATCCGATCGACCAGAAGCAGCGCTTTCTCGAGCAGGCCGCGCTGCGTGCCCGCGGCGACGACGAGGCCATGGAGGTCGACGACGACTACATCGAGACCCTCGAGTACGGCATGCCGCCGACGGCGGGACTCGGCATCGGCATCGACCGACTGACCATGCTGCTCACCGGTGCGGAATCCATTCGCGACGTGATCCTCTTCCCGACCATGCGTCCCGGCAAGTAACGCCCGCATGGCCTTTCTCTCCGATCTGAATCCTGTACAACGCGAGGCCGTCCGCACGATCGACGGTCCCGTGATGATCGTCGCCGGCGCCGGCAGCGGCAAGACACGCGTGCTGACCTACCGCATCGCATACCTGTTGCAATGCGGCGTGCCCGCGCACAACATCCTCTCGCTGACCTTCACCAACAAGGCAGCGCGCGAGATGCGCGAGCGCATCGAGCAGGTGGTGGGCGACGAGAGCCGCCGGCTGTGGATGGGCACCTTCCACTCGACCTTCGCGCGCCTGCTGCGCCGCGACGCCGAGCATCTGGGGTTTCAGAAGAGCTTCACCGTGTATGACACCGACGATTCGCAGAACCTCGTCAAGGCGATCATGCACGACATGAACATCAACACGCAGCAGGTGGCGCCCGCCGCGGTGCGCCATGCCATCAGCGGTGCGAAGAACCGCATGAAGAGCGTCGACGAGGTCACGCGCGAGGCGGTCGAGATCTTCGAGCGCCGCGTGGCGCAGGTGTACGGCGAATACCAGAAGCGACTGCACGCGGCGAACGCGATGGATTTCGACGACCTGATTCTGCACCCCATCAAGCTCTTCGACGCGCACCCCGAGGTGCTCGAGCACTACCAGAAGCTCTTCCGCTTCATTTTGATCGACGAGTATCAGGATACGAACCTGGCGCAGTACCAGATCGTGCGGCGCCTGGCGGCTTCCCATCAGAACATCTGCGTCGTCGGAGACGACGCCCAGAGCATCTACGCCTTCCGCGGCGCAGACATCCGCAACATCCTCGAATTCGAGCGCACCTTCGACCACGTGCGCGTCTTCCGGCTCGAGCAGAACTACCGCAGCACGGGCATGATTCTGCGCGGGGCCGACTCGCTGATCAAGCACAACCCGAAGCAGATTCAGAAGACGTTGTGGACCGAGAATCACGAGGGCGACCCGATCACGATACTCGAGCTCAACGACGAGATGGAGGAGGCGCAGAAGATCGTCTACCTCATGCAGGAGGAAGGCCGCCGCAAGAAGCTGCAGCTGAAGGATTTCGCCGTGCTGTACCGCACCAACGCCCAGTCGCGTGCGATGGAGGATGCGTTCCGCCGGTCGGGAATTCCCTACACGATCGTCGGCGGGGTGGCGTTCTACCGCCGCAAGGAGATCAAGGACGTGCTCGCGTACCTGCGTCTGCTCGTGAACCCGAGCGACGACGAGGCCGTGGTGCGCGTGATCAACTATCCCCAGCGCGGCATCGGTGCCACGACCATCGCGCGCCTGCGCGACGCGGCCGCCTCCATGGGCGTGCCCCTCTTCGCGATGTGCGAACGCGCGCAGACCATCGACGCGCTCAACGCGGGCGCGGTGCGGCGCATCACCGATTTCGTGACGCTCGTGCGCAAGTACGCGAACCTCCGCACGGAGATGTCCGCCGGCGAACTCGCCGGCTCGCTCGTCGACGAGCTGGGCATCGTGGCCGAGTTCAAGAACGAGGGCACGATGGAGGCGCGCCAGCGTCTCGACAACATCAAGGAACTGCTCTCGGCGCTCGCCGACTTCCAGCCGGTCGACGGCGCGCCCACGCTCGAGGCCTTTCTTGCGGAAGCCTCGCTCGTCGCCGACGTCGACGCGCTCACCGGCGAGCGCAACGCGGTCACGCTCATGACCCTGCATGCGGCAAAGGGACTCGAGTTTCCCGTGGTCTTTCTCGTCGGCATGGAGGAGAACCTCTTCCCATCGTCCCTCTCCATCGACCGCGACCAGGTCGAGGAGGAGCGCCGCCTCTGCTACGTCGGCATGACGCGCGCCATGCAGAAGCTCTACATGACCCACGCCCGCTCGCGCATGGTCTGGGGCGAGCGCGCCCCGCAGATGCCCTCGCGCTTTCTCGATGAGATCGATGCGGATGTCGTGCAGCGCGAGAGCGGACGGCGCAGGACGGCGCACACCGCATCCGCGTGGGGAAGCGGCGGCGGCGCGGGCTACAGTGGAAACGGATCGTCGGGTGCGCGCACCGGCGCGGGGAAGTCGTCGTCTTCGAAATCGTCGACGTCACGCGGGTATGGAAGCGGAGCGGGGGCGCGCGGCACGACGAAGGGAACTGCGCGCGCGCAGCAGACGCATTCGGAGTACAGCCAGATGGGAGCCGAGTCGTATTCGCAGTTGGAGGAGGGACTGCACGCCGGCTCGAACGTCGTGCATGCGACTTTCGGCCGCGGACGCGTGCTCGAACTGCAGGGCTCGGGCGACATGACCCGCGTGGTGGTGCTCTTTCAGAGCGTGGGACGCAAAACCCTCGTGCTCAAATTCGCCTCCCTGCGCGTCGACAACTGACAGACCCGAAAGGTCGCTGGACATCTTGACAGGTCGGTGGACGTCTTCGTCCACCAAGACAGGTCGGTGGACGTCTTCGTCCACCCTGCACATACTGAGCATTCGTCAAGAGTGGACGAGGACGTCCACCCTCCTTTCGGTCAGGGATAGATGCGAATCCCCACCCAGCCCTCGACACCAATCCCCGTCTTCGGATACAGCCCGACAATCGGATTCACCTCGGCAAAGAACTCGAGCGGTGTATAACGCGGAAACCAATTGAGCCCGATCGAACCGCGGGCGGCTCCGATCACATCATCGGTCACGAACCAGAGTGAAGGGTCTGCCGTCTTCTTCGCGAGGTAGTACTCGCCCTTCTTCTCAAAACCCAGCAACACACCGAGTCCGGCATACCAGCTGACGAACGGCGTACCGAAGCTGTTGGTGAACTGCCAGGTGTACATCGCGTGCACGCGCGGTGTGCCGAAGGCGGAGGCACCGATTCCAAGATCCACCGCCGTGGAGCGACCCGTTCGGGCGCGCAGCGTCAGCGCCGTGGGTTCTCCGATGCCGACACCGAGTCCCACACGCTTGCCGAGCGGGGTCTGTGCCGCGGCTTCATGCGTACCTGCTGATGCAAGACACAGCGCCATCGCCAGGACGGCTGCTGCGAGGCGAGAACGGGAGATGCTCATCGTGAACGTCTGCGTTTGGTTGAGGAATCGGCTTCCGCACGCGTCTGCGTCGTGCTGTCGTCGGAGAGCATGTCGGAGGTGTGGCGGCGGACTTCCTTCTCGACCGAGCGTCCCGCATCCTCCAGCAGATCCTTGCCGGCATCGCCGGCCTTCTCGAGCAGCTTCTGGCTGGTGTCGGTCAGATCCTGCTGCGAGATGTTGAACACCGTGCCACCGCCGATCGCGAAGATGATGAGCAGCACGAGCGCCACCTTCACGAGCTTCTTGACGAGCGTGGCGATGGCCGCGACGAGCAGCAGGACGAGGGCGAGGGCGACGAGGGGATGCGCCGAGAGCCAGGTGAAAAGTGCGCGCATGGTCGGTGCGAAGTGATGGAAGTCGGAATGTACCACCCGTGCGAGAAAATCCCAACGAGCGCCTTTGCGCGGTGCGCATCCTGTAACTTTCGCGCGAAGGGCAGCGTATGTTGACCTATCACTCCCACTGGAGGTTCACCATGACCAAACGACTCTACCGCTCCCGCACCGACAAGATGATCGGCGGCGTGGCCGGCGGCCTCGCTGAATACTTCGACGTCGATCCCGTCTTCATCCGCATCGCGTTCGTGCTTCTCCTCTTCCTCAGCGGCATCGGCTTCATCGCATACATCCTGCTGTGGATCCTCGTGCCGAAGACGCCGGAAACGGCAGCCTACGCGATGCCTCCCTCGTCGGCGCACGCGTACGGAGGCCACTCGCGGCCGGGTGCAGCCGCAGCGCAGAGCACGGCGGCGACCGATGCACACATCGAAGACGCCGAGTTCACGGAGGTGGGGGGTGCGCCGCTCGGAGACACGCAGTCGCAATCCGCCGGCTTCACAGTCACACCGCCATCGATCGACGATCCTGTCAGGGAGGGATCACGTCGCCGGATCGGCGGCAGCATCCTCATCGCGATCGGTGTGCTCTTCCTGATCAACAACCTCATCCCGCAGTTCGATCTCGGTGATTACTGGCCGCTGCTGTTTGTCGCGGGCGGTGCCTGGATGCTCTGGCGGGGATCCGAATCCCATTCCTGAACTTGGCACGGAGCGCATCATGAAATCGTCCCGCATGTTCTGGGCGGCCCTGTTCATCACCATCGGCTTGCTCGGACTCCTCCACAACTTCTCCGTGTTGACACTGGACTGGCATGTCTGGCGCATGACCTGGCCGGTCGTGCTCATCCTCATCGGCACTGCGGTACTGCTGCGCAATCATCCCATGCGATGGATCGCTGCAGCCGGCACGGGCCTGCTGACAGGCATTCTTGTCTTCACGTTCTTTGTTCGTGCGCACGATGCCGTCACCCACATCGGGCGCAGCGTGCAGGGCATCGGTACGTGGGACTCCTCCGACCGCGAGGTCGTCGAGCAAAGCATCATCGAAACGTGGGACGATACCACCTCGCGTGCGACGCTCGCCTTCGAAGCAGGAGCAGGTACCTTCCGCATCGTCGACACCTGCATGCACTTCGTGCAGATCGATACGCGCACCTCGCTCGGCGGCTACGAACTCACGCGGGATGTCGACAAGGGCATGCCGCGCGTGAAGATCGAACCGAAGGACGGCAACGTGCACATCAGTGATGGCGACTTCGTCAACACCGTCGATCTGCGGTTGCATCCCGATCCCATCTGGGACCTCGACTTCGACATCGGCGCCGCAACAGCCGACCTCGACCTGCGGCCCTTCCGCACACGTGCAATAACCGTCGATGCGGGCGCCTCGTCGATCACGCTCACGCTCGGCGACCGCAGCGCCACGACCGACCTGCGCGTCGGTGCCGGCGCCTCGGGCATTACCGTCCGCGTGCCCCGCACCGCCGCCTGCGAAGTTCGCCTCGAGACGGGACTCACCCATACCGATCTCGAGGGCTTCACCAAGTCGGGCGACGGCCTCTGGCGTACGCCAGGCCAGGGGAAGGCACCGCAGAAGATCACCATGCGTTTCGAAACCGGCGTCGCGAGCGTGAGCATCCAACGCTACTGAGTGAATGGAGCGGCGTCTCGGCGACTGCACTGACGGACGAGGGCGTCCGTCCTCCTAACTGACGGACGAGGGCGTCCGTCCTCCTAACTGACGGACGAGGGCGTCCGTCCTCCTCGATGAAAAAGGCATCCCGGCGCAATGGCCGGGATGCCTTCTCGTTAAAACAGACCTGCGACCTTCGCGACAACGACGATGAGGCCCAGTCCGACAGCGGACAACATGACGATCAACTGGATCGGCAGCCGCGTCGGAGCGTCCTGTTCCTGAATGGACATGACAGTCTCCGTGCTTGGAGGTTCGGAAATACGTGACCGACCGGTTGCGGGATCAGCGATATGTTCCGAACGAGGGGGGAGCCCGGGGTGGAGTGACGGGCAGATCGGCATCGCGCTGTGTGGGGATGTCGGGAGCTGCCGGGCAGGGAATTGCAGGAAGGGGGGGAAGCCAGACCGCAAGGGGAAGCACCGCTACCAGCACGTACAGTGCTGATGCACCGCGGGTGAAGATGTCTTCACGCCGTGCGTGCAGAATCGGGATGCTTCCCCCGGGAGGAACCGCGCCCGCGCCGGGGGCGGTGGTGATGAGCTCGCACGCGGGCGCAGATGACACGCCGGTCTTCCAGACATCATCCAGCAGCGACGCCGATGCCTCGTGCCCGATCACGGGCGCGAACAGGGCGAGGAGCAGCAGGATGCGACGCAGGGTCCGCGGTATGACGTGCGAAATGTTCATCATTCAATAAAACGAAAATTCGCCGCTCTGTGCAAGGAGAATCGGTGTCGACATGCGCATGTCACACGCAATCATTGCGCGCATGCACGATGACGCACGCGGTGCGCATGGGCGAACCATCCTGCAGCGACGGCGGCAGCAAGCACAAGAAACTGGATCCACACCCGGTCGGTGAGGGGAGTTGCAACATGCACGGTGAGCACGTCCTCGTCACTGTACCAGATGCCCTCGCCCGTTGTCGCACGAACACGTAGGGAGTACGTGCCGGGCTTGAGTCCCGTGTACAGCATGCGGCCATCGAGGGATTCGTGCCAGCGGTACTCGTGACCCTCGAGACGGAAGTAGTATCGCACCTGGCCCGTGCGGAAGGAGGGAAGGATGCACTGCACGGCGAAGACCGCATCATCGGTCGGAAGCTCGATGGAGGCAGCAGGCACCGTCGCCGTGTCGCCGATTTGGAGCCCGGCCAGAAGCACGCGTGCACCGCGCACGACATCACGCGCGGGCGGCGTGTAACGGGTCGTCCCGTCGACACCACCGAACCAGAGCCGTCCCGCACTGTCGCGCAGCGCAGCCGCATGCATCTCGTTGCCGTGCAGCCCGCTCGCAGTCGTCAGTGTGTGGATGCTGATCGCCCGGTGAAACGCTCGCACGACCGGCTCGGCCCGCATGAATCCCCGGATGCGCTCGTCGGGCTCGAAATGCCTGCGGTTCGCGGCCGGCAGCACCGACACGCCTGCATTGCTGCCGAAATACATCGCACCTGTGGAATCCTCGAGAATGAACACGATGGTGCGGCCCGCCAGCCCGTCGTCGTGCGTGATGCGCACAATCGACGATGCTGCGTGATGCACGATGCCGCGACCCTCGCACGCAATCCACGGCCGGCCCGACTGGTCGATGTACACCGCCGTCACGCGCACCCGGTCCACGGTCTCGACCGGTTTGACTGCATACTGGGCCGCCGGCACAATCGTGCACGCACCCGCGTCGGTGCCGACCCAGAGCGTGCCGAAAGGATCCTCCGCAATGCAGAGAATGTTGTTGGAGGGAAGTCCCTCGCGCGTGGTGAAGGTGCGCAGATTGCGTCCATCCCACCGTACGAGCCCCCCCGCTGTCGCGATCCAGACGCCGCGGCCGAGGCGGGAAGCCACGAGGGCGCGTATGGTGTCGGAGGGGAGTCCCTGCGCGGTGGTGAAGCGATGTGTGCGCGTGCCCTCGCGCACGAGCAATCCGCACTCGGTGCCAAAGAGAATGTAGGTGGGACCAAGGGGCAGCACGGCGGTGACATCGGCGGTGGGAAGCGCCTCCACGCGCTCGATGCGTGCAGGCTTTTGTTCGGTAGCCGTGACGGGACCAATGCGCAACGCGCCGGCACCCCGGGTTGCAAACCAGAGAGAACCATCAGTGCCGACGGCGATGCTCACGACGGCGCGCAGGTCAGAGGGTAGCTCGCGTCCCCGCAGCATGCAGAGCGATCGGTCGGGACGGCTGACCGCAAGTCCTTCCTCGCTCGCCCTCCAGACATTCCGTTCGCGATCGCGCATGAGGACCGGTGTTCCGGCGTCCTCACGCGCGCGCGGGGTCGCAACCGTTCGGCCGCTGCCGGTCTGTTCGAATGCGTCGTCGGCGAAGACGCCGAGGCGCAGCCTCCGCACACCGGTCCCGGTCGTGACCTCGAGCAGATCACCTGCGACTGCAAGTGCATGCACCGGACCGAGAGGCTTCCCCTCGATGCGGGAGAAGGAGACGAACGTCCGTCCGTCGAAGCGATCGAGTCCCCCCTCCGATCCCACCCAGAGAAATCCCCGCCCGTCTTGTGCGAGCGCGGTGACGCGGCGATGCGCGAGTCCGTCGCCCGTGCCGTAGACGCGTTGCGGCACATGCTGCGCCATGACGACTGAGCTGCAGAGGAGCAGGAGGAACGCGCGCGTGATCATGCGACGTCGACCTGCATCTCAGGCCACGCGCTGCAGCGGCGTGCGGATGATGTCGGGAGGAAGCAGGGGTCGCAGGGTCTCGAGCACGGAGGACGCATCGAAGGGCTTGAGCAGATACGCGTGTGCGTGGAGTCCTGCTGCCTGCATGCGCGACTGGTCGTCGTCTTCGCTGGTCAGCACGACGATGGGAACACCGCCTGCCTCGCGCTGTCGTGTGATGAATCCGAGGAATTCGAACCCGTTCATTTCGGGCATGGTCAGATCACAGATGATCAGATCCGGCCGCACCTCGAGGAAGCGTTCGATGCCTGTCAATCCGCTGTCTGCCTCGATGATGTCGACATCCAGTGTCAGTGCAAGAAAGTGGGCGAGAATGCGGCGCAATTCGGGCATGTCGTCAACAATCAGAATCGAGTGACGCTGCCGCGTGTGCAGCGTCTGCGGAAGGGAGTCGAAATCCTGTATGTCGCTGCGTGTCATGTGTTGCCTCCGGAAGGCAGATGGCGAGTGTAGCGGGCAAGGAGGGAGATGATGTCGGCGTCGTTCGATCCGAGGGAGCGCCAGGGGTCGATCACGTAGACGGGTGTGGTGCCCAGATGGAAGAAGTTCTGAATGGCTTCCGATGTCGGCGCGTCGGTTCCGGCTGGAAGCGTGTCGAGAATGGCCTCGACGATCTCGCCAACACGGTCGGCCAGCACGCCGAGCAGGATGTGCTCACGGCGTACGATCAGCATGCGCGCGCATGACGAGAAGGTGTGCTGACCGACACCGAGCACCGACGAGAGATCGATGCCGAAGACGATCTCGCCGTGGAACATGCAGGAACCGACCACCGCGATGGGGAGTCCCGGCAGAGGATCCAGGGCGACCATGCTGCTGATGTGCACGATCTGCGACACCGGAAGCGCGCAGGTGAAACTGCTGATGCCGAACACGATATGTTCGATGCACTGCATGACCATCACCCGATGCCGAAGAGACGTTGCACGGCACCTGCGATGTCGTCGATGTCACCCGTGTAGGTCGCACCGTTGATTTCGATCGCACGGCGGGGCATGCCGAAGACGACCGAGCTCTCCTCGTTCTGCGCGATCGTGACCGATCCCGCGTCGCGCATGCAGCGCAATCCTTCTGCACCATCCTGCCCGATGCCTGTCAGCAGCACACCCACGGCCTGCGCACCGATCGTGCGCTGCACGGAGCGGAACAGCACGTCCGCAGAGGGACGACAGGAATGCACCGCCTCGCCCCCGTCGAGCAGGATGTTGAATGGTGCCTGCATCGCCAGATGATGTGTGCCCGGCGAGATGTAGCACGTGTTGGGCTGCAGACTCTCGCCGTCTTCGGCGATGCGGACCTGCACCGAGGTCAGGCTCTGCAGCCATTCGGCAAAATTCTGCACGAACGACATGCCGATATGCTGGACGAGAACGATCGGAAAACTCACCATCGGCGGTAAGCTACGGAACAGATCGGCCAGTGCGCGGGGTCCGCCAGTGGATGCAGCCACCGCAAGCAGCCTCGGCATCGCCCCCGCCTCACCTGGCTGCGGAGAGTGTTGTGTGATCTGCCGTACCCCTGTCGTCGACACGGTGTGCGGCGCATCCGCGGCCTCCGTTGCCTCGACCACCGGGTGCAGCTCCCGTTCCGAGTGCAGCTCCCGTTCAGGGTGCAGCTCCCGTTCCGCATCCTGCTCACGTTCCGCATCCTGCTCACGTTCCGCATCCTGCTCCGCGACGGAATGCCGGTTGGGCCGGCGATAGACATGAATATCGGCAAGCATCGCGATGCGTGCGAGGAAGTCGCGACGCTCTCGATTGCCGAGGGGATACAGGGCGGGCTTTTCGATGATGTCGAGTGCACCACTGCGGATTGCCTCGAACGGGAGATTGCGCTGTCGCGAAATCGCACTGCTCGTGTGGATCAGAATCGGGGTGGGACGCTGCTCCATGATCAAACGAGTCGCCTCGATCCCGTCCATCACCGGCATGTCCACATCCATCACCACAACGTCCGGCGAGCAGGCGAGGACGGCTTCAACGGCTTCCCGTCCGTTGCGCGCCTCGCCGACGATGGTGAAACCTGGCTCGTGGGCGATCAGTGCATGGAGATGTTCCCGCACAAAGGTGTTGTCGTCGACGATCAGCACGCGCGTCATGTCGCATCCCTCCCTGCAAGCAACCGGGCGATGGTCGAGAGCAGGTTGTTCTGATGGAACGTGCCCTTCGGGATGTATGCATCCGCACCTGCATCCATACCCTGCCGGCGTTGCGCGGGTTCTTCACGCGACGAGACGATGATGATCGGAATGTGCCGCAGGGCGGCGTCTTCGCGTACCATGCGCGTGAGCGTGCAACCGTCGATGTATGGCATATCCACATCGGTCACGACCAGGTCGGTCATGTGGGCGCGAAGATGGGTGATCGCTTCCTGGCCGTCACAGGCCAGTGAGACGTCGCACCCCTGCGCACTGAGTATGTTGCGCAGCAACTCACGGGCAATCAGGGAATCGTCAACCACGAGCACGCGGCGGTGGCGTGGCGGTGCGCCGTCTGACACAGCGTCTGCAGGAGATTCCATGCGATGCGAGGCGCTCCACAGCCGCGACCAGTCGAGCGATTCCCGAACCTCGGCGGCGTGTGGCGCGGCGGTGTTCAGCGCAGCGGCCTGCGTTCCCCTGACCTGCGCCGCATCCTCCTCGGCCTCATTCAGCGCAGCGGCATTCAGCGCAGCGGCGTTCAGCGCAGCGGCGTTCAATGCGGACGATGTCTTCCCCGGTGCAGCGTGCTCTCGGATGCCATCGACGGGATCGGACGTCGATCCCCCTTCCTTCGAGACATGCTCGGAGGCGAGTCTGGGATTGATGAAGAGCGAAATGCGACCATCGGCAAGTACGTTCGCACCGGTGATGATGCGGTTCTTGCGCAGGTGTGGCGGCAGTGGCTTGGTCATCAATTCGGTTTCGTCGATGACGCGCGGTACGGAAAGACAGATGATCGCCTCACCCGTGCGGAGGATGAGGCCGTTGCGCACGCGTCGAGACGATTGTGGAATGCCGAGCAGATCCTCGAGCAGGACCACAGGAATCAACTGGTCGTTCCACTGCGTGACAATACGGCCGTAGAATGATTTCAGCGATGCGGGCGTGAGCAGGATGATCTGTTCGGTGCCCGTGACGGGAAACGAGAACAACCGGTCGTCGACTTCGAGCAGCAGCACGCGCGACAGGGTGAGCGTCGTCGGCAGGACGATCTGGAACGTGGTTCCCTCGCCCACCTTCGTCGTCACGAAGACTTCGCCTCCAAGCTGGTGCACGTTCGTGGCGACGACGTCGAGGCCCACCCCGCGTCCGGAAATGTCGGTGACCACATCACGGGTCGAAAAGCCCGGCCGAAAAAGCAGACGGTACACTTCGACATCGCTCAGTGCGGCAGCCTGCTGCTGGGTGATGAGCTGGCGCGCAATCGCGGTGCGGATGATCTGCTCGCGATCGAGTCCGCGACCATCGTCGGTGATGCTCACCGCGAACGAAAATCCCATCTGCTGCGCGCTCACGCGCAGATGCCCACGTTCCGGCTTGCCGTGCTGCGTGCGCTCTGCCGGTGATTCGATGCCATGATCGAGCGAATTCCGCAGCAGGTGTACGAAGGGATCCTTCAAGGCATCGATGATGCGCCGGTCGACTTCCACATCCCCGCCTTCGATGTCGAGCACGACCGACCGACCGAGGCTCTGGCCGAGATCACGCACGAGTCGTTCGAAGATCTCGAACAAGGTCGAAAGTGGTTGCAATTGCAGTTGCAGTACATCGGTGCTGAGCGCATCAGCGAGGGATTTCCACAGGGAGAAATTGGTATCGACCGCACGGTCGAGATCGCCGAGCTGGTCGTGCATCGCGGCCAGTGATGTCGTGAAGGTGGTCATCTGCTGCAGCGCGATGTCGCTGAGCGAGACACCCTCGCGCAGCAGCGTGTCACGCAGCGTCTGCCAGATCACCATCTGCCGCTGGCTCTGTTCGACGATTCCATCGAAGGTCGCAAGTAGCGCATGTTCGGCGTTGTGTGCGATCGACAGCTCGATGGCGGCGTTGACGATGCCGTCGATCTTGCGCAGGTTCACGCGCATGCTGTCGGGTGCCCGGAGCGCGGGGGTGGGTTTGTGTGCGGAGCGCTCGGTGGTCCCGGTCGGCGTCAGCTTCCGCACGTCGGGTTCGATCACGAGCAGCTCGCGCAGTTCCTGCTCGACGCGCACGATGGGATACTCGTCGTGCCGACCCCGACGGCATTCCTGAAACACCTTCTCCAGCTCGTCGACACCCCGCAGCATGCTGCCGATCGCCTGCTGCGTGATCACACGCACGTCGCCGCGCATCGGCTGCACGTACGACTCGAGCAGATGCGCTATGCGCGTGATCGCCGGAAACCCGTAACTGCCACCCGAACCTTTCAGATTGTGAAAGGCCCTGAAAATCGAATTCACCGTCTCGAGCGAAGGGGTCCGCTCGAGCGAGAGAATCTCACGATTCAGAATCTTGAGGTATTCCTCTCCCTCTTCGAGGAACATGCGCTGAAGCTGAAGGAATTCTGGATCGATTGCGTGGGATGTCGTTGGCGCGACACGCTGCTGCACCTCGGTCGTGCCCTGCACCGTCTCCGCTGCGGAAGCCATCGCCGGCGCCTGCACCTGCGGGGTCGTTGGCGCCTCGGACTCCGGTACGACCGGGAACCTTGCCGTGGGTCCTTCAGTCGGAGCTGCGGGGGGAGGCGTGGGAACAGATCCAGCGGTCTGCGCATCGGCATACTCATCGGTCATCGATGGAACCCGGATGATCGTACATACCGGTGCGAAGCGTTCGAGCCTCGCCAGCAGTTCCGGTTCGTCGATGGCGACGAAGGTCAGAAACTGGAACTTCAGATCGAATCCCTCCGAAGGCAGCGACTTGGTTCCGGTCGTCGCGATCAGAAGGCCAACCTCGTTCAAGGTCGCATGCACGCTGCGCACATCGTCGGCGAAACTTCCACGGCGGAACGACAGCTCGGCAACGAGCAGCGAACGCCAGAGAGGAAGGTTGCGCAGCACAAGCTCGCGTTGCTGTGCATTGAGCACCTGGAAGACTTCCGGAGACTGTGCGGCAAGCAGGTCCATGCGACGTTGCAGATTCTGGACCAGCATGAGGTGCAGGGTCTCGATGCCCGAGAGCAGCTGGTCGAGCGGGGGAACGCGATCGCCCGCGTGCACCGCGACCAGGGCTTCCTGCAGGGAGTCACTGATCAGCAGCAGCATGTTCACCAACTCTTCAGGCTTTTCGTCGGGACTCTGCGACAGCAGTGAAATCACATCCTCGGTCGCATGCATCACCGCACCGATTTCCGTCAGACCGAGCATGCGGGCGGATCCCTTCATCGAGTGCAGCATGCGCAGCATGTCTGCATACAACGGTGCCGTCTCGTTCTCGCGTTCGAGCGCGAGAATCGACGACGAGAGCGAACGCAATGCGTCAAGCCCTTCTTCGCAGAACCGTTTGATCAAATCGGGCGGCATGCCGTTCGGGATGGTCTCGTGTGGGATCCGGTGCGTGTGCAGCGGATCAGTTGATCTTGAACTGCCGCACGAACTCGTTCATGCGCGTCATCACGCGCTCGAGCTGCTCGACCGACACCTTCGTCTGCTTCGTGCTCTCGATGGTCTGACGCATGCCGGCATTGATGTCTTGCATGCTCTGTGCGATCTGTTCGGTGGCCGCATCCTGCTCCTGCACCGAGATCGTGATCGAACGCACGCCGTTGACCGCCTGCTCGGTTGCCATGACCACCGACGAGATCGCATTCTGAATGTCTTCGATGATGTGCGCGATGTCGGCTGTCTGCTTGTTTGACTTTTCCGAGAGCTTGCGGATCTCCGCCGCGACCACACCAAAGCCCTTGCCGTGCTCGCCTGCACGCGCGGCCTCGATCGAGGCGTTCAACGACAACAGGTGGATCTGCTGCGCAACTTCCTCGATCACGGTCGAGATCTTGTCGATCTCCTGCGTCTTCTGTGAGAGGAACATGATCTTCGACGCGGTTCCCTCAACCTGTTTCATGATGGACTGCGCCGATTGCGCGACCTGACGCGCGGCCACTGAGAGCTCCTCGATCGTGGCACTGGTTTCGCTCACTGCTGCACTCTGCTGCATGGAGATGTGCTCCTGCTCGTCGGTCGATGCGAGGATCTCGTTCGAGGCCAGACCGATCTCGCCGGCCATCTCCTGGATGCGTTTGTTGATGCCGGCGAGGGACTGCACCATGCTGTTGAACGAAGCCGCGAGCACGCCGAGTTCATCGGTGCTGTCGGAGGTGATCGTCTCCCGCAGATCGCCGTCCGCGACCAGCGCGGCCGTCCGCGTCATCGTAATGATCGGCCCTGCAAAGCGGTTTGCGAAATACCGCGACACGACGAACACCAGCAGTGCGATAACGAGCACACCGACGATGTTCACATACAGCAACACGTTCGAGGTCAGCAGCGCTTGTGCGACAGGCACTTCCATGCCGATCACGAGTCCGGCCTCCGAATAGGGAACGAAGGCACCGATCACCTCCGTGCCGTTGGGCTTCTCATACATGCCCGTGGTCCCGCTGCCCTGACTGGTCTTCAGCGACGTCTCGTTCACTGTTCGCGTCCGCGATTCGCCCGAGCGCCCATCGAAGAGGATTTCGCCCTCCTTCGAGAGGAGCAGCATCGCAGTGGATTCATCGGCGGCACCACGCGTGGTGAAGATGCGCAGGACGCGATCGAGGTGGATTTCCAGCACGAGGACGCCTACCAACTGTCCGTAGTCGCTGCGAATCGGGGAAGCCAGGTAGAAGCAGCGTCCACCACTGTGCGGCGATGTCATGATGTTGCTCATCACGTCCCGATCCCGGCCTTTGACGAAATACTCCTCACTCGCCACGTTGCTTCCGCGCAGTGTCGCGTCCTTCGCCAGGGAGTAGACCAGCTCCCCGTTCGGAGCATAGACGTACACGCCGCTGTAATCTTCCTTCGATTGCAACTTCATGGTCACTGCGCGGTCGAGGGCATCCTCGGGAGACTCTGCCTGCACTGTCCGCCGCTTGCGCCAGCGCGATGCGGGGGGGGTCGTCGGCTCATCCTGCTGCTGTGCGGCCATGCGCCCGTTCCCCATGCGCGGGATGTACAAGGCAAAGTCGGGAAGCTGCCGGATGGCGGCGCTCCGGTGCCTGAGTTCCTGCATCCACGTTTCCAGATTCGCGCGTTTGCTTTCCGCAAGTGCGAGCAGCTGACGCTCCTTGTCGCCAATTGCCGTCGCCCGTGTCTGCAGATACGACACGATGCCGAAGACGATCACCGGGAGGATTGCGATCAGCAGGAAGGTGGTACGAAACTTCGTCGAGATCGAGTGTGACTGTTTCATGATGGTTCTCGTGTCTCCTGAGCCTCGAGGGCATCTCGGAGTCGTGGATGATTGACGACATAGCGCACGGAGAGAATACCGACGGGTCTGCCCTCCCGTACGAGGACTCCGTCGAGCAGATCCGCGATCCAGCTCGGCGCGGCTTCGCGCGGCGAGTGGATCTCGTCGGGCTGCGCCACCGTGGTGAATGGGACGCTTTCGGTGGCGATGCTGAGGTGCGACTCGTCATCGGCAAGGACGAGCAGATGGGTGGCAGCGTCATTGGTCGCAACGCCTGTCACCAGCGCCGCGAGATCGATCACGCTCAGGAACACACCCTCGTGATGGGCGATGCCTCTGATGCACGGCGGTGCAAATGGTACGGGTACGATGGTACGTGCATGGAGCACCTGACGGATGACGCTGCTTTCGAGCGCGTATGAGGCGCCGTGCACATCGAAGCAGAGATAGGATCGACGTTGATCTTCATACGACGAGAGATCCGACGCCATGTCGTCTGCGCGACGCTTCAATTGCTCGTCGGGCTCGTCCGAATAGGTGTACTGCTTGGTGCGATCGATGTCGGCGGTCATATCAGGACGCTGCAAGTGGTGACGTCGTCGTTGTACAGACGAGCTTGATGAAACCAATGGTGATGCCCTGTTCGTCATCGATGATCTCGTCGTCGCTGCGGGCTGCGACAAGCTCCGACAAGCGGGCGCGATGCCGTGCGGCCGTGCGGCCATCACCAGCGCGACCATGCAGAACAACGGCCTGCAGGCGCGCCATGAGGTGCGTGTCGTCTGCATGAAGCACCCGCTCAAAGGCAGTGAGCGCAGACATCAGATCGCCGGTACTCAAATGGACCATGCCCATCAGGTAGCGCGCCTCGGCCGCATGCGCATCCCGCTGCAGAATCAACCGGAGCTGCCGCGATGCCTCATCAACTGCGCCCGTGTGCAGGGCATGACGGGCCCGTTCCGTCATCTCTTCGACGGAAATCCACGCAGCGGTCGCTTCCGACCCGACGCCTGCTGCAACGATCGCCGTCGGAGCATCCGCAGCGCCCCGCTCGGCACGAGCCGGATCCGTACCTGTTTCATCTCGCTGCATGGAGGCAGATTCGGAAACGGGACGCTCGATGCGCGCACTACGCATGTGCCGGGCGCGCACCTGTGAGGCGGGAATGCTCAAACAGCCATCGACGATGCGCAACGGGAGACCCGCCATGTCGGCAAGCATCCCCTCGCTGTGCCCGAGTATCACGTGACCGCCGGGCGACAACAGACGCACCAGCGCATGCAGCACTGCCCGCACAGCCTGCTCCTCGAAATAGATGAGAACGTTGCGACAGAAAATCAGGTCGAACGCCCTGCCGCGCAACGCCTCCAGCCTCTGCAGATTCAGATGCCTGAATCTAACCAGTTTTTTCAATTCTTCGCGCACGTACCAGCGATTGTCACCACCAGTGAGGAAACGCTCCCGATATGCGGGAGGAACCAGACGGATGCTGCGGGCGGAATACGGTCCACCAGCCGCGCCAACATCGAGCTGAACGAGGTCGATGTCGCCCGCGATGATCGGGTGCTCCTCATCCATCATCCGGGGGAAGTCGTGCGTGACGAGCATCGCCATCGACCACGCCTCCTCGCCGCTGGCGCATCCGAGCGAGAGCACCTGCAGGGGATGCCCGCGATGCATGCGCTCCAACCCTGGAAGAAACTCGTTGCGCACTGCGGACCAATCACGCTCGTTGCGGAAAAAGTATGTCTCGTTTATTGTAAGAGCGTGCGCCCACCATTCCTCTTCCGTGCCCGGGAACGCCCCGACACGCAGATTGTCGACATACCGCTCCACTGAATCGATCCCATGCAGCACCATGCGCATCTCCAACGAATCGAGAAGCAGGGTGGCATCTGCGATGCGGATCGATTTCAGTCCAAATCGGTCGGTGATGAAAGACCGGAAGACGTGGATGGCGTTGTCGTTCGTGTCGGCCATGTCGTTTTGATGGTGTGCTGTCAGTCCGAGGACTGGACTTCTTTTCCATCCAATTTGATACCAAAAAAAATCTCTGCATTCCCGTTGCACGTCCTGCTCACGTTGCACGATTTTCCAACTGTTTGTAAGGTTCCTGTAATGGAAAATATTACAACGACCGATCGTGGTTCGGAATTTGTATGTAATTATTGCAAGTCCGGCAACTTCCCTCGCCACTGGGCACCTGAGACCACCCGGATGGAACCGACCCGGCACAGCCATCACACGTGGTCTGCATGCTGTGAGAAAAATATTTATTTATCTCTTACTCCTCTTCAAACTATTGCCTATATTCGTAGTATCACGATCGCGGGTGCATCGGCTTCCGCTGAAACGTGAAAAAAAGCACATAGGAAGATTTCCTGTCCCGCTTCGCCCTGCATTTCTCACCTCCCCCACCCTTCCATGTCAACGGTACGCGAAAAACTCCAGCTATTGCGCGAAAAGAACGCGCATGTGAACCTTGGTGGCGGCCAGCATCGGATCGATGCACAGCATGCCGCCGGGAAAATGACGGCGCATGAGCGCCTGCACCTCCTGTTCGACAACGGCTTTTATGACGAACTGTTCCGCTTCGTGCAGCACGATGCGAAGACATTCGGCATGGAAGGCAAGGATCTCCCGGCCGATGGAGTGGTCACGGGACTCGGAGCCGTCGGCGGCCGTCTCGTCTATTCTTCCAGCCAGGACTTCACCGTCATGGGCGGCAGCGTCGGCTGGATGCACGCATGGAAGATCTGCGAGATCATGGACATGGCGCTGAAGACCGGCGCACCCTATATCGCGATCAATGACTCCGGCGGTGCACGCATTCAGGAGAGTGTCGATTCGCTCCGCGGCTACGGCCGCATCTTCTACTACAACACGCTGCTCTCGGGCGTCGTGCCGCAGATTTCGATCGTTGCCGGTCCCTGTGCCGGTGGCGCGGCCTATTCTCCGGCCCTGATGGATTTCATCATCATGGTCGAGAAGACGGGTCAGATGTTCATTGCGGGACCGCAGGTCATCAAGGAAGCCACCGGCGAAGTCATCACCGCCGAGGAACTGGGCGGCGCGGCTGCACAGGCCACCTACAGTGGCAACGTGCATTTCATCGCACGCGACGATGCCGACGCGATCGAGATCGCGCAAACCCTGCTCAGCTACCTGCCCGCGAACAACACCGAGGATCCCCCCACTGTCGGCGGCGGCGACCTCATGCTCGTCGAGGATGACGCACTGAACTTCGTCGTACCCGACGACCCGCGCGACCCGTACGACATGATGGACATCCTCGTGCGCGTCTTCGATCCCGATACGATCTTCCCCGTTCACGCGCATTATGCGCGCAACATGATCATCGCCTTCGCGCGCCTGAACGGCCGCGTGGTCGGCATCGTCGCCAATCAGCCGCTCGAGAAATTCGGATGCATCGACATCGACGCATCAGACAAGGCCTCGCGCTTCATCCGTTTCTGCAACGCCTTCAACATTCCCCTCGTCAGCTTTGTGGACGTCCCAGGCTTCATGCCGGGCGTGGAGCAGGAATTCGGCGGTATCATCCGTCACGGCGCCAAGATGCTCTTCTCATTCTCCGCAGCGACGGTTCCGAAAATCACCATTGTCGTGCGTAAGGCCTACGGCGGTGCGTATCTGGCCATGTGCGCCAAGAGTCTCGGTGCTGATCGAGTGGCAGCCTGGCCGACGGCGGAAATCGCTGTCATGGGTGCCGAAGGCGCTGTCAGCGTTCTCTATCGCGAGCAGATCAAAGGCGCCGAGAATCCCGCCGATGCACGCAGCGAGCTGATCGAGAAGTACCGCAACGAGTTCGCCACTCCATATCTGGCGGCGGCGCGCGGCATGATCGACTCGGTGCTCGAACCGAAGATGACCCGTTCCTATCTGTCCGTTGCCCTTGAGAGCTTGCGCAACAAGCGCGATCAGCGTCCCCTCAAGAAACACGGACTGATTCCATTGTGAGAGGCCTGCCATGGACATTGTAATGATCGAAGAGGGCCTCCTGATAATGGTCGTCGGCATGGGGGGCGTGTTTGCCTCGCTGCTCCTGCTGATGATCATGATCTGGTTCATGCGAACCGTCGACGAGCATCTGAACAACCGCCGCATCCGTACCTACACGGAAAAGGTGGAAGCCAGACAGGTCGACAGCGACGAGCTCAACGACGAGATCGTTGCCGCGATTTCCGCCGCAGTCTCCACCATGCTGAAACCCCATGTGGTCATTCGCCGCATCCGTTTCCTCTCGTCGGTGCAGGGAGAGGAGTCGTGGGCTGTGACCGGCCGCACCGGCATCATGTCATCCCATACCGTACCCAAGCGATAAGAGTCAATCATGAAGAAACTGCTCATCACCGTCAACGGCAAGCGATATGAAGTCGATGTCGAAGTCATTGAAGATGACGAGGTGATCCAGTCCCAGCCACTCTATCAACCTCCCGCACGTACCGTCAACAGCCTGATGACCCCGCAGGCGACCGCCACCGCACCAGCCCCCACACGCGCACAGCGCGCGGCTGCAGGAGCGCCCAGAGCCACGACCGGCAGCGGCGGCAAGACACTCAACTCTCCCATCAACGGAACACTGCTCGACATCCCCGTCAATGTCGGCGACGAGGTGCAGGAGAATCAAACGCTCTTCGTGGTCGAGGCGATGAAGATGAAGACCAACATCGCCTCGCCGCAGGCGGGACGCATCAAGGCAATCAACGTGCGCGTCAAGGACGTGATCGAACAGGGGCAGGTTCTGCTTTCGTATGAATAGCGGAGCGACCCCATGACTGCTGCTGATCATTTCCTGAACTTCCTCAATGGGATGGGCTTCTGGTCGCTGACCTGGGGCAACGTCGCCATGCTGGCTGTCGCGAGTCTGCTCATCTACCTCGCGATCCGACGCGGTTTCGAACCGCTGCTGCTGCTTCCGATCGGTCTCGGCGCCTTTCTCGCGAACATCCCCGGCAACGGTCTGCTCACGCCTCCCGTGGGCGATACCATTGGTGGATTGTACTACTACCTCTCGAAGGGCATCGAACTCGAGATCTTTCCTCCGCTGATTTTTCTCGGCATCGGTGCGATGACGGATTTCGGTCCGCTGCTCGCCAACCCGAAGACGTTTCTGCTCGGGGCCGCTGCGCAGTTCGGAGTGTTCACCGCGCTGCTCGCCGCCGTTGCGCTGGGATTCAATCTGCAGGAGGCCGCGGCCATCGGCATCATCGGTGGAGCCGACGGTCCCACAGCCATCTACCTCACGCTCAAGCTCGCTCCTCATCTGCTCGGACCCATCGCCGTCGCAGCCTATTCCTACATGGCGCTGGTACCGCTCATCCAGCCCCCGCTCATGCGGCTGCTGACAACCGATGCCGAACGCAAGGTCGTGATGGAAACGCCGAAACCGGTGTCGAAGACCGTGAAGATCATCTTCCCGCTCGCCGTCACGATCGTCGGCGTGCTGATCGTGCCCCCCGCAGCGCCGCTGCTGGCAATGCTCATGGGCGGCAACCTGATGCGCGAAAGCGGCGTGGTCGAACGACTGTCGAACATGGCCCAGAACGAACTCATCAACATCGTGACGTTCTTCCTGGGAACCTGCGTCGGCATGACGATGGGTGCGGAGGTGTTCCTCCGCCTCGAGACCGTGAAGATCATCACGCTCGGCGTCATCGCGTTCAGCTTCTCGACGATCGGCGGACTCCTCGTCGGCAAGCTCATGTACAAGCTGACGGGTGGGAAGGTCAATCCCCTGATCGGTTCCGCGGGTGTCTCGGCCGTACCCATGGCCGCGCGCGTCTCGCACAATGTCGGTCAGGAGTACAACCCGCAGAATTACCTGCTCATGCACGCGATGGGTCCCAACGTCGCTGGCGTGATCGGTACGGCCATCGCCGCGGGCATCCTGCTCGCGATCGTCGGCAAATGATGTCGTGTTGGGGCCCCCCCGGGCGGGCGGGGGGGGCGG
>JAEYUG010000053.1 GCA_023432805.1 Bacteroidota bacterium | reverse complement strand
GGACGCGAGAGCAGCGTGTCGAGCAGCGCATCCGTCCGTGCGGTGTCGCGCCCGCGCACGCGTCCGAGCAGCGCGGAGGCGAGCAGCGCGAGGTGATGACGGCGCCATGCGTCTGCGTGCTGCGCGTGCATCGCGACGAGCACTGGCGGCATGCACGCGGGCACGCGGCTGCGTAGCGCGACGGCGACGAGCAGATCCTCGTCAGACGACCCGCTGCCGAAGAGCCGTTCGAAGAGCGTGCAGAGCGCGGCATCCGCACGGTCGGTCTCAGTTTCCGCCACGGCGTTGAACAGCAGGATGCGCTGCGCCTCGGACGTGCCGGGCGCGCAGGCATGCACGACGACGGAATCGATGCTCGCCGGATGCAGGGTCATCAGGGCACGCAGCTTCCCCGTCGTCGTTGCGCGCAGGTCGTCGTCGCGTACAGCATCGCCGAGGACTTCACGAAGGGATTCCCACGTGTCGTCGCCGAGGGTGGTGCGATTGACTCTGCGTGTGCGCTCCCCTTCGTCGAGCATGGTCAGGATCGGCTCCCACATGAGGGTCCCCGCAGGCAGCGCTGCGCCAGGCTCGTCGCGCACGGGAGTGCGACGTTGTGCATCGAGCGTCCGGTCGACGACGGCCAGTGTGCGTCCGTCGATGCGCTGGTGATGGATGCGGTGCATCCGCGCGGTGAGCGGCCAGGGATCGCCGGTCCGAGCGGTGATGTGATGGATGTTTGCAACCAGGGAATCGACGACGAGCGATGCAGTGGGCACGCGCGCGCGCTGCACGGTATGGGCGCCGCCGGGGGCTTCCGCCGGGAGCCAGGTGACGTCGTACAGGCCGTCGATCTGCGCGATGCGTTCGGTGCGGGCAGTGCGAGCGGCGAGATCTACAGGATGCGCAAGCAGTGGGAGTGCATCCTTCAGCAGCTGTCGGTAGGATGCCTCCGTGCCGACAGGTGTCCCGAGACTGTCGATGCGCGCACTGTCTAATGAGAAGCGTACGAGAAAGGACGCGCGCGAAGCTGCGTGCAGATGTGCAGCGGCAGTGCGGTCGATCGCACCCTGAACAACGACGGTGATGGTGTCGAAGACGAGACGACCGGCATAGGCGACGCCGGGTGCATGCAGTCGGCGCAACATGAGTCTCCCGCACCATTCGGTGCGGCGTTCGAGCGGGAGCGTTGTGTCGCCGGCGGCCGGCGCGATGGACTGCCGCGCGCGCACGTGAATCCGCATGCGCAGGTCGAGCACGAACGCGTCGGGCGTCTGCTGCGCGGCCGCTGCATACGGAAGCAGAACCAGCGCCACGACAGAGACGAGTTGCCGAAGAAGAACAAGGCGTTGCAGGACTGCCGTCCCGCAACGCCGCCAAACGATGCGATCAGATGTTACCACGCAAGCGCGCGCGAGGCATCGTCGTTGAGAAGCACCGCGTTGAAGTTGATGAGCGATCCCGTGTCGACGATATCCTCCTCGACGCGACGGATGGCATAGCAGTTGGGATCCAGTGCCTGCAGAGAGAAAATGCTGTCGCATATGAATACCGGGTACTTGTAGAACGTGTACAGCCTTCCGCGCAGCAACTGCAGTTCGGCATCGATGTAGGCTTCGTCCTTCAGAATCACGCTGCCGCCGCCAAAGTGCAGACCGACCACACCACCGATACCGATGTTCAGTGCGATCAGATCGAACTTCCCGCCGACGCCGGCGTCGACGATGTTCTCGAACATGTCGGGGGCGAGTCCCCACTCGATCGTCAACGACTGGGTCAGGCGCGGTGCCGCCTCGGCCTGAATGGACGCACGATCCATCCGCACGTCGATCGCACCTCCGGCCTCGATGCCCCAGTACACGTCGATCGGAATCATCTGATCGAGAAACCAGCTGAACATGTCGAACCCGCCGATCTTCTGTCGCATGAGCGGAAGGTTGCGCTGCTGCGTGAAGGTGTGCGAGTCGCCGGTCAGCTCCGGCTTGTCGTCGTCGATGATCAACTGATCGAGCACCTTGACGCGCGAGCGGGCGCTCATGGGTTTGCCGGTTTGACTCTGCACCTTGTAGTCCGTCTGCAGGTGATAGATGTCGAGAAAGCCGTCGCCCAGCTGGATCTTCCCGACGACGGGGGCTTCCACCGAGAGTTCCTTCGGAAGCTTCATCTGCGCACGCACACCGACGCCCATGCTGAACTCCGAATCTGTTCCCTTCACCGCCTGCATCGACGCAGTCGCGGCGTCGATGGGCTCGGCCTTCGCCTTCTGAAAATGGGAGACGATCACCTTCGCCGTATAGCCGGAGATGCCGGCTGTGTAGGGCTGGGGAGTGAACGTGCGGTTGACGAACTCCGTCGAGCGGACGCGGGGTGCGACGTCCTTCATCCGGGAGAGATCTTTCGCGCGATCACCCAGACGCAGATTTTTCACGGGACCGGCGATCTTCTGCGGTGCGGCCTTCGCGAGCGTCTGCACCTGTTGCGTGGAGAGTCGTCCGAGCGATGTCGATTTCAACTGTGTCGCACCGATGGGCAGTTCCACTGCAGTGAACCGCGCCTTGCGCGCAGCAGGCGTGAGCTTGGCGCCCGGCGCCTGCGTCGGTGCAATCACGGGCACCTTCTCCGCGCGCAGACGCGACAGCTTCACATCCTTCGTGATCGTGCGGATCGAGAGTCCGCCTGCATTCAGCCGACGCTCGATCGCGTTGAGCTGATCGAGATACTGCTGCACGGTCAGCGTCTTCTTCGTGGTCGGCACCGTGATCTTTCGCGAAAGATCCCCCGACGTGCCCTTGCCAAGTTCGATGCCGGTGAAAGGCTTGAAGGTGAGGGATTGCTTCGAGAGCAGCTCGATGCGGTCGCGCGTGTAGCCCGACTTCTGTGCCGGCACTGCGTGCGGAAGCATCAGCAGTCCGCAGAGCACGGCGATGCCCGAAGGCATCGTCGTGCGGAGTCGTTGTGCGAGGGAGTGCATGGCGGACCTGCTAGCGGACGGATGTTCTGAATCGTGCGGTGTTGACCTTCGCGGAAATATTCGCGGGATCGGTCACACCATCATAGATCATCTTCAGGTCTCCTCCGACGCGGGTCGACTCGCGGAAGCCTCGCGCACCGCGACGCGCGGCGAGCGAACGGTTGATGCTGCGCAGGTACATGCCGCCCACGGCAGCGTCGAAGGCCAGAATCTGCTGCATGGTGATGGTCGAGCGCGAGGCGCCGAGCGCACCACCACCCTTTGTGTCGAGCGCCTTGAGAATGCGCGTGGCCTCGCCCTTACCGAGTCCCGTCGCGATGGCGAAGGTGAGCACGCGCGAGGGATCGGAGTTCTCGTCGTTCATGGGATTGGCTGTTCCGGAATCGCCACCGTCGCCGCCACTGGTGGACCCATCGTCACCGGAGGAATCGTCGTCTGTCGACGAACCGTCATCACCGGAGCTGTTGTCTGCACCAGACGTTCCAGCATCGGTATTTCCGGACTGATCGCCACTGTTGTCGGACGTGTTCGATGGAGGCGGATCGGAATCCTCGGTCTTGGATGCAAGCCATCCGCCGATGGAATTCTCCTCTCCATTGGTTGCCCACGATATGAACGCACCTGCAAGTTTGTCAGCACCGGTACCGATGGCGATGCCTCCTGCCAGAGCCAGACCGCCAGCCCCGACAACAGCTCCCAATCCCGCCCCAAGAAACGTGCCGCCTGCTCCACCCATGACGATACCTGTCAGATTCGCAGAGGCACCAGCCACCGCAGGAGTGATGCCACCGACTGTGGCAACATAGGATCCGATGGCCCCTGCACCGGAAGCGGCGCCAGCAACACCTGCAAGTGCACTGTTCGCCATGTCGACATCCTTGTTCATCGCAAGTGACGCCTTGCTGCCCCGGAAGGAAGGTCCGCCAATCACAGCCTTCAGTTCGCTCTCGTCGAGAGGTCGAACGCGGAACTGACCGACCAGAGATGAGACGGCATTGTCAATGCGCGACTTGACCGCTGCCGTGTTGAGTCCCTTGCCCGCCTTCGCCAGCTGTGTATTGACACCGAGCACCTGTGTGCCGAGTGCCTTTCTGTCGCCGACCAGCAGAAGCCCGAACCCCCCACCCTGATACTTGCCGCTCGTCGCCTCCTTCGCTTCCTGCGCGTACAGCGCTATGAAAGCGCGCTTCGACTTGTCTCGAGCCGGTACTTCCTGAATGATGAGACTCGAGTACTTCCGACTCGACGCCTGCTTCTTTCGCAGCGCGTTCTGCGCGAATGCGGGGAATGAACTGACGAGCATGACGGCGAGAACCGCGAGCACGGAGCACCGTGTCATGCGAGTACGATGAAGAAATGATGCGACCATGTGTGGTCCTGTATGTGATGTGGTTGGATCTGGAATTAGAAACGCATAACGGTGATGAAGCGGGCGATGTTCTCGGCAAAGCCGCTTTCAGGAACAAGGACGTCGGCGCTCACATTGCGCTCTCCGCGAAGCTGCAACGTGAAATGCTCGCCGAGATCGAGTTGTGTCTCGATGAAGAATCCGAACAGATCACGGTCCTTCTCGATGCTGCCACGCAGGCCGAGCGTGCTGCTCCAGGCCGCGGCCGGCATCCAGGTCACGGCGAGATCGGCCGAGTGCACGGCTGCTGCATCCGTTTCCTCATGTGTCACGGTATGCGAGCGGCTCAGGGAGACGAACACACTGAAGGGAGCGCGGAACACGATGCGGGTCGACAGCATCGCCACGATCGACTGGAAGATCCCGACGCTGTCGGAGCTGTTGCCCTGCTGCATGTTGACGAGCAGACTCGTCATCGCGCGCTCGGCTCCGACGCGATGGCTCCACGTCGAGGAGAGCCCGATCTGGTCGATGCGCGCGTACAGATCGACGAGCGAATCCGAGAACGGCACGAGCTTCTGCACGTTGACGACGTAGCTGAGTCCCACAGTCGGCAGGCGCGGCAGACGCAGATCGATCGAGGCGCCGAGCTTGTCGATGATGGTACGCATCGCGCGCCCGTCGACGAAACCCGACAGCTCGCGACCCACGGTGCCGTTCAGCCGCAGCGTGCGGTCCATGAGCAGATGCTCGTAGCCGCCATCGTAGCTGATCACGTCGCTGCGCAGCGCCGCGGTTCCCACCGAACGGTAGCCGGGACCAACGAAGCGGACACCACCGAACACGCGTCCCCCCTCCCTGTCGAAACGCCAGATGCCGCGCGCCGCGTAGCTGACATCCGCCATCGCACCGTCGCCAATGGTTCCGCGTCCGAACACGCGCGCGAGCGACGTGGGCATCGAGCGATTGATGAAGGTGCCTCCGAGGGGATCGCCGTACGTGAGGGACGTGTTCACTTCACCATCGAGCACGAGCCCCGCCTCCGCGAGCTCCCATCGACCGGACAACCCGAGCACATGATTCTCCTGTCGCGCCAGCTGTGTCGCCGTCGAGTCGAGCAGGTCCGCCAGAATCCGCGACTGCTCGTCATCATCGGCGTACATCGCAGACACGAGCACATGATCACCGCTGCGGCGCCCGTAGCCGAGGCGCCCCGCATACACATTGCGGAAGAACAGCGGTTCGCCGAGCTCGGGATTCTCTGCGAGAGGCGCGAGCGAAAACTGCTCGAGCGCGATCGTGCGCTGCAGCTTGCCGATGGTCGCGCCGACCAGCAGATGACCGGGATTGATCAGCGCCGAACCACCGGTGACCGTGACATTGCTGAAAAAGAGATCCGAATATCGCGGAACCACCGCGCCGAAGCCGACTTCCGGAACGTCGAGCAGGGCGGACTCCGATGCATCGAGCACGCCGAGACTGCGCAACGACTCGATCTGCGACTCCGGTTCGGCCGAACGCAGCTCGCGCAACTCTTCGATGCGCGCGTCGAACTCCGCGGTGTCGAGCAGCATGAACTCACGGAGGGAGTCCGCGACGAGCGCCGCGCGCTGCTGCTCGAGTTCCTCGATGCGCCGGTCGATGTGCTGCGTGACGAGCACGCGCATGTCGCGCGAATCACTGCGGAAGCCGAGCGATCCCCGATTCAACGTCGATTTTCGGATGTTTTCCTCCGTTGTCACGATTGCGGAGAAGTCGAACGGTGCGTTGAAGAATTCGATGCGGGGATCGAGTTGGAGGCGCGCAAAGCGCGCGGGATTTTCCGAGAGCAGACCGCGACGATTGGCCGTTTCCGCGGTCAGACGCGAATGTCCCCGCACGC
Organism: Bacteroidota bacterium; assembly: GCA_023432805.1. Classification (GTDB taxonomy): domain Bacteria; phylum Bacteroidota; class Ignavibacteria; order SZUA-365; family SZUA-365; genus JAEYUG01. Next base: position 3,745 of record JAEYUG010000053.1, on the reverse strand, counting down.
GCAGCGGCCTCACTGCGGAAGCCTCCGACGGCGCAGCGGGGGTGGGATCGCCGCTGGTGCCGGGGTCCCCGGCGGTGGCCGGATCGGCCTGGGTGATGGGATCCCCGGCGGTGACACTGATGTCTTCGCCTGTCGGAATATCCCGGCCGGATGTCACGGTTGCGGACACTTCCCCCGGTGTCTGCGACGTGCCCGCCTCGTAGAGGTCAACCGACCCAGCACCATCCACTCCCTCCTGCATACGCGCATTGGCGGCTTCCACCACACTGCGTAACACGTCGGGGTCGGTGGGTTGTGCGTAGGTGAAGCGCCAGATCTCGCTCTCGCTCACGATACGACCGCGCGCGAACGCGGTGATGCGCCAGGCGTAGCGGTGGCCGGGGCGGAAGTTTCGCGCGGCGAGGTTGGTCTGCCAGGCGGAGCTGGTCAGGTTCGAACGGACAAGTACGGCGGGATTGGAGCGGAAGGCCTCTTCGGGAGTCTGACCGTCGAAGAGCTCGACGCAGCGGAGTTCGCAGGTGACGGCCGTGCCGTCGCTGGTGGTCGGTTGCATGAACCAGGTCCAGACGACGAGCTGGTCGACGACGTCGCTGCCGTCGTAGGGACCGACGAGCACGGGCGGGAGTGCCTGCTGCTGGGCATGCAGTACGAGCGGTGCCGCAAGCAGACCGCACAAGAGGGCAAGGAAGCGGACGGTGTATTTCACGATCGACATGACGACGGTGTTTGCGTGTGGATGCATGGCTGTCGCGCGCCTCACTGCGTGCAGCAGGATGCGGGCGTGTCAATCCACAGCGCGACGCCGCGACGTCGCGCGGTAGCCGTGCAGCGGAAGCGCATGAAACTCCGCTCGGTCGAAAACCTGCCGATCAGTCAATGAAACCTGACGAGTCGGCGCGGGGACAGATGCAATACGGATACGAGATGTCGCAAATATACACCCCCATGCCTCGAATGCAAGCGGCTCTCTTCATGCATCCGGTGGCATGCACGGAACTGTCACAACGCACCGCGCCCCGTCCGATGCATGGGACGGGGCGCGGTGGTTCGAGGTTCGCGGTGCCCGGAGGCACCATGTCGTTACTTCATGAGAAGCATACGGCGCGTGAGTTTCACCTGGCGACCTTCGGCCGTGGAGGCGCGGAGTTCGTAGATGTACACGCCAGAGGGCAGCGTCTCGCCTGTCGCGCTTGTGGCGTTCCAGGTGACCATGTAGCTGCCGGCGGACTTGTAGTCGTTGACGATGACGTCGACCACCGCTCCGAGTTCATTGTAGACGGTCATGGTCACGGTCGACGGTTCGGGAACCGCATAGGTGATCGTGGTCGTCGGGTTGAAGGGATTCGGATGGTTGGCCGCAAGCACGAAGTCGTCGGCGACGCTCACGTCTGCGGAAGCCTTCGGCGGCGGCGGAGCAGAGACATAGCCGCTGAAGAAGCGTCCTTCGTCGAAACCGTCGTTGATCGCACCAAGTGCTGCAACAATGTCACCGAGCGAGGTCGGCGCCACGTTCGCACCACCAAGTGCCTGATTGGCGAGGGCGTACAAATCACCCACCGTCTTGTTGGTCCCGTTCGAACCGAGCTTGTTCAGCACGGAGACCGGGATCAGCTTGTAGAGGTAGGGACCGAACGGCAGATCGTCACCATCGCCGCAGATGCCGTTGACACGATCCGCGCCCTGCGTGACAAGCCACGGCGTGGTCGGATCAGGCAGCTTGACGAGGGTACCGAGACCCGGATCGAGACGGAGGTTCAGTCCAAGGGTCAGTGTCTGCGAGAGCAGATTGTTCTTGAAGCGTCCGTTCTGCAGCTGGATCGGAGCGGTCGAGCAGTTGCTGCCGAACACGGTGTTGCCGTTCGGAAGCGCCTGGGCGGGACCGCCACCCGGCATGCGCTGGATCACGCAGGCTGCGTCGTTGTAGGTGATGGTGAAGCTCTTGCCGGGGAGTCCAAGCACGAGCGAGGTCGGATTCGGAGCCGAGAGCAGGCTCTGGATCAATGCGAGGCGACGAGGCTGGCCGGGTCCGCACCAGCTTCCGTTCGCGTTGCCGTAGGCACCCTGTGTGAGCGTGAAGTACTGGCAGCGCTCCTCGACGATATCCTGCGACACCTGCGAATTGTTGCCGCAGCCGTCGGTCACGAACCACGTCTTGCGATGCGTCTTCTGACCGGGCAGTGGCACGTTCGGAAGCACATCGATCGTCGTGTTGACCAGCTGGTACTGGCCACCGCATGCGTCAGGCACTTCGGTGGGGGTGTCCCACGTGAGCGTGCCGCCGCAGACGACATACTTCGGATCCATCGGCAGCATGATCGGCGCCGTGTTGTCGACCACGGTGATGGTCTGCGACACGGACGGCGACTGGTTGCCGCAGGCGTCGACCGCATACCAGCTCATGGTCAGCGTGTACTCGCTCGGGCAGTTGCTGTCGTTGCGCACGGGGTTGCCGACCGGATAGACCGTGGCAACACCGCAGGCGTCCGTCGCAATCGGCGTACCGAACTGCGGCGTCTGCGAGCACTCGATCTCCTCGTCCGCCGGAACGAACGTGAAGGTCGGTGCCGTACCGTCGATGCGCGTGTTGTAGGTCACGAACGCCGTGTTGCCGCAGTTGTCTTCGGCAGTGACGGTGATGACCACATCGCAGGTCGTTCCATTGGAGGAAGGAACCAGAACGAGGTTCGTCACGCAGTTGTCCGAAGCGGAGGTGGCTGCGACTGCGGCGGCTTCCGCATCCTGCAGGGTCGGATAGCACGCATCGATCGAACCCTTCACGACGATGGGATCGATGTCATCCTCAACCATGATGCTCTGCGTGCAGGTATTGGTGCAGGTGTTGTTGTCTTCGATGTTCAGCGTCACAAGCATCGTCTGGCCGCAGACGCTTCCGGCGATGATGGTGACCTGCTGCTGATCGTTGACACCACTGATCGAACCGTTGCCGGTCACGATCCACTCGTACTTCGCCATTCCCGGAGGACCGGAGAGCACGACCTGTGCACCAGGACAGAGCGGACCGCTCTGGGTGATGCTGCAGGCAGGCGTCGGATTGACGGTGATGGTGAAGCTGATCGGCGTGCCGGTGCAGGTTGTGCCTGCGTTCTCGTAGCTCGGGGTGACCGTAATGGTTGCCACGACTGGCGCGTTGCCATTGTTGATCGCGTTGAACGCTCCGATGTTGCCGGTACCGTTCGCAGCCAGGCCGATACCCGGTGTGTTGTTCGTCCACGAATACACCGTGCCGGGCACGAAGCCGGTGAAGGCGACCGGGGTCGTCGGTATGCCGTTGCAGACAACCTGATTCGGCACCTGATTCACGGTCGGCGTCGGATTGACGGTGATCGTGAACGAGATCGGCGTGCCCGTGCAGGTCACACCTGCGTTCTCGTAGCTCGGGGTAACGGTGATCGTTGCAACAAGGGGTGCGTTCGTGGTGTTGGTCGCCGAGAACGCGGCGATGTTGCCGGTGCCGTTTGCCGCCAGACCGATGGCCGTGTTCGTGTTCACCCACGAATACACCGTACCGGGCACGAAGCCCGTGAAGGTGACTGCCGCAGTCTGGGTGCCGTTGCAGCGCACCTGGTTCGCCACCTGGTCCACGGTCGGCGTCGGATTGACAGTGATCGTGAACGAGATTGGTGCGCCTGTGCAGGTCACACCCGCGTTCGTGTAGCTCGGCGTCACGGTGATTGTCGCAACCACCGGTGCGTTCGTCGTGTTGGTCGCAGTGAATGCACCGATG
>JAEYUG010000052.1 GCA_023432805.1 Bacteroidota bacterium | reverse complement strand
GTCCTAATGGACTGCGCGCTTTGCATGACAGAGGCTTGGTGCTATGTGTTACCAATCAGTACGTTCGCCATTGAACACATTGAGTTTGCCGTTGATGTGACGGGACTTGTCAATGATGTTCTTGTTCGCATCAATGACTCCAGCATGGCACGCTGAGCACGTTTCAACCTGCGGATGCGGAGCCTTCGGAAGTGGATTGCCGGTGACTGCATTGCCATGACATGTTCCACACACCGCCTGATTCTGACCGTCGTATGAAACTTCAACATTGTTGCCATTGGTGAAGTTGCCATGACAGTAGGTGTTCGCACACTTACCATTATTGAACGATGGTGACCCCGTTGTCCCCTTAGTACTTGTACGTGCAAGCGCACTGCTGATGATGACCTCAGCTCCATCGGGATTGCTTCCACCAATATGGTTCGGATCAGCGTAACTGCTCGGCATTTCATGGCATGAGACGCACGCGAGTTTCACCTCGGAATCACTCCCACCTTTGATGTGTATCGTGTGGAAGGCAGGGGTCTTTGGATAGATCTCCTTCGTGACGAAATCACCATGACAAGTATAGCATGCCAGCGGACCGCCATCAGCTTCCACATGGCAACCAGAGGTACTGCAGGACAACTGGGTCCACCCGCCTTTGAAGTCGCCACCGTGACAGTTGCCACATCGACCTGCGTCAGCACTGATGGAATTAAGCAACGCATAGCTGGCATTACGCAGGAACCTCCCGTGGAAATCCGTGGAGGAAAAGACGACGAATCCGGCCGGATGTGGACTGGGGAAGCCCTGATCATGGCACACCAGACACGCCTTTATATCGGAGGCACCGGCGACGAAGGCTGCAAGTTCACCGGGATCTGTTGTGTGCGGCGCCTGACGTTCAGGGTTGACAGGGAGATCGGTCTTCAGTTCACTCTGACATCCGACGAGTGATACAAGAGCCAAGACCAAAGCTGCAAGACGACGATTCATCGTGAGCCTCCTTTCACCAGACCAGTGGAATGACACGGAGCGCATACAGGATCGCCACCATCAACCTGATGGCATGTTGCGCAGCTCTCAATATCCATAGTTGCGAGCTTTCCATGCCTGTTCATGAGTTTTCCTCCGGTGAGTGAAACAAAGCCGGCAAGCTGGTGTGACTGTGGAATGATGCGGGCCCCGTTTGCATCGTAGCCATTCTGATGGCATGATGCGCAAAAGGACTCGATCTCATGGCACGTTGCGCAGCGCGTCGATTGCGCGCGTGCATCAAATCCGTGTGTATACCGATATGTCATTGAATGCGCACCCTGGAGGGTGAGCAATTTCCCATCATCAATCTTCTCTCCTCTGGGATGCGAGGGATTGTAAAATCGATCCGCCGTCACACCACGTGGAACATCATTGGTCGGGGTGTGACAAGACTGACAGAAGCTGGCACTGTGACATGTGGCGCATTCACGATCAGCCTCACCCTCTGCCGCCAGCTTCCCATGGAACTGCTGGAAATTGGACACTCGATGGGTTTCAGGGATCAGACCAGCCAGTGTAACGTGACATGCCTCGCACTGGTTCGTTGCCGGGACGCTCGCAACACCATGCACGTCGGATGGCGTGATATGCGCTACTTTTTCAGCATTGTTATGGCATGTGTAACACGTCTGCATCGATGGCATGCCCGATGCATCATCTGCGAGAATTGCACCATGACACGTTTGGCAGTTCAATGCCGTTCCCTGCGTATGAGCAGCATGGGAGAAGTACAATTTGCGATCGCGAACAGGAATGGTAACGGACTCCAGCGGAGCATCCGCACTCAATCCCCAGTAGGTTCGAACATCGGCAGCTTCATGACATGAGGCGCACACTTCTGCATTGGGCAGCAGATTGTCACCTGCAACCTTGCTGGTGGCTGCATCATGGCAGGTGGCACAATCAGCAAGTTCCTTGTGCGCGCTATGGGAGAAGATGACTCCGCCTTTGTCTGCACTCGCCGGGATCGTGTCGCCAGTCAACGCGGCAAAGACAATACCCGCACAGAGCAACACAGCAAGCGTTCCATACATGACCTTGTTCATCAGTTCTCTCCTTCCGACCCGAGACCGAACGTGTGCGCAAACCAGTAGTTCACGCGTGCGAAGATTCGAATATCGGATTCATAGATGCGGTTTGTCAGGTACTGACCTTGAAGGTCCACGGAAACCTGCGGTAAGGGTCGAACCATGGTTCCAGCAATGGCAGCCCATGTTGACGTTTTTTCAAGATTCTCGCCGAGCGCATAGGAACTGTAGACCATTCCTACGTGCGGGACAACCCTGCCATCCACCAGAGGATATGTAAACTGCAGGTTGAATCCATCGAGATCGCCGTCACTGCTCACATCCTTCGTGTACATGACTGATGCGTATTTGTTGGACGCACCGAGTGATGCACGCTGAGAGGTTTCATCATCGAAAAGCACTGTCGAAACACGCGCATGCAAGGTCACACGTGGATGAAGTCGATAATCGACGCCGAGAACAGCTTCCTGATTGGCCTCCGCTTCGAACATGGAGAAATACGAGTTCCAAGCGATGGTCGGTTCGCGGTGTGCAAGATTCATCATGAAGCCGAGATCCGGGGTAGCTTGCCAGTTCGCAGCCACTTCAGCACGGGAAGTACGTGAAAAGTTGAAGTCGTAATCATACCGACCAAACACCCACCATCGCGCCTTCGCATAAGTCGCGGTGAGACTGCCATACTGATTAGCGCGCGATCCGAAATCCACCTCTGTTTGCACAAGCGTACCCAATGGATCCAATCGCCATGAGGAGAATGGTGTCGATGTACGATGGCGGTTCATGTAGCTCAAACCGAGTTTCACATCCGGGACAAGAAACACCAGAACCTGAGCACCGATCTGCCAATTGTTCTCGACATCCTGGAAAAAATCCGATCGCTGTGACGGGGGCGTCAGTCCGCCGCCATAGGCCATGACCTCAACGCCGCTTGCCGGTCGCACGCGTACAAGCGCACCATCGATGGTGCCATAGTTGACCCCTGCAAACACTGGTTGTCGACCAAGTTTGACATCCGCCATGCTGGCGAGGTTTTTCAAATGAAGATATGCATTGAACAATCGCAAGGCAGGATCCGACTCCATTTCATTGCGGAAATCCGTGGAACCCTGCATGTACGTGTGGAATGAGACGTCATCCGTGCCGAAATTGAGCTGCACCGTTTCATAGCCGCGGAGGTGTTGCGATGATGCGCCTGTGGCATCATCAGCTCGCTCCCAACCATAGAGAGATGTGACGAAACGCCCGTTGAGCGTCTGCGCGACCAAGGGCTGCAGTCCCACGCACATCATGACGAGCATCGGGTAGAGAATTCTTCTCATGATGCCTTCCTGTGCTGGTAGAAAAAAGTGAGGCGCACCACTCGCCGACAGGTTGCTGTCCTTTGTGAACGGTGCGCCAGCTTTGCATTTGTGGTATGTGTCAATGTTCCTTCCTCGCTCAGGTCTGCTGTTGGGAGGGAGGGGTCAACAGGTCTGCACGTCTTTCCTTGAGAATGACATCTTCAATGGCCTCGATGATCAAGACAAAGTACCGATCGAGACCGCATACAGTAGAGTCGCGGATGGTACAGTGCTGCTGACCTTCCGGCCGGCAGACCCTGCACACAAGGTCACGAAGTGCAGAGACATAATCATCGATTCGATCACTGTTGATGGTGGTTGCGACATCGACGATCTCAGGGAGGAACCGTTCGACCGCGCAAATCTCTCGCTGACTGACTGAACATGATCCGACCGCATCGGCGTGCATGCACAACGCACAGACACGCGAGTGGATGCTTTCGACGATGCGGTCGTACTCGGTCATTACGAAGGTTCGTGTTAAGTCAGCGCAACGTGATGAAGTCGACGATCAGACACTGATGAGTCGTTCCTTATCAACCCTGAGGAAGCGGATGGGCAATCTTCTTCCAGTATTCCTGGAATTTGAAGCCCTTGAACGTCGGACTCTTGTCATTATGGCAGGTCTTGCACATCTTTTCAGCGCTGCCATCATCAACCTTCGGAAGTTCCAAACCAGCGGCAATGGCGTCTTTCAACGTTTCCTTCTTGGCGTGCTTCGACTTGTACCCTTCACCGGCTCCATGGCAGGCCTCGCAGCCAACGCCCTCTGTCTTCGCAAACTTGGCGTCGAACTGGGCGCCCTTGACGTCCATGCCAGTTACATGGCAAGTCAAACATGCTTCGGTTTCAGCCGCCTTTGTCTTGTGGCCCTTCGAAGCGGCGATCTTGTCAGCTTCAGGGGTCTGCAGGGTCTTGAACGCCTTCGCATGCGCGGACGCTTCCCATGCAGCGTACTGCTTACCAGTCTTCGGCATGTTGTGGCAGGCTTTACATGCATTGCTGCCGACATACTTGCTGCCTGTTGGCGGGATATTTGCGAGCGCCGACATGGACGCAAGCGTAATGGCGATCCCGAGGATGAGAGCTGTGTGTTTCATTACGAACCTCGATGTGATGTGGATGGTCGCTGTTGTCGTGTGAACAGCACGTGCTGAATCATGAACACGTGCATTTCATACGAGTATATCTCAAATTCTGTTCCAGTTTCCAATCGGATCGACGAATTGATGAATTCACGTAATGCTGATAACCTCTTGAAAACAAAGGACTCTCGTTGACGCCATCCCCCTGGAAGCAAACGTGGTTTGAGTTACGCGATGTGACCTTCCCGTCCTCAAGAAAAAGCGGGGCAAACATGCCCCGCAGGAATCAAGGATATGGAGAAAATCAGCGAATGAGGATAGTGATCGAGTTCTGGGCTATGGCAAGCAGAGGCTGGAAATACAATCCAAATACAATGTTCGGGATGATGAAGAGGACCAGCACGACGGCGACGACAGGTGGAAACGAAACTGGAGACTCATCTCCATCCATGGAATCTCGCAGATACATATTTCTAAACACGCGCGCATAGTAGTACAGAGAGACGACGCTGTTGAGTGCTCCCACAATAGCCAGCCAAATGAACTTGCTGTCGAGCACAGCTGAAAACAGCATCAGCTTGCCTACGAAGCCCGCAGTGGGAGGAAGGCCAGTCAAGGACATGAGGAAGATGGTCAGTGCGACACCCAGCAACGGTGCACGCTTGCCGAGACCGCGATAGTCATCAATATGCTCACTGCCGAGTTTGTCAGCAATGACCATGACCACATAGAACGCACCGACGTTCATGAAGAAATACACCATGAAATACAGCAGAATGGCCGTGAGCCCGGCATTGCTCATTACGACAACACCCATCAACATGTATCCTGCATGCGCGATGCTGGAATATGCGAGCATACGTTTGAGATTATCCTGCCAGATCGCAACGAAATTTCCGAGTGTCATCGTCAACACGGAGAGAATGGCGATGATGATGTTCCAGTCGATTCCAGCAAGGCTGATCCAGTATCCCGGACCGATCATTGCATCGAAAAATGTGACATAGAAGAATCGGAGCATGATTGCGAATCCGGCGGCCTTGCTCGCTACAGCGAGAAAGGCCGTGACAGTGATCGGCGCACCCTCGTAGACATCCGGAGTCCAGAAGTGGAACGGGACAGCCGAAATCTTGTACCCGAAGCCAGCAAGAATCAACACAATACTGCCAATGAGAGCAGCGACAGACCAACCACCCTGTATAGCCCCACCGGCAAGAGCAGACTGAATAGCGGACAGATCCAGGGAACCAGCCAATCCGTACAATATCGAGATGCCATAGAGCATCAGCGCACTGGAGACTCCTCCATAGAGGACATATTTCATCGCAGCTTCAATGGATCGCCTTGAAGACTTGCTGAACCCTGCCAGAATGTACGATGAAAGCGATACGAGCTCGATAGCCATATACATCATCAGGAGGTTCGAAGCACCGGACATCAGCACCATTCCTAACGTCAGCGCAGCTATGTAACAGAAGAATTCACCACCATTCACGCGTTCCCTGGCAAGTTCGGCGGATTGGAGTGAAAACAAGACGATGACCACACCCGAGGCGATGATGAAGTACTTGAAAAAGAGCGAGAATGGATCCGAAACATACATGGTTCCAAAGAGCATTTTGGCATCTGCCGGGACAAACGGCAGAAGCAGCAACGCGCTCACGAATCCGAACAAGACGACACTGGCAGTGAGCTTTCGCTGACCGCGGAACAGGAACTCGACCATCATCGCTGCGACAAATGTGATCGCCAGCGTGATTTCGGGCCAGAAGTATGGAAAACTCAGTGTAATGTACTCAGGCATGGTGTTGCGCGTTTTATCGTGAAATGTGGAACGTGTTCCTGATCAGAAACCAGCGGACATTGTCACGTTCGCCCCTTGCTTGACGAACTCGACCAGATGACCCAGCGAATTACTCATCCAGTTGAGAGCCGGCGAGGGATTGACACCGAGATAAATGATCACGACTGCAAGCGGAACGAGAGAGACGAGTTCTCGCGGGGTGACATCGTGAAGAACATTCTCCCACTTCTCAGGAAGCGACCCCATGAACACCCGCTGGAAGGTCCATAGCATGTATCCTGCACCCAGCACAATTCCGAGTGTCGATAGAATAGCCCAGAAGCTGTTTGCCTGAAATGCGCCGAGAAACACCAGTGCTTCACTGACGAATCCGCTCATCGAAGGCAGGCCAATCGCTGCAAAGAACGCAATGACCGTCAAGAAGGAATACACCGGCATCTTGTTGTAAATGCCACCGAACTCGTTGAGTCCTCTCGTATGCGCTCGGTCATACAGAACGCCGACCAGAAGGAAGAGCATGGCAGTGATCGTGCCATGATTGAACATCTGGAAGACGGCGCCCGTCATACCCTGCACATTCATTGCGGCCATTCCGAGCAGCACATAGCCCATATGGGACACTGAAGAGTAGGCAATCAATTTCTTGAAATCGGTCTGCGCCATCGCGCAGAGCGCTCCATACACGATGTTGATGAAGCCGAGTATCATCATCGGTACCTGAAAGTACATCGCCATCTCAGGAAACACCGGGAAGCTGATCCGGAGCAACCCGTAGGTTCCCATCTTCAGGAGCACACCTGCGAGAATGACGGAGATTGCAGTCGGCGCCTCCACATGTGCGTCAGGAAGCCACGTATGGAATGGAAAGACCGGGACCTTGATAGCAAACGCAATGAAGAGCCCGACAAACGCGATCATTCGCGCAGTGCTTCCAATACTGGAAAATATGCCCGATGTCATGTTATCGGGATTGGTCATCGCCAGAATGTTGAAGGAGTGTGCGCCGGTAACAGGATCGATCGTTGAGTAGTAGAGACCGATCATAACGAGCAGCAACAGTACAGAGCCCGCCAACGTGTAGATGAAGAATTTGATCGCTGCATATTCGCGGCGAGGTCCACCCCAAATCCCGATAAGGAAATACATCGGCAGAAGCATCACCTCCCAGAACACATAGAACAAGAAGAGATCGATTGCACAGAACACGCCCATCATTCCTGCATCAAGAAGCAGGAACATCGCAAAATATCCCTTGATGGACTTGTTCACACTGAACGATGCGATCGCTGCAAGAAAGCTGATCAAAGCAGTGAGTAGAACCATCGGCATCGACAACCCGTCGATGGCCATGAAATACTCAATACGAATTTCTCCGAACCACGCAGTAGCTGGAATGACGATCCACGGGATTCGCTCGACGAACTGCATGGTGCCCTGATCGTTGATCCCGGTCAGTCCCGTGTTGAACAACATCATGATCACAGCTGCGAGGACGACCTGCAACACTGTAACGCCGACAGCGATGGAGCGGATCAAACGCGTCTGCAGCTTCGGAATGAGTAATACTGCTATCATTCCGGCGATGGGCAGGAACGTGATGACAGTGAGAATCGGAAAGTCCATCAATCCTCCAACAGGAAAGCTATACAAGATATGCAAACTTCAATCATGATAATACGCACGTGCTTGGTACTGGATTACGTAAATACGTAAAAAAGAATGATAACGCCGAAGACCGCAAACGCTATATACGTTTGGATCCGACCAGTCTGTGTTTTCCTGAAGACGATGCCAAAGAAGCCCACAACATAGGCACTTGCGTTGACAAGGCCGTCTACGATGTATTTGTCGAACCATCCGCTCATCGTCGAATGCCACTGCGTGACCGTCGCAGCGCCATTCACTGCACCATCGACGATGTGCGCATCGAACCAGCTCATGGCACGTGAGATAATCATGACGAACGGGATGACAACCCACTGTTCATAGATCTCATCGAAATACCACTTTCTGCTCAGGAAGGTGTGTGCAGCTCGCATGTTGCTGGTGAATGCGTCTATGTCCACCATCCTGCGTCGATAGATTGCAAATGCGATGAGTATGCCGAGGCCTGCAACGAGGAGGGATGTGACCATGGCGGGATAGTGGGCTTCATGCGATGCATGTTCAAAACCTGATTGCGCATCTGTCAACGTCACACCCGATTTCGCAAGGGCATGTTCACCTTCAACCTGTGCGCCATGCTCAGCAGAACTACCATGCCCCTGATACTCGTACCAATGAGCACCCGTAACGGTCGGTGGTGTAGGAACAGCCTGCATAAACCATCCGTTCGCACCACCCAAGGGATTGAATGCATAGAACACCCACATCGAGAGCGCCGCAAGCGTAATGATCGGCAGCTTCATTGTCATGGGTGATTCGTGGATATGCGCATCAACATCCGGTCGTTTCGGTTCTCCGTGAAATGTGAGAAATACGAGACGAAACATGTAGAACGCCGTCATCATTGCAACCCCGAACCCGATAAGAGGCATGAGCATCGCGATGCCGCCATGCAGACCTCCGAAGGCCCAGGTTCCGGCCAGGATCGCATCCTTGCTCAGAAACCCGGAAAAGAGCGGGACACCGGAGATTGCCAGCGTCGCTACAAGGAAGGTCGCATACGTCACCGGCATCTTCTTCCGCAAGCCTCCCATATTCCGGATGTCCTGCGGATCTGTCGCGTGGTCATGGATGTGATGCAGGCTGTGATGCATCGCATGGATCACCGATCCGCTCCCCAGAAACAGACACGCCTTAAACATGGCGTGAGTGACGAGGTGAAAGAACCCGGCAGTATATGCACCGACACCGAGGGCGAGGATCATGTATCCAAGCTGACTGACTGTCGAATAGGCCAGAACCTTCTTGATGTCGTTCTGCACAAGGGCTATTGTTGCAGCAATGAATGCTGTGATCATGCCGATGACAGCAATGACGAACAGTGCATCGCCTGTGAGCAAAGGGAATACACGTGCAACCAGATACACGCCAGCGGCAACCATCGTTGCGGCGTGGATGAGTGCACTGACGGGTGTCGGACCCTCCATGGCATCTGGAAGCCATGTGTGCAGTGGGAACTGCGCACTCTTGCCCACTGCACCCATAAAGATGAGAATACCCGCAGCAGTCAGCCAGACTTCCGAATTGTTGGGATAGTGTCCTGCGGCGATATGTTCGAATATCATATCGAAGCGGAATGTACCGTAGGCCGTGAACAGTGTCATGATGCCGATCCACATGCCGATGTCACCAACGCGGTTCATCAGGAACGCCTTCATGGATGCATAGGCAGGGCCCGGCTTCTCATACCAGAAGCCAATGAGGAGGTATGAACTCAACCCGACCAGCTCCCAGAAGACATACATCATCAGGATGTTGTTCGTAATGACGATGCCCAGCATCGAAAAGGTGAACAGTCCCAGATAGGCAAAATACCTGTGGTACTTCGCATCACCCTTCATGTATCCGATGGAGAACAGATGCACCAGCGAACTGATGAGCGTAACAACGACGAGCATGATCGCCGCCAAAGGATCAAGCATGATCCCAAGATCGAATCGCAGTGGAATTGCAGTACCGAATACGGAAATCGTACTCTGAAAATCAATCCAGGTGAAGGCCATTTGGATTGGAGCCTTGCTGAATCCCGGCAACACCGCTCCAGACGGCGAACCGACCACCGATACCATGACAATAAGGGAGAGGATCAGCGAAATGAACAGCAGTCCAGTCCCGATGAAATCGCCCTTTCTCGGCAGTCGCCTGCCGACAGCAAGCAGCAACGCGAATGATCCCAAAGGGATGAACAGGATTGCCAGTGCGAGCGTGAGAAGCAGATCTTGTGACATACGACTGATTATCTGTTTAGGCCGATTTCATTGAAAGCGATGACACCAGTGCGTCACGCCATTACTCGATGGTCAGGACTTTGAATTCGATTCGGCGGTTCTTCGCCCGCCCTTCGTCGGTCTTGTTGGATCCAACCGGCTGGCTGGGTCCATACCCCCGTGTCATGATCCTCGAGCCGTCGATGCCCTTGGCGACGAGGTAATTCTTGACGGATTCCGCTCGGCGAAGACTCAATTCCTGATTCGCCTTCGCCTTCCCAATGTTATCGGTGTGACCACCGATCTCGACAGTCATTTTCGGGTAATCGACCATTGTCGAGTACGCGCTTTCCAGTGACTGGAACACACCAGGCTTGAGATCGGCCTTTCCGAACTCGAACTCGATGTTCTCGAGAATGAACTTCTGGCCCTTCTTGATCGGCGCTTCAGTCACGGGTTTTTCATCTGGACAGCCATCATCGTCCAAATATCCATTCACCGTTTCTGCCTTGTCTGGGCATTTGTCCAGATTGTCGTTGATGCCGTCGCCATCACTGTCGATTCGCTTCGGATCCGTCCCATATTGATTGATCTCAGCACCATCAGTCAAGCCGTCGCCATCAGTATCCTTGTTCAAAGGATCAGTGAGATATCGGTTGACCTCATCTCCGTCTGTAAGTCCGTCCGCGTCCGAGTCCGGGCTTGCAGGATTTGTCTTGCGAGCCAGTTCATCTGCGTCGGAAAGTCCATCACCATCCGTATCGGCGCGCAATGGATCCGTCTTGTGCAACAGCAATTCATCAGAGTCCGAAAGTCCGTCTCCATCGCTATCCTTCTTCAGCGGATCCGTCTTGTATCGGAGGACTTCATCACCATCGCTGATTCCATCGCCATCCGTATCCTTGACAAACGGATCGGTGTTGCGTGCGAATTCATCCCCATCAATCAGTCCGTCGCCATCCGTATCCGGCCGCAGAGGATCCGTCTTCCGCGCAATTTCTTCGCTGTCGGTCAGGCGATCGTCGTCAGTGTCCGTCTTTTGTGGATCCGTTTTGTACACATCAACTTCCTGTCCGTCGCTCAGGCCATCGCCGTCCGTATCAGGGTTGAGAGGATCAGTTCCGATTTCCCGCTCATATCCATCCCGGAGTCCGTCCCCATCCTTGTCGTCCTGCCCAAACAGGTACACCTGCACCCCGAGAATCGACGTCAACCACGAATCGGAAGCTTCCTGATCGCTGACGACATAGCTACCTGGTCGAAGTGTTCCAAAATCTTCAGTCACCTCACGTCCGAATCCGTCCATGAGATCCTTCCCACGACCGAGAAGGAAGCGATACGTGAAGTCGAGATTCAGCGATATCATTTCCGTGAGCAGAATATCAAACCCGAAACCGACCGGAATGATGGCCTTGATATTATCGTCCTCGCGCAGACCGGACGTCGAACTCAAATCACCCGGCAGTCGAAACACCTTCTGTCCGAAGGTGACATTCAGAAGAGGCTCTTCAACACCATCGATGAGCACGGTCCTCTGGGCGTTCGAGTTCACGTATTTCATCATGCCGGCACCGCCGGAGATGTATGGATTGAAATACGTGCGTGGAAAGAGATTAATGACGACCCTGCCCTCGGCATAGCTCAGCTTGTCGACTTCAAGAATCTGCCGTTTCATGAAATCTGCATCGACCAGATCGGATGACGGCAGAATCGCTCCGCCAAGCCGGGGATCTTTATAGAACTGGTACGTATACTGCTCCTTGAACTTCCCCTTCCAGCGTCGGTTATACACGTAGTTGCCAAAACCTCCATCCACCTGTATGGCGATCTCCGGAATCACGTAGTATTTCAGATGCGCCTGAAACACACCTCCAAAGTTCTGGTCGGTGAATTCACCGAAATATTTTGTCAATCCCCCACCAACCCCGACAACCAGCTTGCCGGTGGGATCCCATGTATATTTGATCTTCTGTGCGTCGACAGTGGTTGTAAGCAGGCACATTGCTGCAGCCACGACCAAGAACGTGCGCGACATGATCACCTCTTGCGTAAGGGAAAGGATGGATGCAGATAGTTGTGGAATGCGTTTCACATCACTCCTTGAGATCGCCGACCTGATCGGCATTTACCGTACTCCAGGTCTTGAACATGTGCAGAATGATCGCCAGGGCGACGGCGGACTCGGCAGCTGCGAGGATGATTACAAACAAGGCAGCGACATGTGCATGCAGATCGAGCCCCTGATAGCGTGCGAAGGCAATCAGATTAATGTTCGCCGCATTCAACATGAGTTCAATGCCCATGAGCATCAGAATCGCGTTCCTGCGGGTCGTCAGAGCAAGGATCCCAAGTGAGAAGAGAATCGCCGACAACACCAGAAAATGGGTCAAACCGACAGTCATATGGACTCCTTGTCGACAGGTAGCTTGCGCGCGATCATCGCAGCGCCCATGATTGTTACCAGCAGTAGCAGGCCGACTACTTCAAATGGTAGCACATAGCGCGTCAACAGCAATTCACCGATTTCCAATGCTGTTCCCTCGATCTGCGGGGCAGACTCTACGACAAGCCACCGGGCGCCTGTCATGATCAGCACGAGTGTTCCCAGAAGCACGCCAACAACGATGGTCGCAGGCCATGTGCTCAGGCTCTCCCCTCCCAGATCGACATTGACAACCTTGTTCGTGAGCATGACGCCAAATATCAGCAGAACCATGATTCCACCGACATAGACCATGACCTGGGAGACCGCAAGAAAATCCGCACTCAGCAACGCGAAGATGCCAGCCACCCCAAGGAACGTGAAGACAAGGGAGAAGGCGGCGTAAATCACACTTCGGGAAAAGACCACGACGACTGCGGAGAGCACCGTCATGGCAGCGAAGACATAAAACAGCAAGTCGTAATACATGATCGTCGTCACTAATTGGATGTCACTGAATCACGTCGTGGGCTGATCGGGTACGGCGCCATTCGCCGGTGAAGAAGAGACCTCATCGGCTGCCGCTTTCTCGGCTGCCGCCTTTTCAGCATCAGCCTTCTTCTTGGCTTCAGCAGCGGCAGCCTTCTTCGCGTCCTGTTCACGCTGATACGCATCGACCTCCACCTGCTTTGCTGCCGAGAACTCGGGCGTCAGTGTGGAGAAGTGGTAAACTAGATTGTCGCGATTATACTCGGAGAATTCGAAGACGTCGGTCATTTCGATGCACTCTGTCGGACACGGGTACACACAGAGCCCGCAGTAGCAGCACTTGGCGATATCGATGTCGAAACGAGGGATCCACAGACGCTTCTTGTTCCCTGTCGAGGTGGTGCCGATATCGTCCTGCGGAAGCGCCTTGATCGTCTCGATGGTGATGCAGTTGACCGGGCAGGCTTTCGCACATTGATCACATCCGATGCAGTCGTCCATGTTGACGTAGAGACGGTTGCGCACTCGATCCGGCATCTCCTTCTTGACGTCGGGATACTGGATGGTCACCTTCTTGACGAACATGTGATTCCACGTGATGCGCAGACCGACAAGCACAGTCACGAGGGAATTCTTGATATCACTCAGGTATTGATTCATCGGTGTTTCCGTTGGCGTATCGTATCAGACAATCATGATCAAAAAGCCGACAACGAGAGCGATGCCGAAGGAGGCGGGAATGAGAACCTTCCAACACATATACATCAGCTGATCGACACGAAGACGCGGCAGTGTCCAGCGCAACCACATCATGACAAAGACGAAGAACAGACCCTTGAACGCAAACCAGAGGAAGCCCTCGATGGGACCCAGCCAGGAAACGCCTATCACGTCTCCGAGATAGACGCCGAACGGACTCTGCCAACCGCCGAAAAAAAGGATCGATGTGATCGCCGAAACGAGAAACATATTCGCATACTCGGCCATGAAGAACATGGCGAACTTCATTCCGCTGTATTCAGTGTGATACCCTGAGACAAGCTCCGACTCCGCTTCCGGAATGTCGAATGGGGTACGGTTCGTTTCCGCAAGTCCACTCACATAGTAGATCATGAACGTCGCAATGAAGAACGGGAGGAAGACGAGATTAGACCAACTGGCCGCGAAGACCGTTCCACTCATGAGTTGTACATCAGCCTTCGGTCCGCCGAAGATGAACCAGTTCCAAATGGGACCGGCCTGCGCGCTGATGATGTCCTGCATGTTCAACGTACCCATGAACATCGCAATGATGAGAAGCGCCATCGCTGCAGGCACTTCATAACTGATGATCTGCGCGGCCGAGCGGATGGCTCCATACAGTGTGTATTTGTTGCCGGACGCCCATCCAGCCATGACGATGGCCACGACACCGATGGAACCTATCGCGAAGACATAGAACAGACCGAGGTCAAGGTTCGCGCCGACATACTGGCTGCTGAACGGGATGACCGCGAAGGCACCGTATGATCCGAGGAAGGCTAGATACGGTGCAACGTTGAACAACACCTTGTCAGCAGCCTTCGGAGTAACATCTTCCTTCTGCAGGAGCTTAAGCACATCGGCCAATGGTTGGATAATGCCCCAGGGACCCGTACGCATGGGGCCGAGTCGATCCTGCATCCATGCAGAAATCTTCACTTCTCCGAGAATCGCGAGCAGCGCGTAGCCCAGGATGAAAAGCAGCGGCAGTGTGCAGTAGAGCACAAGCGTGAGAAGATTATCGCCGAGGAGGTTCTGTAACAGAGATTCCATAATGTTCAATACGGCTGGATGCGTCTTCGATTGATATCAGCGGTCGACTTCACCGAGAACGATGTCGATGCTGCCGAGAATGGCGACCAGATCAGCGATCATGTGTCCACGCGAGATCTCGTCGATGACGCTCAGGTTTACAAACCCCGGAGCGCGCACCTTGACACGGAAAGGATTTCCGCTTCCATCACTGATGATGTAATAGCCGAGCTCTCCGCGAGGATTCTCGACACGCGCGTACACTTCCCCCTTCGGAGGACGCACACGTTTGGGAAGAGCCGCCGTCACATCACCTTCGGGGAACGTGGCCAGCGCTTGTTCGATGATGTTGCAGCTTTGCTCCATTTCGTGCGTCCTGACGATGTGCCGATCCCAGCAGTCACCGATCGTTCCAACCTCGCCCTTTCCCACGATGACGTCCCAATCGAACCGGTCATAGATCGAGTAGGGATCATCGCGTCGCAAATCGTAGTCGACACCCGATCCGCGAAGCATCGGACCTGTGCATCCGTAGTTGATGGCAACATCGGCAGGCAGCACACCTACGTTCGCCGTGCGTGCGATGAATATCTGATTCATCGTCAGCAGCTCGGTCACTTCCTTGATCGTCGGCCGGAAGATCTTGATGAAATGGGCCACGTCCTTGACGAAGTCCGGATAGACGTCATGTGAAAGCCCGCCGATCCAGAAATAGTTGTACAGCAACCGTGCACCACAGGTCCGCTCGAAAATGTCGAGAATGACTTCACGGTCGCGAAAGCAGTACAAAAACGGTGTGAATGCACCGATATCGAGACCATAGGTTCCAATCGCGACGAGATGTGAGGCGATACGCTGCAACTCGGCCATGATCACGCGGATGTACTCGACACGTTCGGGTACTTCGATCCCGAGCATCCGCTCGACCCCGAGCACATACCCGTGATTGTTGTTCATCGAGGCGAGATAGTCCATCCGGTCGGTGTAGGGAATCACCTGCGGATATGTCATCGCTTCGGCGTGCTTTTCGAAACACCGATGGAGATAGCCAAGATGGGGAATCACCTTGACGACGATTTCACCGTCAAGGACAAGCTCGAGGCGCAGAACACCGTGCGTGGACGGGTGCTGCGGACCCATGTTGAGAACGAGCTCGTCGGTACGGAGGCGTCCCGTCTCGATCTGTTCGGCGATCTGTGTTGTAAGACCAGTCATCGTGATACGTCGGTCGTGATCAGTGAGATGTGTCGGCGGCGATCAATACGGCACGCGCATGCCATTATAGAACTCGGGCACCTGGTAATCCTTGCGCAGCGGATGTCCTTCCCAATCGTACGGCATCAAGATGCGCCGCAGATCCTCATGTCCTTCGAAGACGATGCCATACATGTCGAAAGCCTCGCGTTCATGCCAATCGGCCGAACGCCAGACACGTGTCACAGACTGTACCGTCGCCGCATCCTTCTGGACAATCACCTTCAGCGTGACCTTGTGGCGGTGCTGCATCGAGTCGAGATGGTACGTCACCGCAAGCGTTCCGTCGTTGTTGTCGACACCGCTCAGGCACATCAGTACATCAAAACGATACGGTTCCGCATCACGCAACTGCAGGGCGACATCACGGATCCCCTCAGCGGGTACCAGAATGCACGAGGCCGTTTCATCCCATGTACATGCGTACTCTGGAAACGTCGCAACGAGTTCTTCGAGGATGTGGGAAGGGGTCCTAGCCATGAGGTCGATACCGGGGGAAATGTGAAATGGGATCGGTAGGGATGTCGAAATGCGCGGGGACGAGGGGCCGATGTCGATTACGCAGTCGCAGCAGCGGAAGCCACCTTCGACGCGGCTGCGGGGGCTTCCCCACCGTGACCATCGCCTCCGACGAGCGTGAAGGTTCGCACCTTTTCCTGCAGACGCATCCAGCCCTCAAGCAGAGCCTCGGGACGAGGTGGACAGCCGGGTACATACACATCCACTGGAATGACGCGATCGACACCCTTGAGCACATGGTAGCCATGTTCCCAGTAGGGACCGCCGCAATTCGAACAGCTGCCCATCGAGACGACGTAGCGCGGTTCAGCCATCTGCTCGTAGAGACGCTTGACACGGGTGGCCATCTTGAGGGTAACCGTGCCGGCAACGATCATGACGTCGCATTGGCGGGGACTCGGGCGCGGCAGCACTCCAAAACGCATGATGTCAAAGTGCGAGGCACTTGCTGCCATCATTTCGATGGCACAACAGGCGAGGCCAAAGGACATCTGCCAGAGTGAGCACAGACGCGCCCAGTTGAGCACACCCTCGACCGACGTCAGCACGATGTTGCCGTCGTCGAACTGTTGACTCAGTAAACCCATATCGATCAGTCAGGTATGGTTACGTGAAGGTAGGATTGCAAGATCAGGCGGGATCTTCAACGACCGCTGGCTGCTCGCGCGGAATCTCGGGAATGGTCCGCACAGGCTTGTAGTCGAGCAACGTGCGCAGATCGGGTGCCTTGCGCTCGGGCATGACCCATTCGAGATCACCCTTGCGCCAGAGGTAGAAATCGGCCAGAAAGAGAACTCCAATGAAAATCGCACCCGCTGCGTATGCGTACATGCCCAGACGTTCAAACACCAGCGCCCAGGGGAACAGCACCACGAGTTCGACATCAAAGAGCAGGAAAATCAGCGCGATGACGTAAAAACGCAGGTTGAACTTCACCCAGGGTGAGCCGATCGGGTCTTCACCACACTCGTAGGAAAGAAGTTTCTCCGAGGTGGGGTTGTGCGGACGGAGGAGTTTTGCAGTAAGAAGTCCGGCAAACACGAAGACTATGCCGAGGAGGAGAAAGATGAAAACCTTGCCGAATTCTGTGAGCATGGGATCGATTTCGGATAATCGTATCAGGATATCTTCGTACCAGCAATCTATGCCAAAACAGGGGAAAAGTCAAACAACGACAACCCGGAGAAGGTTCGTCCGCTCAATCGTTTTTCCATAACACGCGAAGCCGCCCCAC
The DNA here is from genome assembly GCA_023432805.1 of Bacteroidota bacterium. Classification (GTDB taxonomy): domain Bacteria; phylum Bacteroidota; class Ignavibacteria; order SZUA-365; family SZUA-365; genus JAEYUG01. Next base: position 95,443 of record JAEYUG010000052.1, on the reverse strand, counting down.
CTTACCCTTCGCGGCGTGCGTTCGGGAAACAGGGTGCCCGGAGGATGGGGTGGAATGGAATTCGCGCTGCACCCGATCACCGCTGCACCGTCGCCTGCTGCGCATCATGAAACCAAGCGTGAATGGACGCTGGCTGCACACCGTTGTACGGGGGATATTCATCGACAACAAGGCATGCCCACGCAAGGACGCGGGCCATGTAGACGAGCCATTCCTCCCCGGCAGCGATGAGCCACATCGGACGTCGTCCTGTCACCAGCATGACCGGCAGGGAGACAGCGGTTACGCATGCGACGCCAAGTGTATAGGGAAGCGCCCATATCAGGTAGGGCAGCAGAAGAAAGGGACGAAAGAGCGCTGCTGGACGACCCCAGGCGTCGGGTTTGTCGTGATGCACCTTGACGGCATGAAGGCGTACAGCGCGACCGGAAAATGGAGGGCGAACATCGGTCAGGAAGAACAACCACGCAGTGACACGCACCAGATACCGTATAGCGCGATCCTGCATGTGCCAGATCGATACGGGCATGCTGCCCATGACCACGCACGTCGGCCAGCCGGCGATCGATCCCAGAGCAAGTCCTGCAACCCGAAGGAGGATGACCGGCAGGTGCGGTATGATGAGGATCGCACGAAAAACGATACCTGCTCGAGACACCGTTATGACATGAGAGATGCAGTACCGGGCTGGAAACATCGGGAATTCCTGCTGCTCGTGACCGCCGATTGCATTCGCACGGCGCTGAAAGTATGTTGGGGGTTCCTTTGTTGACTCGACGCTCCGAAGATATGAAAAAAATCGAAGCCATCATCCGACCGTTCAAGCTCGACGACGTTCGAGACGGACTGCAGGACATTGGTATCAAGGGCATGACCATCGCCGAAGTCAAGGGTTTCGGACGCCAGAAAGGACATACCGAACACTATCGTGGCGCTGAATATCAAATCGACACCCTCCCCAAGTTGAAAATCGAGCTCGTTGTCGCCGATCACCTTGTCGATTCGGTCATCGACACGATCGTGCGGTTCGCGCGAACGGGTCAGGTAGGTGACGGCAAGATCTTCGTTCTCCCTGTTGAAGACGTCATCCGCATCCGTACCGAAGAGTCAGGCGAAGATGCCCTTTGAGGCAATCACAGAAGAGGAGCGAGCGCTCGTTCGAATTCCTCGTAGCTCTGCTTGCCCTCCAGCAACACCCTCCTCGTTCCATCTCTGCCGATCATGATAGTGACCGGAATGGGTCCCCCCCACTCTGGGTGCACCGCGTCAATGAATTCCTGATCCTTGCCGGCGGACTTGATCCACGTCGCAAAGCTCACCTTGTGCGAACGTAGAAACGGTCGCACCTTACGATCGAGGTCCTTCGGTGCGTCCGCCGATACAAGAACCAGCGTCACACCGTGAGCGGCATAGGCGTCTGCCAGTGAAAGCAGATCCGGGAACTCCTCGACACACGGCACGCACCATGTCGCCCACACATTCAGCACGACCACACGTCCTCGAAGGGAATCAAGAAGTGTGGAAAGTGTTGCGGATGTGACCGGATGCACGACGGGCAAGGCAGCATCCGTACCCGTAGCGCGCTGCGCGCATGCATGGGGAAGCCATGCAAACGAAATCACCAGTGCTGCAGCCAGTATCAGTGCGAATTTCGGACGACGATGTGCCATGGAGCCACCTCCTTGTGATATCATACACGTACAACGCTGCGGAAGCGCGTGGCATTCCCGAAAACAAAAAAAGTCGGTCGACGTTTGAGGAGGGCATGGGCGTCGACCGACTGGAAAACAGTGAATGCGGTACAATTATACTCAACGCCTCTGCTTAAAGCAAGAGTTTAAGCAAAAAAATTTAAGTCGTTGAAAACAAAGATGAAGATCGCTTCATCCCAGCAAAGGTAGTGCGGTACGAATAAGAGCGCTCGTCGAGTGCAACTCTGTCGATAGAGCAGATTCCGCACGTATGAGTGCCTTCTCTGCCTGCGCACGAGCGTACCCGAGCGCCAGCAGGGCCAGCAACGCTTCCTCACGCATCGAGACCACTGAAGAGACAACGTTTGATGAGGTTGGGAACTGTTTGTTCATTTTGTCGCGCAACTCCACGATGATGCGTTCAGCTGTCTTCTTGCCGATTCCTGGGATCCGTGTTAGCGCACCGACATCGCCTGCGGCAACATGTGCGCGCAAAGCATCCGCCCCGCTGCCGGAGAGGATGGTCATCGCCATGCGAGCGCCGATTCCACTGACCGCCATCAATTCACGAAACATGTGTCTCTCGACATCATCGATGAAAGCGAAAAGCTGCATGGCATCCTCACGCACGTGCAGATACGTAACCAGGGAGACATCTGCACCGGCTTCAGGCAGCCGATCGTAGGTCGACAACGAGATGAACGCTCCGTATCCCACACCCTGCACGTCGATGACGACAGCAGTGGGATCCTTTCGTGCGAGTTTGCCGCGGAGGAATTCGATCATACCTTCACACGTCCGGGATTATTGCGGATGAAATCCTCCCATGTGGCGCTGGTTCCTGCACGCCCGGTCCCCTTCCCTGCCGGCGTCGTCCCATGATGTTCCTGCGTAACAGCACTGCAAATGGCAAGCGCGAGGCCATCAGCCTCGTCACTGTGCGTGAACGCATCCTCGATCGACAACATCACACGCACCATGTACGCGATCTGCTGTTTGGATGCCGCACCGGTGCCGCTCACCGCGCGCTTGACCTCGCGAGGCGAGAATTCGCGAACGATCAGATCGTGGTGCATTGCTGCGAGAATTGCCACGCCGCGCACCTGACCGAGTTTGAGGGTGGACTGCACGTTCTTGCCATAGAAGGCTGTTTCAATGCTGAATGCATCCGGACCTGTTTCAAGAATAACGCTGCGGAGTCCTTCATAAATGCGAGCGAGCCGCTGAGGCATGGGGTCTGTACTTTTCAACACCACGACACCGGATGCCACCCGACGCATTGTGCGTCCCTCGGCGTCGATCACGCCGTAGCCGGTCACGAGGGAACCGGGATCGACACCGAGGATGCGCATGGGGAGATTGATCAGCCGAGCGATTCCATGACGTTCTCGTCGATGTCGAAGTCAGCGTAGACATTCTGCACATCGTCATGCTCTTCGAGTGCCTCGACCAGGCGCAGCACCGACTCGGCATCCTTCCCTTCCACCTTCATCGTATTGGTGGGAACCATCAGTATCTCTGCTTCCGTGATCTCGATCGATTGCGTCTCGAGCGCAGTCCTGACCGCATCGAAATCAGAGGACGTGGTATAGATCTCGTAGCTCTCCTCCTCTGAGGTCATGTCTTGTGCACCTGCGTCGAGGGCGATCATCATGAGATCATCCTCACCGTACTTCTTCGGCACGCTGATCACACCCTTGCGTTCAAACTTCCAGGCAACACTTCCCGACTCTCCCATATTGCCGTTGTTCTTGGAAAACAGATGGCGTATTTCAGCCACCGTACGATTCTTGTTGTCGGTGATGACTTCCACGAGCAGCGCAACCCCACCGGCTCCGTAGCCTTCATAGGTGTACTCTTCGTAGCTCATGCCCTCGATCTCACCCGTACCGCGCTGAATGGCGCGTTTGATGTTGTCTGCGGGCATGTTGGCGCCCTTTGCCTTGTCGATGGCCAGTCGAAGTCGCGGATTCCCCGTTGGATCACCGCCGCCAGAGCGTGCTGCGATGGTGATTTCCTTGATGAAGCGCGAAAAGAGCTTGCCGCGAGCGGCATCCTTTGCTCCCTTCGCGCGTTTGATTGTTGCCCATTTGGAATGTCCGGACATTGGGGAATCCTCCGAGTTGAAATTACGAGATAGAGTTCACATTCAGTGTTGATGACGCAGGCAGATCGGCCTGCATGTGTGCATCCGTGTGCACGAGTGGGATGGCGAGCGACGGCTTCCCCTCGCATGCCGCGTCATCTCCTGCGGTCTTGAGTTCCGCGAGTGTGCGTGCATCGTTGGTGCGACGGATGTCACGGATCTTCAATTGCGGGAAGACGCTTCCATTCCAAAAATTCTCTTCGATGGTGAAGAGCGCATCGACGGTCGCCCCGGGACCGGTCACGGTGTCGAGCGACGAACCGAGATTGAAGCCGATGGCGTCGAAGACGACGCCGTCCTGCCTCAGTTTCAATTTTAGATGATCCTTGCCGACGATGCGGGCCTCACCGGCGATTTCCATGCGCTGGGCGAGGAAGATCGGGCGCATGTTGCCAGGACCGAAGGGCGCGAATTGCTTGAGGATGCGGAAGAAGCGTGGGGTGATCTCGGGAAGGCGCAGCACGGCGTCGGCGGTGATCTCATGAACGAGCATGTCTTCGTTGAGCAGTTCCGCGGACACGCGCTGGAACTCCTCCCGGAATGCCGGCACATTCTTGATCTCGAGGGCCAGCCCGGCAGCGTACTTGTGCCCGCCGAACTGCAGCAGATGGTGCTCGCAGCGTCGCAGAGCTTCATAGATGTTGAAGTTCATGATGCTGCGGGCGGATCCTTTCGCTACACCATCGATCGTTGTGAGCAGCACCGTCGGTCGGTAGTATTTTTCCACAAGACGGGAAGCCACGATGCCGATGACACCGGGGTGCCAGTCACCATTGTGGAGCACGATCGGCAGGTCGCTATCGAGCTCGAGTGCCGACTCGGCGACACGCTGTGCCTGCTGGAACGTGTCTTCGTCGATGATGCGGCGATTGCGATTCTCTTCCTCGAGCACCTGGGCGAACTGCATGGCCTGATCGAAATCATCACAGGTCAACAGATCGACCGCACGCGTGGCATCACCGAGACGGCCGACAGCATTGATGCGTGGTGCCATGACGAACACGATCTGCTGTGCGGTCAAATTTCCATAGGTCAGCCCGGATGTCTGCATCAGCGCCTTGATGCCATGGCGGGGACTCTCGTTGATGATCTTGAGTCCATAGTGCACCAAAATGCGGTTCTCACCTACCATGGGAACGATGTCAGCTGCAGCAGCAATCGCCACAAAATCGAGATACGCGTAGGGGGCTTCGCGCTCGTTGTAGTACTCTGCCAGCCCCTGGATGAGCTTGAACCCGACACCTGCACCAGACAGGTATTTGAACGGGTAGTGGTCTCCGGGTTTGAGCGGATCGAGCACAGCAAATGCATCGGGTATTTCCGGGCCCGGCTCATGATGATCGCAGATGATGACGTCGATGCTCTTCGTTTTCGCGTATGCCACCTGACTGACGGCTGTGATACCGCAGTCGATCGAGATGAGCAGGTTCGTCTGGCGGCTGACAGCAAAATCGATCCCGGCTTCAGAGATGCCATAGCCCTCCTTCATCCTGTCGGGAATATACACCTCGACCTGGCAACCGATCTGGCGCAGATACATGAAAAGAAGACTCGCGCTGTTCGTACCGTCGACGTCATAATCGCCGTAGACGAGAATGCGCTCACCATATTCCTTCGCATGGACAATACGCGACACCGCCTTTTCCATGTCGTGCATGAGAAAGGGGTTGTGCAGGTGTTGGAGCGAAGGTCGGAAATACGTCTTTGCCGCGTCGTAGTCGGTGATCCCGCGGGAGATCAGGATCGAAGCAATGGTCTCAGGTACATGAATCTCCTCAACCAACCGACGCACAACATCAGGATCCCCGGGGGGCCTGATTTTCCATTTTGCGTCCATGGAACCTTCCTTTTTAGATATCGATATGTCAACATTTTCATCACGTATTGTTTTTACACTTCGCTTCCAATTTCAATGACTCGAGTCCGTCTGTAAGCCGAATTCTGTCTATCCCGCACGCGGGAAGAGACGGCCATTTATCTGGGCGATGCATTGCTGCAACGCTCGGTGCGACCTACCCGGATGTCTGCCGCGAGCGGCACCGTGCGGGCGACACGGCCCCCCGGGAGGGGGAACATCCTGCGTGGTCTTGCTCCGGATGGGGTTTGCCAGATCGGACTGTTACCAGCCGACCGGTGCGCTCTTACCGCACCTTTTCACCCTTACCCGGCCGAGGCCGGGCGGTGTTTTTTCTGTTGCACTTTCCGTCGCCTCGCGGCGCCCGGATGTTATCCGGCACCCTGCCCTTCGGAGTTCGGACTTTCCTCCCTGCTTCCACGCAGGCGCGGGAGCAGGGCGGCCGTCCGACGGACTCGAGTCAAGAGTCTATTTCTTCTTCGCTTCGAGCGCGATTTCCTCGGAAACAAGAATGCGACCGCAGTGTTCACAGATGAACAACTGCTCATGCTTCTTGATTTCGAGGATGCGCTGTGGCGGAACGACGTTGTAGCAGCCACTGCATGATCCTCTCCGGACCGGGGCCACCGCCTTTCCCTTCGCGTTCCTGATGCGTGCGTACAATTCAAGATCTGAGGATCCGATATTCCCGAGGGCCTCCTCGCGGCGCGACTCGAGATCCCGTTCCTCTTCCGCCGTCACCTTCAGCACTTCCTGCAATTCCTCGACCTTTTCGTCGAGATCCCCCTGCAGGCTGTTGACCTGCACTTCGAGATCCTCCATGCGGGCGCGCAGCTGCTGCGCCTCATCGGCGAACTGTTCGATTTCCGCCTCATAGGTCACGATCGTACTCTCGGCTGTCTCGATTTCCCGAGTCAGGGCGTCGTACTCCTTGTTATTGGTGACCTCGAGCTGCTGGCTCTTGTACTTCTCGATTCTGCTCAGGAACTCGAGAGACTCCTTTTCCTTCCGGACGCGTTCCGCAGCTCCGACCTTCAGCGCCGTGTCGCATTCTTCGATGCGCGCGCGCAGATCGTTCACCGTCGCCTCCAGCTGGTGGACAGTTTCGGGAAGGTCCCCCCGTAGTTCACGGAGCTCGTCGAGTTCGGTATCGAGCAACTGCAAGAGATACAGGGAACGCAACTTCGTTTTCAAGGCCACTCCTATGGTGTTAGTGCAGGAACCTGACGGGGTTCACTGATTGATCAGTTCGTAAAATATCAATTTTTCGTTTGTTTTCTACCAGCGCCTCCTCGAGCACATCCGCACACCGTGCGACAAACACTTGTTCGGTTTCGTAGTGGCCGGCATCGACGAGAAGCAACGCATGGCGATAGTCCTGGAACGCATGATAGGTCAGATCGGCCGTGACGAATGCATCGGCTCCTGCTACACAGGCGTCTGCGATCAGACCAGATCCTGACCCGCCACACACGGCGACAGTCTCGATCATCCGCCCGGGCGCAACGGGTGTGTGTCGGAGACCCTCGGCAGCAAGCGACGAACGGACATGTCTCAGAAAGACATCTGCCTGCATGGCCGTGGCCAGGCGTCCGACGGCGCCAAGCCCCGTCCCCGGAAGAGTGTCGGCTCTGGGCCGTTCGAGGGGATGCACATCAACGAGTCCGAGCTGCGAGGCCAGCGCGTCGTTGAGTCCCCTCTCCGTCGCATCAGCGTTCGTATGCATCGCGATCACGCTGATGCCGGCCGCAAGTAAGTCCGCAAGCATGCGCCCGGACACATCATCGGTTCGAATGTGTTTCAAGGGATGGAAGATAAGCGGGTGATGGGCAACGATCAGATCCGCACCCCGTTCGCGGGCTTCGAGCACGGTCTCGGGCGTGACATCGAGACAGACAAGGATGCGATGCACCTCTGCGGATCCTGAGCCGAGAAGGAGACCGACGTTGTCGCGCTCCCAGGCAAGGCGTCGCGGGGCCCAGGTAAGCAGAAGTTCGAGGATGTCGTTGACGGTCATCATAAAAAACGTGCACTCCGTTTCAGGGAGTGCACGTGCGGGGAGGTGAACATATCTGGGAAGTGCCGCGTCAGACGCTGTATGATACGAAAATGGCTCATGAACTCGACAGGCATATTCCTCAAATCTTGTGGAGCAGAAGGGAGTCGAACCCTCGACCTCTACAATGCGAATGTAGCGCTCTCCCAACTGAGCTACTGCCCCAACGGCAATTCCTAATGTACGTCGCCATGGGAAATTTTCCAAATGAGGTGCAGGCATCCGATTGTCCTCACGGCCGAATTTCCGTAGGTTTCCATACGGCTTCCGCTGTGCGCCTCGTTGAAAACCGAGCAGGCCATCCACTTCGACCATCGTGCCACCATCCCTCATCCCACACCGGATTCTCACAGGACATCTCTTCGCAGGAGCCGCCACAGCGCTCATGCTGCTGGTTGCGTCGCTGAGTATGGCGGGATGCGGGGGGTCGGCGACAACGGTGCGCCGGGGACCAGCGACCTATCCGGAGCCGAAGGGGGTCTCGGCAGAACGCCGAACTGTGGTTGCGGAAGCCAGACAATGGCTTGGCACTCCCTATGCGTACGGGGGATCAAGCCGGCGGGGATTGGATTGTTCGGGGCTTGTGATGCGCGTGTTCGAGAAGGTGGGGGTGACCGTTCCGCGAACGGCGCGTGATCTGTTCGCACAGGGACGCAGCGTGCGGACCGACAAGCTGCGGCCGGGGGATCTGGTCTTCTTCCAGAACACCGCCGGCCGCGGGATCACGCATGTGGGAATCTACATCGGGCGATCGCAATTCATTCACGCTTCGACGCAGAAGGGAGTGATTACATCAGGAATGGCTGAAGAGTATTACGCACGACGATACGCAGGCGCACGGGCGCTGCTCCCCTGACAGACAGGCAGGGGAGGCGCTGGCGAATCACCGTGCACTCAACGCACGACGTGGATCGGACGTGTCGAAACCTGCCCGTCCTGCCACAAACGGCACATATACATGCCGGCGGGCAGCGACGAGACATCGATGCTGCGCGTGTGTCGACCAGCGTTCACGTATTCGGACGTGATCGTCCGGATCTCGCGGCCCATCATGTCATGCAACGTGATGGTGACCGTACCGGCACGTTCGAGCGTAAACGGCAGCATGGTCTGTGCTCCCTGTGCGGGATTGGGATGGTTCGCATGCAATGCGATGGTGATGGGCATGGTTGCGCCATCGGCCGACGTTGTCGCCGCATTCCGAACGTACGCAATCATGTACATGTTCGGGTCGAGCGGCTTCTGGTCCGTCGAGGTGAACACCCCATAGAAGTGAATCAGGTACAAGTTGCCGGCCGAAGTTCCGAGAAAGGTCATGCGACCGACATCGTCTCCACGCTGAAATGTTTTCGTCGACGTCGTATCCGTTGCGGTGATGAATGCGCTCTGGAGGCCTCCTGCCACTGCGGGCATCGCGGCGATGTGAAAGTTCTTCGGGACGCGTTTGCCGTTGAAGCGCACAAGGGTGAGAGCCGAGGTATCGACCTGCAGAAAATTCACGCGTGCGGTGTCGACCTGTCCGAGTGCCGAGTAGTAGTTGGGGTCGTGCACGGTATAGCCCAATTGTGCATCGAAGCGTACCGTGTCGCGCATGACATCGAAACGCATCTCACCGAGCGGCAGGCGCAGGTACATGCGCGCCGAATCGAGATAGCCTTCGTCAAACGGCAATGTGAACCGCTGATTCATGCTGATCATCGAGATGTTGTCCGTGCCGAACTGGTATGCCCTCGGCACCGTCCACAACAATGCACCGGTTGCGACCCGGTGATGAGACACTGCGGTGACTTCTGCAGGACGCGGTGCATCACCAGGCAGACCGTGCACGATATTGCCAAGCGGAACGAAGGAAGCATGGTCCACACCGGCAACACCTGAAAGCAGGATGCGGGATGCGGAGACCTGCGGCAGGTACGGAGACTGTGCCTGCACGGTCATGCAGAGCAGCAGCACTCCCGCAACGAAGGTAAGAGAACGGAGCATGGAACCTCGCTGATGAATGGAAGAAGGAATTGGGAGGGCGGGTTGCATCGATGGATCGGTGACGTGCCGCCCGGTTACGTACGCAGTTGATGCACGACGTCGATGACTGTTCCATCCACCCATTTGATCGCTGCGATCACGCGGTCGGTGTACTCGGGTGCATCGGGCGCACCGCCGCAGATCTCCTCGATCTCCGCCTTGAGAGCGTGGATGTCGCGGATGGGCAGGCCGGAGGTGCGCGTGGCGTCGATCAAGTCCTGACGCAGGGGATTGATGGCGATGCCGCGTTCGGTGACGATGACGTCGATGAGTTCACCGGGACCGCAGAGTGTCGTGACGTGGTCGACGATGACGGGGATGCGGTCACGGAAGCTCGGAATGGGCAGGATGGTGCACTTCGAGAAGAGGCAGTTCTGCCAGCCGCCGATGCCATGCAGCAGGCGACCGTCGCTGTGGGTGACGACGTTTGCGTTGAAGTCGAGATCGACCTCGGTGGCGCCGAGCACGACGACGTCGACCATCGAGGCGACATTGCCCTTGCCGTGATAGTTGTAGCTGATGAAGGGATTCGTATGCACGTGGCGGGGATTGTCGCGCATTGATCGCACGCCGTCGAGGTCGAAGGTCTGACCGTCGAGAATGTAGTCGGTCAGTCCCTGCTCGAGCATGTTGACAAGGTACTTCGTCGAACCGCCGCGCACGAAGCGGGCCCTGATCTTCTGCTCGCGCATCATCTCCTCGAGGAAGATCGCAAACGACAGGGCGGTGCCTCCCGCGCCGGCCTGGAAGGAGAACCCGTCACGCAGGATGCCGGCCGCACGCACGAAGCGCGCGGTGAGTTCGGCGATGAGCAGGCGATCGGGACTCTTCGTGATGTTGGTCGTTCCCGACACGATCTTCGACGGTTCGCCGATCTTGTCCATCACCACGACGAAATCCACCAGGTTGCCCTGGATCTGCCAGGGCAGGCACGGGAAGGGCACGAGGTTGTCGGTCACGACGATGACGCGGTCGGCGTACTGGGCGTCGGCCATCGCGAAACCGATGCCGCCGCAAGCCGAGGGACCCTCGACGCCATTGCAGTTTCCAAACGGATCAGAGGTTGGCGCGGCGATGACGGCGATGTCGATGTGCAGTTCGCCGTCCTGGATCGCCTGCCAGCGTCCCCCATGCGAGCGCAGCACGCCCATGCCGCGCATGCGGCCTGATGAAGCATAATCGCCGAGAGGTCCGTTGAGTGAACCCTCGATATGATGGATCACCCCGCTGTCGAGGTGTGCGATCATCGGTGCATGACAGGGGAATGCGGCCGAGGGGACCCAGCGCAGATCGCGCACGCCGAGCTCGGCGGCAGCGTCGAAAATCTGATTCGCGACGAGATCGCCGTTGCGGAAGTGGTGATGCGTCGAGATGGTCATGCCATCACGCAGTCCCGCCCTCTCGAGCGCAGACTTCAGATCTGCAACGCGCTTGTCGCCGTCGGCCGGGTACTGCGCGCAGCTGGCAATGGGCGGTGCCGCCTTACGCCCGATGGGCAGATGCTTCCCCACCCCCTTGTACGGCACCGACTCGACACCGTTGATGTTCGTGACGACACGCCGTCCAGCAGCATTGAGCACGAGCTCACGCATGAGACACCTCCTCCTTCCAGTTCGGCACAAGCATTCCCGCGCGCAGCGCGAGATCGATCGTGTGCTGCGCACGCTTCACCACCGGGGGATCGATCATCTTCGACCCCAGTGCGACGACGCCGAGGCCGAGACGCTGCGCCTCGTCGAAGGCGAGCACGATCTTCTTCGCACGGTCGAGTTCGCGCTCGCCCGGTGCGAAGGCGCGGTGCACGACCGCGATCTGACGTGGATGGATGCAGCCCTTGCCGTCGAAGCCGAGGGCGCGCGCCTCTTGCGCACTCGCGAACAAACCGTCCATGTCGGAAACATCGCTGAACACCGTATCGATGGCCTGCACGCCGGCTGCGCGGGCGGCATTCACGACCGCTCCCCGCATCCACTGGGACTCGCGTCCTTCGAGCGTTCGTTCGGCACCGATGTCGGCCGTGTAATCTTCGAGCCCGATCGCCAGCGCGACAACGTTGTCTGCGGCCGTCGCGATCTCGAAGGCGCGGATCGCCCCGAGCGCACTCTCGATGATGGGCATGAGATGAATGGTGTGGGAACCGGTCTGCTGCTGCACCCGCGCGATCACGTCGTTGACCTCGCGGATCTGTTCGGCGCTCTCCACCTTGGGCACGAGCACGAGGTGCGGAAGCTCCGGCACGATCATCTCGAGATCGGTGACGCCGAGCGGAAGCTGGTTGATGCGCACCATGCGCTCAGCCCCCATGAAATCGACCGCGCGAAGCGTGTTGCGCACGAGCACCCGCGCTGCGTCCTTCTCCATCGGTGCGACCGAATCCTCCAGATCGAGAATCACCGCATCCGGTTGATGGAGGCCTGCATTGATCGCAAGCTTCGGATCATTGCCTGGCAGATAGAGCCGTGAACGTCGGAAGCGGTCGCGAGGCGTTCGCTCAGCGAGTCTCGTCCTGGCGTCGAGAAGGAAACCACCGCTGGTTCCCGGCTGCAGACGACGGAGCGCCGCCTCAGTGCGCGCTGCGATCACATAGGGGAGTGCACCGGCATCCTCGACATGAACCTGCATATGCTGCACGCCGAAATGTTGCAGCACGCGTGTGACCAGCTCCCGGATCGATCTGCCGTACAGCACCTCGACCTTGCTCTGGCAAGTCATGGTGATCCCGCCCTCGGTGGCGGTGGTGAGTTGAACCCAGCAGTCGGAGCGGACGTCCTTGCCTCTCCTGCCGGCTGAAGCCTGCGTACTCATGACACATTCTGAATTGATGAACACTCTGCACACTGATGCGTCTGCCCGGCGCATGCGGTAATATAGGATCAGCGTACCGGAATTCCTTGAAATTGCGGCTCGTCATCGGATGCACACCACCACTGCCGCAATGGAAACCTATTTTCCCGCCGCACTGTTATCATGACAGTTCGCAGTACCCGGAACATTGAAGGCAACGACCATGAGCACCCCAGCAACAGGCAGTCCCCTGCCCTTCGATGCAGTCTCGCGTGACGACATTGAAGCGTTCAGCCGGCAGAAGGAGAACATCCTCGCGGCGGTGATCGAGCGCATCAACAGCGGCGCGGTAACAGTCGGCCACCCCACGAGCGAGCAGCAGATCCGTCTGGCGATCGAAAGCGCACGCATTCTGACCGAGAACTTCTTCGTCTGCGTCAAGCATCAGCTTCCCGGAGCCCTCGACGACTACCTGACCTGGTTGCGGAGCTTTCTCGCCCAGCGCGACTTCCCGGCCAGCTTCCTCCCGCACCTCCTTCACTCCCTCATGCTGTCGTCACAGGCGTATGTCGACCTGCCGGCAGGTGATCACGTCTCGACGGTGCTTCGTGCCCTGCGTCGTCGCGAACTCGCACGGAACACCGGAGCCGACCCATCATGACAGACCAGTTGAATGCATTCATCGCCGCCCTTGAGGGATGCGACCGAAAGGAGTGTTTCCGTCTCGTTCGGACATGGCAGGAGGATGGCATGTGCGACGCAGCGCTCTACGAGCACGTCCTGCTCCCCGCGCTCGCACACATCGGAAGCCGCTGGGAGCGCAACGAACTCGGCATCACGACCGAACACATCGCCACCGAGACGATCCGCCAGATCATCGGATACAAGGCTGCCGCGCGTGCCGACGCACCGCAGCGCGACGGCACGGTCATCGTCGGGTGCGTGCCGAACGAATACCATGATCTCGCGGGCATGATCGTCACGAACATGCTCGAGGCAGAAGGATGGCGCGTGCAGTTCTACGGACAATCGGTGCCGCATGATGATGTGGTTGCACATGTCGCGCGCATGCAGCCGGGTGTGGTGATGCTCATCATGAAACAGCTGCAGCATCTCGACGGCACCATCCACCTGGCCACCGATATCCGCGCGAAATCTCCGGATACGCGGGTGCTCGTCGGTGGCGTGGAAAGCGAGCAGATCCGCACGGCGCTCCTGCCGCATGTCGACGGACTTGTCAGCACACTGCAAGACGCATTGGACAGTGTCGAATCCCACATGAGCGCACAGGCCTGAACTCCCGTTCGGACAGGCATCAAACGCACGCGCGAGTTCTCAAGCAAGAACCCGCGCGCGTCGTGAACGGATGGAGCAGGGATCAGATCACAGCTTAGCGATGATCGCGTCGGTCACCTGTTGCGTGGTGGCTGCACCATGCTCGAACACCTTCGGGCCACCGGTCAGCTTCATCATGTCGTAGGCACGCACCTTGCCTTCGCTGACCACTTCGGCGATCGCCTTTCGGATGCGGTTGCCCTTTTCGGTCTCACCGATATGGTCGAGCATCATCACCGCGCTGAGAATCATGGCGATGGGATTGACGATCGAAGGATTCAGCGTTTCGTATTTCGGGGCGGAACCGTGCGTGGGTTCGAACACCGCGACGTCGCGGCCGAGGTTCGCGCTGCAGGCAAAGCCGAGTCCGCCAACGAGGCCGGCGAATCCGTCGGAGACGATGTCGCCGAACATGTTGCCGGCTACGATCACACCATAATCCTCCGGATTCTTCGTCAGCCACATCATCTGTGCATCGATGTTGGTCGACCAGAGCTGGATCTCCGGATAGTTCTTCGCGATGATCGCGGCTTCGTTCTCCATCATGCCGGAGGTCTCACGGATGACATTCGGCTTCTCGCAGACCGTGACGCTCTTGTAGCCGTTGGTGCGGGCATACTCGAAGGCGGCCGTGACGATGCGCCGACAAGCGTTGCGCGAGAAGATGCGGGTCGACACGGCGAGATCCTCGCCAGGGACATTGGCGTAGGCCTTCATGCGGGGATGCGTCTCGAGCGCATCGCGCACCTGCTTCGGGGGATTCGTCCACTCGACACCGCTGTAGAGTCCCTCGGTGTTCTGCCGGAAGATCACCACGTCGACCTTCGGTTCCTCGCAGCCACCATCGATCGTGCGGCGCACGAAATTGAGCGGATTGCCGGGGAAGGTCTGGCAGGGACGGATGCAAATGTCCAGATCGAAGTGCTGACGCATCGTCACGATGGGGCTGTAGTAGACAAACCCCTTGTCGCGAAGCTCGGGAGCGAGCTCGGCTGCGGCCTTGTCTTTCGGCTTCGACGTGATCGCGCCAAACAGACCGACCTTGTGTTCGGCGAGCAGATCGATCGTCCGCTGTGGCAGCGGGTTGCCTTCCGTGCACCAGAAGTCCCACCCAATGTCGCCGTTGACATACTCGGCCTCGAACCCGACGGCATCGAGTACACGGAGAGCTTCGGGCAGAACGACCTTGCCGATTCCGTCACCCGGCATTGCGACGATAGTACGCTTCATACAGAAATCCTTTGCTGTGAGGAGGTGTCAGGCCCCGGCCTGCGGCGCCTGCGGATCCCCGAATCTAACAAAGTCCCATCGGATCCGGAAAGCCGTGCTCAGAAACGGGTGCGAGGCCGACGCGAACGACCGGCGAGCACCGCGAACATGAAGGCAGGCACGAATCGCAGCGCACCGGTGATGCAGCGCATCTGCCATGGGAAGGCGATGTGGCTGCGGCCCCGTGCAATGCCCCGTCGCATGATGCGGGCGGCCCTGTCCACGTCCATCATGAAGGGCATGGGGAACTCGTTTCGCGCCGTCATATCGGTGCGAACGAAGCCCGGCCTGATCGTGATCACGTGGATGCCATGGCTCCGCAGCTCGACACGAGCGGACTCGAGAACACTGGTGGCGGCGGCCTTGCTTGCGCAGTACCCGGCCGCTCCGGGGAAGCCTCGCACATCGGCCATGCTGGTGACACCCGCGATGCACCCCCTACCCCGCTCGATCATGCGCGGGACGAACACGTCGAAGGCACGCACAAGCGCGAGGTAGTTCACGTCGAGCGTGGCCACGATCGAATCGATCGTGCGGTGCCCATCGCTGCGATCGGCAATCCACTCCGGCGCGCCCACACCGGCGTTGAGCACGACCACATCGAGTCCGCCATGCGCATCCCATGCATCGGCAAGTGCGCGTTCGTAGGCTTCCGCACTGGAGGCATCGGCGGGATGCAGGGTGACATGTGCCCCGGCGTCCCGGCAGGCGCGTGCCACATCGGCAAGACGCTGGGCATCCCGCGCGAGCAAGGCGAGCGCGACGTCCGGCTGCCGGGCATACTCGATGGCAAGCGCGCGACCGATGCCACGTGAGGCACCGGTGATCAGAATGGTCATGCGGACATTCCCTCGAGGACGATGCGCGCGATGTCGGTGAGCGTGCGTACATCGGCATGGGGTCGAAAGCCAGCAGGGACGGGACGTCCATCAGGATTGTACCAGCAGAAATCCATCCCTGCAGCATGTGCCGCGGGCATGTCGCTGGTCGTGCTGTCGCCGATGAAGAGAACCTCGCGCGCATCGAGCGCGAGGGCATCGAGGGCGGGACGAAAGATGCGTGGATCGGGCTTGGCGACGCCGACTTCTTCGCTGATGACGATGTGGCGCATGTGCCGCATGAAGGGGATGCGTGCAAAACGCGCGCGCTGTACGCGTGCGATGCCGTTTGTGACAATGACGAGGGGAAGGCGCCGGGCGAGCCGCTCGACAAGGTCATCGGCACCCGGAAGCAGGTGCGCACCTTCCGAGAGGAAGTCGAGGTATCGCTCGGAAATGGCGGGGATGTCGAGCGCCGTCGTGCCGAGATCGCGTGCGAGGCGTCGGAAGCGCTCGGTGCGCAGATCGATCTGTGTGATGTCTCCTCGCTCGAAGGCACGCCATACGTCGGCATTGTGCCTTCGGTAGCGTTCGAGCATCGCTTCCGGATCGCCGGCCACGCCTTGTTCCTGCAGGGCGGAGAGCAAGGCAGCGCGCTCGGAGGCCGGGTAGTCGAGCAAGGTGTCGTCGGCGTCGAGAAAGACGGCACGCCAGCGAGCACCCGCAGCAGGGAGTGCTTCGGAATCCGGGCGCGATGGGTTCATGCCTGCACGACGGATGTCATCTGCCAGGGAAGCCGGTCGAGGTCGAGGTTCCCACCGGAGAGAATGATGCCGACGCGGAGTCCGCGTACGTCAAGCGCGCCTGCGAAGATCGCGGCGAGCGGCAGAACGGCGGAGGGCTCGACGAGGATCTTCATGCGTTCCCAGACAAAACGCATGGTGGTGATGATGGCAGCGTCGTCGGCCAGCACGATGTCGCGCACGTGCGTGCGGATGATGGGCCAGGTGCGGTCGCCGAGGGAGGTGAGGAGTCCGTCGGCGATGGTGTTCGGCGCGACGGACGGGATGATGCGACCTGCATGGAAGCTCTGCCATGCATCGTTCGCCCCCTCGGGTTCCGCTGCGATGATGCGCGTTCCGGGAGAGCGTGCGTGCGTGGTGATGGCGGTTCCGGAGAGGAGTCCCCCACCTCCGACGGGAGTCATGATGATGTCGAGGTCGTCGACATCATCGATGAGTTCGAGCGCAGCGGTGCCCTGTCCGGCGATCACGCGTTCATCATTGTATGGGTGCACGGATTCGGCACCATGTTCGTCGAGCACCGCAGCCAGGGTGTGTTCACGGGCTTCGAGGGTGGGTTCGCAGAAGGTGATCTGTCCACCATAGGCGCGCACGGCTGCGACCTTTGCAGCGGGCGCATTGGCCGGCATGACGACGTAGGCGGGGATACCGCGGAGCTGTGCCGCCAGTGCGAGTGCCGCCGCATGGTTGCCGCTCGAGTGCGTGGCCACTCCGTGCGCGGCACGTTTGGCATCAAGGGAGAAGACGGCATTCGCCGCGCCGCGGAACTTGAAGGCTCCGACGCGCTGGAGGTTCTCGCATTTGAAGAAGAGGTGTGCATCGCAGCGGGCGTCGACGAGACGGCTTGTGAGCACGGGGGTGCGGTGCGCGAGGCTTCCGATGCGGGTGGCGGCCTGCTGGACGTCTTCGAAGGTGGGAGTCAGATGTGTCATCGGGGGGCTTGCTCCATGCATGCAGCCAGGCGTTGGAAGCATTCCCACATTCTGGTGTCACCAAGGATCTGTTCGGCTTCGGCGAAGGTGACCCATCGGCGCGCGCGAGATTCCATTTCCTTCCAGTGGTTGTAAACTTCGGTGACTTCCATGGCGAAGATCTGTGTGCGACAGATTGAATTTCTCCGTTCGCGGACGACAGTGCCAAGCAGACCGAAACGCACGATACCACCTACGCCGGCCTCTTCGAGCGCTTCCTTGACGGCACTGTCAGCGGGTGCCATGCCGGTGATGAGGAGTCCCTTGGGCACAATCCACTTCCCTTTTTTTCGGGAGGTGACGAGCAGAATCTCGACTGCATCGGGCGTGCAGCGGTACGGGATGACCGCTGACTGCAGAATGAGGGGAAGTCCCTCGAGAGCGATGTGTGCAGGCGCTTGCTCGTCGTCGTCGTGCTCCGCAGCTGACGATTCGCCGCTCCGAACGGGGTGCAGCGGATTGGCGGACTGGTACAACCGGACCCGCCAGAGCGGGAGCTCAGACATGACAGCCGTCGATGTGGCGTAGGTGAATCATGATACGTGAATGTAGCGAGCTGCGCGGTACGGCTCAACTACGCGGTACGGCTCCAGCCGCCACGTTGGATCGATGGCGGATCAGGCCTGGGCGGTGATGCGATCGCCCCGCATCCGATGGCGTTCGAGCGCGTTGAGGGTGTATTTACGCAGGCGGATGGACTTGGGCGTGACCTCGACGATCTCGTCCTCCTTGATGAACTCGATCGCGCGTTCGAGGGTCATCGGGGTGACGGGTGTGAGCACGATGCTTTCGTCCTTGCTCGAGGTACGCATGTTGGTCAGTTTTTTCGGCTTGGCGGCGTTGACATCGAGGTCGTTGTCGCGGTTGTGTTCACCGACGATCATGCCCTCGTAGATGGCCTCACCGGGTGTGACGAACAGCACGCCGCGCGGCTCGAGATTGTAGAGCGCGTAGCCGGTGGCTTCCCCGAGGCGGTCGGAGACGAGCGACCCGGTCAGACGGGCCGGAAACTCACCGCGGAATTCCTCATATCCTTCCAGGTAGGAATTCATGATGCCGGTGCCCTTGGTGTCGGTAAGGAACTCATTGCGATAGCCGATGAGTCCACGCGACGGGATGCTGAATTCGATACGGACGCGTCCCGTGCCATGGTTGACGAGGTTGACCATGCGTCCCTTGCGCTGCGAGAGCTTTTCAGTGACGATGCCGACGAAGCTCTCCTCGCAATCGATGAAGAGGTGCTCGATCGGCTCGTGAATGCGCTCGCCCTGTTTGCGGTAGATGACCTGGGGACGCCCGACGGACAGCTCGTAGCCTTCACGCCGCATGGTTTCGATGAGGATGGCCATCTGGAATTCGCCGCGTCCCTTGACGATCATCTGATCAGGGGTATCGCCTTCCTCCATGCGGAGGCCGACATTGCTGAGCATTTCCTTCTGCAGACGTTCGCGCAGTCTCCCCGACTGCACGTACTTGCCCTCGCGTCCGGCGAACGGTGATGTATTGATGGTAAAGAGCATGGAGATGGTCGGCTCATCGACCGTGATGCGCTTGAGCGCCTTCGGTGCTGCGCGGGTGCAGATGGTATCGCCGATGTGCACGTCTTCGATGCCGGAGAGAATGATGATATCGCCGGGCTGCACGTCGGTGGCTTCTCGCAGTCCGATGCCGTCATAGACCTGAATACGCGTGACACGAAGTGGCGTGATCGTATCACCCTCGCCGACGCAGGCGAGTTCCTCATGGTTGTGCACCGACCCGTTGAAGATGCGGCCGATCGCCAGACGGCCGAGATAGTCCGAGTAATCGAGATCGCTGACGAGCATCTGAAAGGGTTCGTCAGGGTGTGTGTAGGGTGGCGGAATGACGTCGAGGATCGTGTCGTAGAGAGGCTGGAGATCCGTGCCGGTCTCCTCGAGGGAATGCTGGGCGATTCCCTCACGACCGATGGCATAGAGCACGGGGAAGTTGATCTGCTCGTCGGTGGCGTCGAGATCAATGAACAGATCATAGATCTCATTGAGAACTTCCTGCGGACGAGCGTCCTTGCGATCGATCTTGTTGATGACAACGATGATGCGTTTCCCGGCTTCGAGTGCCTTGCGCAGAACGAAGCGCGTCTGAGGGAGGGGTCCTTCAGAGGCATCGACAAGCAGAATGGCACCATCGACCATGACCAGTGCGCGCTCCACTTCACCTCCGAAATCGGCGTGGCCGGGCGTATCGAGGATGTTGACCTTGACCCCTTTCCACTGCACCGAGCAGTTCTTGGCCGATATCGTGATCCCGCGTTCGCGTTCGAGATCCATGCTGTCCATCACGCGATCCTCGACGTCCTGGTTCTCACGGAACATGCCGCTCTGACGGAACAGATGATCGACGAGCGTGGTTTTTCCGTGATCGACGTGTGCGATGATGGCGATATTGCGTATCGAGGGATTTGGAACGGATGGCTTCATTGTCATGATTTCGATTGAGCAAAGACAATCAACATACGATTTTCGACGTACTGAGGCAAGATGGGTCCCCAAATACCGCCTTTTCCGTGCGAAGTGCGAATTATTTTTCTCAGACAGGCGAAAACACTTGCAATGATCTCTCCGTCGACATATTTTGCGTTATCAATTCGCACAGCGTTGAGTTACCGGTTGTATTGCTACTTTGATTGAAGACATCATCCACACCCCCCTGCGTGGTCTCGCCTTCTTTCGTGCTGCAATACGCCGTTGCCTATTGACATAGGTACGGCGGAGACCTTTCGCGAAACACTGTCGGAAGTCATGCCTTCGGGCAGAGTTATTTTTTATCTTCAATCAGAGGAGCAGTATTCATGGAAACAGGCACCGTCAAGTGGTTCAACGAAACCAAAGGGTACGGTTTCATCAAGCGGGAATCGGGCGAAGACGTCTTCGTTCACTATCGTTCCATTCTCGGCGACGGGTTCAAGAAGTTGGCTGAAGGAGAGCATGTCCAGTTCGAGGTCCAGCAGGGCCAGAAGGGACTCCAGGCAGTCAATGTTGAAAAGGTGGTCAAGTAATATCCGTACGCGGACCGGCACCCAGGTGACGGAAGGCAGCGGACTCTGACGACTGCAGGGGGCATGCAGAGACGCGACCATTTGTTAACTCGGATCATAGACACGAAGAGGTGGCCATCGGCCACCTCTTCGTCGTTTCAGGTGTAGGTTCTGACGGGCTACCGCACGATCGTTATCGAGCGGACGAGTGTGATGTCTGATGCGTGCAGATGTACGAAGTAGGTTCCTGGTGCGATCGAAGGAATCGTTGCAGGCATGAACGACATGATGTGCGTACCGGCAGCATGATCTGCGTCGCTGATGATTGCAACCTGGCGACCGAGCACATCACGCAGATCGAGACGCGCATGCATGGCAGACGGCAGGGTCATTTCGAGGGACACGAGCGCTGATGCCTGCAGAGACACGGGATTCGGATAGTTCTGCGAGAGTACGAATCCACGGGCACGAGCGATGGCTTCGACCGATGTCGGATCAAGCACGTCGATCGTGTACTGCTGCGTGTCGTCTCCGAGCGCGTTGGTCGCCTTGACGCGAACCTGGTGCTGCCCGTCCTGGCCGGTGGCTGGCGTCCACGTCACGAGTCCAGTCCCATTGATTGTCATACCAGCAGGAGCCTGCTCGAGATCTATGGTTGCCGATGGCTCGGCATCGACCTGCACCTGATACGAGTATGGGGTCCCGATCTTCCCACTGTATCCGGGCTCGCTGGTGATGCGCGGTGTGACCTGTACGGTCAGGGAATAGGTCTGATCGACACTTGTCACCACATTGGTGGCGGTCACCGTGATCGAGTACTGACCCTTGTCCGAGCGTGCCGGTGTCCATACGATCACACCGGTTGTGGGATCGACCTGCATCCCGTCGGGCGCAAGCTTCAGCGAAAACGTCGGTGCGGGCGTTCCAGTCGCCGTTGCCCGGTACTGATACACCTGGCCAGCAATTGCTGTCTGGACGGGGGTGGATGTGAACACTGGTGCCTCACCGGCGTTCTGGGCAACGATGACAAACGACTGGTCATCGCTACTCACGCGATTGGTTGCACGAACAGTCACGTCGAAGGAACCTGCGGTCGTGGGCGTCCAACGGATCATGCCCGACTGTGCATCGATCGTCATGCCGCTCGGAGCGGTCGGGAGCGTATACGTGGGCATGGGATTGCCCGACGCACTCACTTCATATGTGTATTCGACACCAACAGTGGCTGTTGTCTTTGCAGTCGTAACGACCTTGGGTGCCTTCTGCGACGCATCGATCGCAAGACCGAAACTCTGTCGATCCGTTCCGAGTGCGTTGACAGCATCGACGCTGACGATGGCTGTTCCGACCTGGTTCAACGCGGGCGTGAATGTGATCACTCCCGTGATGGGGTCAAGCGTCATGCCTGCGGGCGGAGCGCCGAAAAAGCGGAAGGTCGGCTCGGGACCACCATCAGCGACCACCGTGTAGAAATACGGCTCGCCAACGATCGCGGTCTTGTTCGGATACGAGGTGATCTTGGGCGGTGACGCTGCACTCACGGCGATGGAGTACGATTGCTCTGCCTGCCCGTTGCTGTTCGTGGCACGCAGGGTGACCGCATGATTGCCGATGTCACCCGTACCCGGCGACCAGGTGATCACACCGGTCGTCTGATTGATGGTCATGCCGTTTGGCCCGGTCACAATCGAATACACGGGACGCGGCACTCCCGAAGCCTGCGCCTGATAATTGTACGGCTGGCCGGCGAATGCAGTTTTCTTTGCAACCGAAGTGAACTTTGGCAGCGGCGATGAGGCTGCGGTATCCGCGAACGCGATCATGAACAAATGCGAATAGATCGGCTGCTGCGAGGTCGACTCGACGAGCAGACTGTCGAGAAGCGTCACGGTCATTGAACCATCGGACTGGCTTTGATTCAGCATAACCACACGCGACTCTTCCTTCGAACGACGCGGCTTCTGATGTGAATCTCCACGAATGAGAAAGCTGTTGTTCGTGCCACCCGAGATCGTGAACTCGAGCGAAATGAAGAACTGCTTCGGAACAAGCGCTCCGTTGAGCTTGACCACTGTCCACCCCGCCTTGCGGATCTGCGTGATGTCGATCTGCACATCATCGAGTGTGTTCCAGAACGTCGGGAAACGGAACGACGCGGTCGCAAAATCATACACGGAGTCGGGGTAGACGCGTAAACGCAACGCACCCTTGTCGATGTCCTGAATGTAGATGGCCACCGAATCCAGGAAGGCGCTGTTGCTCGGCAACGTGAATCGCTGCAGCAGCTGCAGATTGATGAACGATCCGTAATTGCGCGGGACTTGCCAATTGAAGATACTCGTCGAATTGGGGTTGAAGTAGGAAAGCGGCACAGTCGTTCCCGCCGCAACAGCGGAGGGTATCTCCATGTCGGTGGTGAACGCCTGCACCGTTGGTGCGGGTGTACCGGCAGGCAGGCCGACAGACACCTGCTGCGCCAGTGACGGCGTCACCATGAGCAGAGCAAACAGTGAAAGGAGGAGCAACCGTTGCATCATGGACGAACCTCGTAAGAATTGTGGGAATTGACTGTTGGTACTGCGGAACGAGGAAAAATGATCTGATCGGATGACATATGCAAGGATGTCCATACACGGCACACAGATCCGTATTAAAGACCGGACACGCGCAGCGGAAGCTCCACCTGCGCGCGTGCCTGCCATGCAGCAAGCAGCGCCCGAAGATCTGCGTACTGATCGGGACTGACGACCGGAACGATA
Source organism: Bacteroidota bacterium (assembly GCA_023432805.1). Lineage (GTDB taxonomy): Bacteria > Bacteroidota > Ignavibacteria > SZUA-365 > SZUA-365 > JAEYUG01. Next base: position 71,918 of record JAEYUG010000052.1, on the reverse strand, counting down.
ATGCGGATGCTCCGTTCCACTTCGACGGCATGCGCATCAGCCTTCACGACAGATCGCACTTCTCCCACGCTGTTCTGAAGGTCGATCCGCGCAGCGGACTGGGCGGTGACGCCGGCGGGCAGGTGCAACGTCATGCGCACTGTCTCCTCCTGACGACCAATCAGGACCGGAGTCGTACGCATCATTGGGGCGAGTGCGAGATGCAGATCCGTGAGGCCTCCGACAGGATGCGGGATGGGAATCGTGACGAGTCCGCCGAATGCACGCAGAGCCGTGCTCGTGACGCTCACATCACAATACGCCGCCCCTGGTTTCGGGCTCGCACACGTTTCCTTCGCGAAACTCAGACCGGACCCTGAAGGAATGAGTACGGGACGTGCACGTCCGAAAAGCGTACCGGGATCGAGATCCGCAGCAGCGGGACCCTCGACCTCGACGCGGGACTTCCCCGTGACCATCAGATCAGCACTGAGCGTCCAGTCGCTCACGATCGTCGCGCGACGCATCTGCGTTCCACCAGGCAGCGGAAGGGCTCCCGGCGGCAGCGATCCGGCATCGAGCGGCAGATACGCACCTCGTGCGAGGCGTGATGGAACCCGTCCGCCCTGCGCCTCCGTCGGATCGAGCACGAACGTCGCGCCATCCACCGTCACCTCCACTGCAGCCGACGTATAGAGATGCGGACACGCAAGCGACATGGGAACTGCTCCCACGCTCCACGCCGTCGCATCAGCAGAGAGGTAGGGAGATGTCAGTACCGGGCGGGCGGCGATATCTGCCGCGCGCAGCATGGCGGTCAGCAGCACGGCACGATCCAGCGTCGATCCGACGTTTGAGGTGAAGGTCTGCATTGCGGGACGTGAGCGGAACCCTATGAACTGCAGGTCGGCAGGCATGCTTCCGACGGTGGTTGCGACATGCGCCTGCAGCGCACGCACCTTGTCGATCACGTTCTTCGATGCTGCCGTGATCCCCTTTACCAATCGGAGCGCATCATCGGTCAGATCCATCGAACCCTGACCACCGAGCGCATGAACGACGAGGTCGCGCATGCTGGAGGTGGAAACAAACAGCACGGGCAGCACCATATCCATCGGTGGCTGCTGCGTCTCGACGGCGAGCACCGGGATGTTCTCGAGCGTCCATGTATAGACGGCCATGCGGCCTTCGTCGGTGCGCACGGGCTGTGCAGTCGCGTGTCCGACAAGCGCATGCGCGAGCACGACCGACTTCGGCACGCGCACGCGTACAGTCACGCGGTGCACGGGACTCCGGTCTCCGAGCAGAATGCGGGCCGAGAGACCGGGGTACATTCCCGCTCTGCTGGTTAGCGTGTACCCGAAATGCACGACGGCTCCCCGTTCGAGTCCCGTATGCGTGACCACCATCTCACGCATGCCCGACCAGGGCGCGGCATTATGCGCGAACGCCGGCAGCACGTCATTGAACGCATTGAACGGCGACTCGACGATCGCCCCCCCTGCCATGCGCGTACGTGTCGAGTCGATCGTGAGCGACTGGCGCGCAGGATCGTAGATGACGAACGACTCGCCATACTGGCGCGTGAACCCGAAGGAAGTCAGCAGACGCAGACGATGTCCGTAATTGTAGGTGATGGAACCATCCTCCCCCAGCGTATACACATGTGAGACGTCGAGGAATTCCCCGTCATGCGCAGCAGTTGTCCGCTGCGCGGCGAGGGGCGACGCACACAAGGCCAGGAAACCGAGCGCGAGGCAGCACTGTAGCGTGCGGGCGATGTATCGTTTACGGAGTTGCACTCTTTCGATCTTCATGCGTTCCTCACTTTCCAAGCACGACGGGGGTGGACATGGTCTTGAGCCGCTCGGCAAGCGCCGCGCGGAACGCGGGCCATTCACCCACCTCGTAGAGCCGTTTCTCCATCCTGTGCGTGGCATGAAACTCCAGCGACCCGCCCTTCGCCGTGTATGCGGCAGAGAAGGACGCGGCGGCATCCTTCACCGACTCGAAGGCCGGCTGGTGGATGATGCGCAGGCCGGCAGGCAGGGTGATGCGTTCCCGCACTTCCACCAGCTTCGACGACCGCATGCGGAAGCCGTACTGACGCGTGCGCAGCGTCGTGTCGGTCGAAAGCTCGGCACTCATCGCAGCATCGGTGAAAGGATTGCGCGCGAGCAGGGGGATGAAGGAGACACGGTCCTGCGTCACTGTTGCATAGGCCGGGATGCGGTAGCTGCACGTGATGCGCATCGGTTTCGAGAGATCGTAGGGATCGAGCATGTCGATCGAGAGCAGTTCCACACTCGGCGCTGCGGCCGTGAGCAGGCGCGGAACATACTCCTTCCACGAACTGAGCCAGCCGCGCGTCATGATGCGGCGGATGTTCGCATCACTCTGCCCTTCCGCCTCGAGCGTGAACTCACCTTCGAGCGTCCCATCCCCGCCAAGGGTTGCCGTGCCCGACAGCTTCCAGTAATGATTGTCGGCAGGCGACACGGGTGTGGTCATGATGTCGGCGCCACCCGGAATGCCGAGGAGGAATTCCTGCTGCTGCTCGGCACTGGACCACATTTCCCGCGCACCCGGAATCCACGTGGGATCGAGCAGTTCCCAATCCCCGGACGACCGCTTGACAACGGTGACGCTGTGGTTGAACTGATCGGCGGGAATGCGGTCGATGCGGGATCCCGCCATCGTCATGGCGGGATACGACTCGAAGCCTGCAGCACGCAGCATGGTGACGAGGATGCCTGCCTTGTCCTTGCACACACCGCAGCGATCTGCGAGCGTCATCGCACCCGGATGCAGCGTGTAGCCCTCGCCCTTGCCCATCGAGATGCCGGAATACCGGATCTCCTCGGCGGACCAGTGGTTGAGGATCGAGATTTTTTCGGCTTCGTCTCGCACACCGCGCAGGAGACTGTCGACGAGCGCCTGCATGTCGGGAGTGACTTCGAAGCTGCCGAAATCCTCATTGACCTTGTGGAACCAGACGGATTTCGCGTACCAGTCGGGCGATGTCGACAGAAGCAGCTTCGTGGCGACATCCGACCAGGCGACCATGCCCGGCTCTCCCTTCATGGGCATGATGTTCCTTTTCGCGAAGGTATAGGTAATCTTTCCAGCCTTGACCGGGAGTCCATGTGCCGGATGCAGCGCGTTCTGATCGACCACGGCCTGTTTCGTCTCCGCATTGGTCACCACACGCGCGCGTGCTGTCTTCTCGGGCGGAAACAGGACGCTCGACTGCAGTTCTCCGCTGTAGACCTCGTACTGCAGCGGCTTGTTCGCCGGCATGTACACGCGGTACACCTTCTCCCTGATCGGCTGCTCGCTGAAAAACTCGACGATGTCGTAGAAATGCCCTCGCATGGGTGGAACGAATCGTTCATCGTCGTCCGGATTCGCAAGCAGCGCATAGGTGAAGCCCTTGCGATGAACGATCGTCTCGACGGCATCGCCCACGTTGAGACGACCCACATCGGCAAGCACTTCCCGGGCGCCCCAGTAGATCGCACGCGCAGGTGCGGGATAGTCATGGACGCGTGCAGCAGGCAGCGTCTCCGTGCGCCCATCGGTGCGGTGGATGCGCACGAGACGCATGTCGACGGCCGCCGAAAGCGGCTCGTACCCGACGACGATGTTGCGCAGATCGCGTGCGCCGGTGGGCGTCAGCGCCTTGACGAGGCGGTGCGTGACGACATGGCTGAGTCCGGAGTCCATGACATCGACCTCGGTCGAGTCGTAGACGACCACATGCGATGCTCCGGGATACATGGTCGCATCACCGGCGGCACGGAGGGCGGCGGTGGCGGGATCTGCCTGCTGCGCAAGAAGCGGTGCGGCAAGCAGGAACAGAGCGGGAAGAAGGCAGCGTACTGTCATCTGAACCACGACATGTGAAGAGAGGATATGCGAGGGCTCCCGACAGGGAGCATGAAAGAAAATACGCCAATTCCCCGGATCGTGCGAATGGACACCACAACACCCTTGAAAAAACCGTATCTTGCGTTAATTGACATGAATCCATCCGACGCTCATCTCCGCCCCTGGCGCCACACATGCCGGCAGTTGTTCCTGTTGCCGGTCGTCGCGTTGTGCGTGGCTTCCTGTTCAACGGGCGGCCACCCACCGCATGGCAGTGCGCAGGCGCAGGAGCGCCCGCACGGGGATTCCATTCACATCTCCACCACACGCAGCATCCCCGCCATCGATCCTGTGCGATTCGCCGACGCCCTGCGTCCCCTGCTCATGCGCGACTCCACACGACGTGACGCACTGATCTGGACACTGCGTCAGGGACCTGTCGTGCAGGCCTACTATCGGGATGTGGAGTTCGCCGCACGATGGACGAGGGAAGGCGTGGAATCAGCCCTGTTCACTGGCGTGTTCGAGCTGCTGGCGGATTCCGATGTGCACGGCATCCCCCCCGCGCGGTATCACGTCGGCGACCTGCGGAAGCTGACTGCCGCATGGCAATCCGCCTGGTCACGCAACGGCTCGATCGACTATCCGATGCTCGCACAGATCGACCTGCTGATGAGCGACGCCGTGGTGACGCATGCAGCGGATCTGAAATTCGGAGTTGTGCATCCGAAGTCCGCGTACAGCGACGACTACTCGATTCGTATCCGCAACAGATCCGGATATGAATCCACGGATCCCCTGCTCGCGAGCGATCCGCTGGCATTCCTGAGGGAGGTTCAGCCGCAGGACGAGCGCTACACGCGTCTGCAGTCAGCGCTGCAGATGCTCAAGCGTCTGGCGGCGTTCCACACGCCCGTGCAGCTGCCGCAGATCGAGGGAAAAATTGTTCCCGGAGACCGCCATGCGATCATCGCGCGGCTGCGTGAACGCATGCGCACCGAGTGGATGCTCGACGCCCTGCCGCTGCTGGAATCCGATCTCTTTCTGGACGCCCGCCGGCTGATTGAGCTTGCCGACAGTTCGACGGCGCCACACGCGGGTGCCGCACGCATCGATCAGTATGATGACCGACTCGCATATGCGGTGCGGCTGTTCCAGGAGCGGAACGGCCTGGCGCCCGACAGTGTGATCGGACGGGGGACGATCAAGGCCCTGAACTGGAGTCTGGAAGATCGGATGCAGAAGGTGCGCCTGAACCTCGAACGGTTCCGGTGGAATTCATATCCGACGACGGGACGTTATGTGCTGGTTAACATTCCGGATTTCCACGTCTCGACGTATCAGGACGGCAGGCAGCTCGATTACATCAAGATCTGCGTCGGCAAGCGGTCTGGTCATGAAACACCAATGCTGTCGAGCGATGTCACCTTCGTCATCTTGAATCCCGTCTGGAGCGTACCGTTCAGCATCGCGTCGAAGGAGACCTACAAGATGGCGTCAAAGGATCCGACGTATCTGGCGCGCAACAATTATCGTGTGTATCGGAACGACACGCTGATCAGTCCCTCGGCAATCAACTTCAAGGCACTCGCGTCCGGACGCTTCCCCTACCGGTTCGTGCAGGGCTCGGGTGACGGCAACGCGCTCGGCCGCATCAAGTTCAGCTTCTACAATCCCCACAACGTTTATTTGCACGACACGCCCGTGCGCCGTCCATTCAAGATGGCCAGCCGCGACGTGAGTCACGGATGCGTGCGCGTGGAAAAGCCGAAGCGGCTGGTTGACTTCCTGCTCAAGGACCACTCCGCATGGGACATGGACAAGGTCAACGAGTACCTGGGGCAGACGCATGCGGGCAAGGTCATCAAGCTCGACGAAAAGGTCCCGATTCACCTCGACTACATCACCGCGTGGGTGGACGATGCGGGACGCCTGCAGCTGCGTGATGACATCTATCGCAGGGACGCGGACATTCTCCGTGCGTGGAAGGCCGCCATGCAGCCGCCCATGCCGCCTGCACCCGCCCCGCTGCTTCCCGTCGCCGTTCCACAGGGAACACCTGCTTCCGTTGCACCGGCCGGCACCAGGACCGGTGCTGCCGCGTCGCAATCCTGACAGTACGTTCACAGCGGGTCAGGAGAGACATCGTCAGGGTTGTATCGTTGCATGCTCCTATGCATGACACTCCTCCGGATGCATCGGCTGTTGTGAGGGAGCATCAGCCTTGTGTATTTTATTCTGCTCTGCAATTCCATAGATACCGCACCTGCCAGATGTTCCACCCGGCGCCGATCGCCTGATCGACGGCGTTTGCCTGCATATGACGATGGACACCATTCTCAACTACATCGGAGGCGAGTTGCGCCAGGCGCGCTGCGGCAGCTGGATCGACGTGATCGAGCCGGCCACGGGACTCGCGTTCGCCCGCCTCTCCGCCTCGGATGAACGTGACGTCGACGACGCGGTGCTCGCTGCACGCGCTGCGTTCCCCGCATGGAGCGGCACGCCCGCAGCTGAGCGTTCGCGCGTGCTTCTGCGCATCGCGGCGCTGATCGAGCACAACCTCGAACACCTCGCGCAGGCAGAGTCGCGCGACAACGGCAAGCCCGTGCAGGTGGCACGATTTGTCGACATGCCGCGTGCCGCACGCAACATGGCTTTCTTTGCCACGGCCATCCTGCACACGTCGACCAACGCCCATCAGACAGATGACAAGGCGCTGAACGTGACCCTGCGGACGCCGATCGGCGTGGCGGGCTGCATCTCACCATGGAATCTTCCCCTCTATCTGTTTACGTGGAAGATCGCTCCCGCACTCGCATCGGGAAACTGCGTGGTGGCAAAGCCGTCGGAGATCACTCCACTCACAGCATTCCTGTTTTCACAGCTGTGCATCGAGGCGGGGCTTCCCCCGGGTGTGCTGAACATCGTGCATGGCACCGGTCAGCGGGTCGGCGCCGCCATCACGCGTCATCCCCACATTCCCGCCATCTCCTTCACAGGTGGAACTGCCACCGGAGCTGCGATCGCGGCGACTGCGGCACCGATGTTCAAGAAGCTGTCGCTCGAACTCGGCGGAAAGAATCCCACGCTTGTGTTTGCGGACTGTGCCTTCGAGCGGACGCTCGAGACAGTCGTGCGTTCGTCGTTCTCGAATCAGGGTGAGATCTGTCTATGCGGTTCGCGCATCCTCGTCGAGCGGTCGATCTACGAGCGGTTCCGTGATGCGTTCGTCGAGCGGGTGCGTGCGCTGCGCGTGGGCGATCCGATGGACGCGGCGACCGAGCAGGGAGCCATCGTCTCTGCGCAGCACTGCGAAAAGGTGCTTTCGTACATTGCCCTTGCGCGCGAGGAGGGCGGCCGCGTGCTCTGCGGTGGGGAGCGCGTGCAACTCGATGGACGATGCGCACATGGATTCTTCATCGCACCGACGGTGATCGAGGGACTCGACGCCTCATGCCGGACGAATCGCGAGGAGATCTTCGGTCCTGTCGTCACGTTGCTGCCCTTCGACACCGATGCAGAAGCCGTGGCGCTCGCGAACGCGACCGAGTATGGACTGGCGGCGAGCGTGTGGACACAGGATCTCACGCGGGCGCACAGGGTCGCAGGAGCGATCGACTGCGGGATTGTCTGGGTGAACTGCTGGATGGTGCGGGATCTGCGCACCCCCTTCGGTGGCATGAAGCAGAGCGGGGTCGGCCGCGAGGGCGGCGAGGAAGCCCTGCATTTCTTCACCGAGTCCAAGAACGTCTGCATCGCACTGGGCGAGGCCTGACACATATCCACGAAGATCACTCGATGATGACGACACCTGAACATACGAACACGGAACTCCACTCCTCGCGCGCACCGGAGCCGGTGGGCCTGTACCCCCACGCACGACGGGTGGGCAATCTGCTGTTTCTTTCCGGCGTCGGTCCCCGCGTTCGCGGCTCGCGCGACATTCCCGGTGTGACGCTGGCAGCCGATGGATCGATCGCGGACTACGACATCGAACTCCAGTGCCGCTCGGTATTCAACAACGTGCGAGCGATTCTCGAGGAGGCCGGGTCGAGCTGGGACCAGCTCGTCGACGTCACCGTGTTCCTTACGAACATGACGCGCGACTTCGCGACCTACAACCGACTATACGCGGAGTACTTCCGCGACAACCGTCCCTGCCGGACGACTGTCGAGATCAATGCCCTTCCCACTCCCATCGCCATCGAGCTCAAGTGCATCGCCGTGATCGGCGATGCCGCAGAGCGCTGAGAAAGGAACCTTCATGTATTCCGAGCACGGTATCAACTTCATGCGGTGGATCGACGAGCACCGCCATCTGCTCAAGCCTCCCGTCGGCAACAAGATCGTCTTCGAGAACGCGGAGTTCATGATCATGGTCGTCGGCGGACCCAACGCGCGCAAGGACTTCCACGTCAACGAGGGTGAGGAATTCTTCTACCAGCTCGAAGGTGACATCACCGTACGTGTGATCGAGCATGGCGAGCGGCGGGATGTCTCCATCCGCCAGGGTGAGATCTTCCTGCTGCCCGCGCGGGTTCCCCATTCACCGCAGCGTCCCGCCGGAACGGTCGGCCTCGTGATCGAGCGGAAGCGTCGCGACGGAGAAAAGGATGGATTTGTCTGGTTCTGTGAGCAATGCAACCACAAGCTGCATGACGAGTACTTCGTACTCGAGAACATCGTCACCCAGCTGCCACCGCTCATGGAGCGTTTCTTCTCGTCGACAACGCTGCGCACGTGTACCGCATGCGGCGCCGTGATGGAACCACCCACGCCACTCGCGGTCTGATCCTGGAACGCCCATGCTGACGATCGACATGCACACGCACATCCTTCCACCCGACTGGCCGGTGCTGAAGGACAGATACGGATACGGCGGCTTCGTGCAATTGGAGCATCGCGGTCCCGGTTGCACGCACATGATGATCGACGGCCGGTTCTTCCGCGAAGTGGGGGCGAACACGTGGGATCCCGCTCTGCGGATGCGCGACTGCGACGCGCATGGCGTGCATGTGCAGGTGCTCTCGACGGTACCGGTGATGTTCAGCTACTGGGCGAAGCCCGAGGATGCACTGGATCTCTCGAAGCTGCTCAACGACCACATCGCGGGCGTCGTGGCCGAGCATCCCCGTCGCTTCGTCGGACTTGGTACTCTGCCGATGCAATCTGCCGATCTGGCTGTGCGCGAGCTCGAGCGCTGCGTGCGCGAGCTCGGCCTGGCAGGTGTGGAGATCGGCTCCCATGTGGAGGGATGGAATCTCGACGCCCCGGAGCTGTTCCCCGTGTTCGAGGCGGCGGCGGATCTGGGTGCGGCCGTCTTCGTGCATCCCTGGGACATGATGGCGAAGGAGCGCATGCCGAAGTACTGGCTGCCATGGCTCGTGGGCATGCCTGCCGAGTCGTCGCTCGCCATTTGCTCGATGATTTTCGGCGGCGTGTTCGAGCGCCTGCCCTCGCTGCGCGTGGCGTTCGCGCATGGTGGGGGATCGTTTCCAGCGACGCTCGGCCGCATCGAGCATGGCTTCGCGGTGCGACCCGACCTCTGCGCGGTCGACAATGCAGTTTCACCGCGCGCGTATCTCGGCCGCTTCTGGCTCGATGCACTCGTGCACGATCCCGTCATGCTGCAGCATCTGACCGACCTCGTCGGGATCAACCGCGTGGCGATGGGCAGCGACTATCCCTTCCCGCTCGGTGAGCATGCGCCGGGCGCACTGATCCGATCAATCGCAGCGTACACCGATGACGACCGACGCCGACTGCTGGGTGCGAACGCCTGCGACTGGCTGGGACTCGACCCGGAGGTCTTCGCATGACGTCGATCAGCTTCGAGGCAGGGGGCGCAACGTGGCGCGCAGATCTGACACAGTCCAGAGACATCTCGATTCCCATGCGCTTCGATGAGGCGCAGCCCAATGCCTATGACGTGGAGATGGCTTCCGCAGAGGCATATGCGGCGGGCGAGGTCATCGGCGACGTACGCCGCGGCGGCAGCTGCAACTTCGACCGCGTGACCCTCATCCCCCATTGCAATGGCACACACACCGAATGTGTCGGGCACCTCACACGCGAACGCATCGCGATCACCGATGTGTTCGCGGGGGCGCTCGTGCCCGCGACACTGATCAGCGTCAGTCCCGTACCCGCACTGGAAACCGGAGAGTCATATCTTCTGGTCAAGGAAGACGCGGATCGCGTGATCACGGCTGCCGCCATCGAGTCGGCCCTGGCGTCTGCGCTGCCCGCATGCACCAGGGCCCTCATCATCCGCACGCTTCCCAACGACGAGGGGAAGCGACGGCGCGCATACATGCGTGACCCCGCACCCTTCTTCACCGTGGAGGCGATGCATGCGATCGTCGCGCACGGCGTGCAGCATCTGCTGGTGGATGTGCCGTCGCTCGATCGCGCATTCGACGAGGGGAGGCTGAGTGCGCACCGGGTGTACTGGAATCTTGCGGCAGACGCGCGCGAGGTTGCTGTACCGCCTTCCGCCGATACGCAGGCATCCGCGCTGCGAACCATCACCGAGATGGTGTACGTCGGCAATGACATCGCCGATGGCGCGTGGCTGCTCTCGCTGCAGATCGCACCCTTCGTGCTCGACGCCGCACCGTCGCGTCCCGTGCTGCATCCCCTCACTCGCATCGCTCCTCATCCATGAACACCGCAGCAAGAGATATGAACATCGCACCCTTCGGTGTGACCGGCGCATCCCCTGATCTCGAGGCGCTGCGGGCCGGCTTCCGCAATGATGCCGCGCATGCTGACCTGCTCGACGCACAGGACGCGCTCGCGCCGTACCGCGAACGTTTCCTCATTCCCCGTACAACTGAAGGTGACGAGGTCATCTACTTCTGCGGAAATTCACTGGGACTCCAACCGGTTGGAGTGCGTCCCGCAGTCGAGGAGATGCTCGACGACTGGGCGCGTCTCGGCGTCGAGGGGCATTTCCATGCGCGGCTGCCGTGGATGCCGTATCACGAGCGACTTGCGCATGCCATGCGGGCGATCGTCGGTGCGGAAACGGGCGAGGTTGTGGTGATGAATACGTTGACGGTGAATCTGCACCTGATGATGGTGTCGTTCTATCGTCCCACGCCCCAGCGTCGAAAGATCGTGATCGAGCATATGGCGTTTCCATCGGACCGCTATGCGGCCGCCTCGCAACTCGCCTGGCACGGGTTCGACCCCGCAACCGATCTGATCGAGGTCACCCCAAGACCGGGGGAGGATGTGATCCGAACAGAGGACATCGAGTCCCTGCTCGCTCGCGAGGGAGAGTCGATCGCACTCGTGCTGCTGGGTGGCGTGAACTACTACACCGGTCAGTTCTTCGACATTGCGCGCATCACGCGCGCGGCCCATGCCTGCGGCGTCGTCGCCGGATTCGATCTGGCGCATGCTGCGGGCAACGTCCCGTTGCATCTGCACGACGACGACGTCGATTTCGCGGTCTGGTGTTCGTACAAGTACCTGAACGGGGGACCCGGCACCACGGCAGGGTGCTTCGTGCATGCGCGTCATGCACGCGCCGGGTTGCCGCGTTTTACCGGGTGGTGGGGGCAGAACGCGCAGACCCGCTTCGAGATGCTGCATCCCTTCGATCCCATTGAAGGTGCCGAGGGATGGCAAGTGAGCAATCCCGCGATCCTCCCGATGGCGGCGCTCGGTGCATCCCTCACCCTCTTTGCGGAAGCCGGCATGGACGCATTGCATGCGAAGAGCCTCCGTCTGACGGCCTATCTCGAATATCTGCTCGCGCAGCATCCCTCGTCCCGATGGCACCTCATCACGCCGCGGGATCCGATGCAGCGCGGCGCCCAGCTCTCGGTTCGCATCATCGAAGACGGACGCTCCGTCTTCGACCGCCTGAGCGCGGAGGGCATCATCTGCGACTGGCGCGAACCCGACGTGATCCGGCTCGCACCCGTGCCACTGTACAACAGCTTCCGCGAGGTGTATCGGTTTGCCGCCGTGTTTCATCGTGCCATTGCGTCCTGATCCATCCAAGGATATCCACCATGTCTGCTGATCGTTCCCATGTCATTCTCATCGGCGCCGGCCTCGCCGGCACGCTGCTCGCCGTGTCGCTTGCGCGCAGGGGCTTCCGCGTCGATCTCTACGAGCGGCGACCCGACATGCGCAGCGCGCGCATCAGTGCCGGCCGGTCGATCAATCTCGCGCTGTCGGTGCGTGGCATTCACGCACTCGAGGAGGTCGGGCTTGCCGACGACATCCTGTCGATCGCGATTCCCATGCACAGTCGCTGCATTCATCCCCATGCAGGTGCGCCGTTCTTCGTGCCCTACGGACAGGACGAGAGCCAGCATATCAATTCCGTGTCCCGAGGTGAGCTGAACAAGCGGCTGCTATCGTGTGCGGAGGGATTCCCGGATGTGACCATTCATTTTGAAACGCGATGCATCGGCATGGATCTCGATTCCGGAGAGGTGCACCTGCGGGACGAGCGCGACGGGAGGGAGTTCACCGCGCGTGCCGACACTGTGATCGGAACTGACGGTTCAGCCTCTGCCCTTCGCGGTGCAATGCTGCAGCGAGGTCGCTTCAACTACGCGCAGCAATATCTCGAGCACGGCTACAAGGAGTTGCACATTCCCGCGGGTGCAGACGGCGCGTTCCAGCTCGAGCGGCATGCGCTGCACATCTGGCCGCGCATGTCGTACATGCTGATCGGACTGCCGAATCTTGACGGGAGCTTCACGCTGACCCTGTTCTTTCCCTTCGAGGGAGACCCGAGTTTCTCGTCGCTGGCCACGCCAGCGCAGGCGTGGGCGTTCTTCGACGATCAGTTCGCGGATGCACTCGCGCTCATGCCGACCTTCGACGAGGACTTCGCGCACAATCCCGCCAGTGCGCTTGTGACCGTACGGTGTGCGCCCTGGCATGTCGAAGGACGTGTCGCGCTGCTGGGCGATGCCGCGCATGCGATCGTCCCTTTCTTCGGACAGGGCATGAATGCATCGTTTGAAGACTGCAGTGCACTGGCCGCCTGCATCGACGAGCACGGAGCCGACTGGTCCCGGGTGTTCAGCGACTATGAACAACGACGCCGACGCAACGCCGATGCGATCGCCGATCTCGCGATCGAGAACTTCGTGGAGATGCGCGATCTGACCGCCGACCCCCACTTCCTTCTCAAGCGGGCGGCGGGTCTCGAGTTGGAACGCCGCTTTCCGGACATGTTCATTCCGAAGTATTCGATGGTCAGCTTCACACGCATCCCATACGCAGACGCCCAGGCGCGCGGCCGTGTGCAGGATCGGATTCTCGAGCAGCTGTGCGCCGACCGCACGCGCATCGACGATGTCGACTGGGACCTCGCGTACACACTTGTCACCACAACCCTCTCACCCATCGCGCTGTGACGACGCACGCGAGCCAGCGAAAGACCGCAATGGAGAAGCCCTATCCCCCGCTCTACTACGCCGACTACCTCAAGGTCGAGGCACTGACCTCGAGCCAGCACCTGCGCAGTGTTGCATTCGGTGAGCCCGCGCACGACGAGATGCTCTTCATCATCGTGCACCAGGTCTACGAACTGTGGTTCAAACAGATCCTCTTCGAGCTCGAGAGCGTACGCGACATGTTTCTGGGCGACACCGTCGATGACACGCATATCGGGACGGCGGTCGCCAGGCTGGAACGTGTGACGGAGATCGAAAAGATCCTGATCGATCAGCTTCGTGTACTCGAGACGATGACGCCGCTGGATTTTCTTGATTTCCGGGACTTCCTCTTTCCTGCCTCCGGTTTTCAGAGCGTGCAGTTTCGGCGGGTCGAAAATCTGCTCGGTCTCAGGCCTGAGCAGCGGCAGTTGTATAATCAGCATGCGTACCACACACGGCTCGCACCCGAGCACCGCGTGCTTCTCGAACAGACCGAGCGGGAACCGTCGCTGCATGATCTGGTCGAGCGCTGGCTCGAGCGCACGCCATTCATCGAGTTCGGTGGATTCCGCTTCTGGGACGCGTACCGGGATGCGGTGCATGCGATGCTCGACGACGACCAGCGCGTGATAGAATCCAATCACACACTCACCGAAGAACAGAAGCTCATGCAACTCGCCGAACTTCATCGGACACGCGCATCCTTCGAAGCGGTAATCGATCCCGCAACGCATGCACGGCTGCAGGCCGAGGGTTCGCGGCGGCTCTCGCACAAGGCGATGCAGGCAGCCCTGCTGATCATGTTGTATCGCGACCAACCGATTCTGCACATGCCGTTCCGGCTGCTCGACGTGCTCATCGACATCGATGAACTGCTGACGACGTGGCGGTACAGGCATTCTCTCATGGTGCACAGGATGATCGGCATGAAGATCGGGACGGGCGGTTCGTCGGGGCATCAGTATCTTCGCTCGACCGCAGAGAATCACAAGGTGTTCGTCGACCTCATCAACCTTTCGACCTGCCTGCTCCCCCGCAAGGCGCTGCCGACGCTTCCGCCCGAGGTTGCGCAGCATCTCGGATTCCGTTACGGTACCTAAGACTTCCCCACAACCCTCCCACGCACCTCGTCCGGATCATGCACTCCGCATCCGCGCGGCACTGTGCCACGCTCATCGGCCACGCCGCGGAATTGTTCCGCATCCTGCGCAAGTCGCCGCAGAATCCAGCCCAGCTCGCATCGGCTTTTCTTCACGGGAAGAAATCCCTTGATCGTGAGGACAAGCGCATCGTCTCCGGACTCGCGTTCTCGGCACTCCGCGCGTCGACTCTTCTGGATGCGTGCGTGGAGCGGGCGCGCAGTGCGGTGCCGGACGCACCTGCCTTCGACGCGCGGCTGGCAATGGTCAGCGCGCTCGCGCTCCCCGCTCGGGCGGATCTGGTCATGGAAGTGCCGTGTGCCGAGGTGCTGCAGGAGGCGTGCGGCATCGTGCTGGCCGTTCATGAGCAGGCCGTGGCGCGCTGGTTCACTGCCGTGCGCACATCCTTCGACAGCATCGATGCCGATGTAGATTTGATGCTTCGCAGGCAGGATGCCGCTGCGCGGGATGTTGCATCTGCGCTTGCCCGGCGTACCGGCACGCCGCAGTGGATTCTGGAGCGGCTGCTGACATCGGACGTCCATCCGCGCACGGCCGCGGAGGTGCACGCGCTCGCGCGCGCGCTGATGCAACCGGCGTTGCCGGTGCTGCGAGTGAACTCCATGCGCATGTCGCGCGAGGACGTGCGTATCAGGCTGCGTGAAGCTGGGGTTGATGCCGGGCCCAGCGTGCTGGTTCCAGCAGGGCTCCTTCTCTCCACGCGCGCACGTGTGACGGATCTGCCTGTCTACACCGACGGTGACATCGACATCCAGGACGAAGCGAGTCAACTCGCGGCGCTGGCGCTCGCACCGGAATCCACATGGCACATTCTCGATGCCTGTGCCGGTGCGGGTGGGAAGACGATGCACCTTGCCGATCTGCAGGGAGATGCGGGTTCGATTCTCGCCACGGATGTCGAGCCGGTGCGACTTCGGTCACTCGCGGCACGCGCAGCGCGAAGCGGCTTGCATTCGATCCGCACGCGCGTGGTTCGGTCGGACCGCGACGCCGTGCAATCGCATGAGGATTTCGACGCCGTGCTCGTGGATGCCCCCTGCTCGGGAACCGGCACCGCACGGCGTACACCTACAGTGTTGTATCGCCTGACACCGAAGGCCCTCGACAAGTTTGCCGCACGGCAACGCAACCTGCTTGCCGCGAACGCCATCCATGTCCGGCCCGGCGGCACACTCGTCTACGCAACCTGTTCGCTGCTTCCCGACGAAAACGAGGATGTGGTCGGCTGGTTTCTGAACGCACATGCGGATTTCGAGGCTTCCCCGCTCGGGCCCGCGTTTGCCCGCTCTGGTGTCTGCATTCCGGGCCTCGCAGCAGACACCTGGCATCTTACACTCTCCCCCTCCACACATGGCACTGATGGATTCTTCATTGCTCGCATGCAACGGTTCCGCTGAAATCCACGCTTCCCACCATCCCGCCTGCATGATCATGCTGCTGCCATTCCGCCACCTTCGCGCCATGCGCATCATCATCACAGCGTGCACCGTACTTCTGGCGGGATGCGGCACGCAGGATGCGGGCGAACGCATCTATGTGGAAGGCATCGGATCCGACGGTGCACCTGTCGAGGCGATCGTCGATCGGTCCGGACTGATAGATCCCGCGCGCGTGCTCGCATGCGCGTCATGCCATGGGGAGGACAGAAGAGGACTCCGGAGCCCGATACCGGAATTCGGTCCTTACGTGGCACCCGACATCACACCCGAACGACTCGCAGTTGAGATTCCCGGACGACGCCTGCCCTATAACGCAGCAACCCTGCGGCGCGTGCTTGTCGACGGCATCACATCGTCGGGCAGGCGGTTGCATCATCCGATGCCGCGATGGCGCATGTCCGACACCGACATGCAGGCGCTTGTCGCCTACCTGCTCGGCGGCGCATGATTCAAATGTCCCTGACGGGACGCAGGCGTGGCAGCAGCATGGGCACTTCGCGCTGGTAGCGGGGATACGCATCGGGAAACTCGGACACAAGCTTTCGCTCCTCGAGCAGCGTCCCCACAATTGTATAGGCGACAAGCACCAGACGCATCACGAGTGAAACGTCGGTCCCGTCGATCCACGCGCACATCAACAGAATCGTGGCCGAGTACCAGGGATGCCGTACGTGCCGCAGTACACCCCGCAATACCAGAGTGCCTGGGGATGCGTCCTTTCGGGCGCGCAGCTGCGAGAGGCCCAGAAACACCCACAGGTCGAACGCACGCGCCCCGAGCACGAAGAGCATTGCCGCCCCCCCCAGCGGAAGCCACCAGACGAGCGAAAGGGGCGGTGCGAACCATTCAGCAGGCAGCAGCACGGTGCGGGAGATGCCGGCCTGGAACATGAGAACCGCGACGAGCGTGAGCAGGGGACTCACGGTCTCCTCCTGAGAGTGATCGTCGTCACCTCGATCTCGTCCGCACGGTCGCCAGACATGGTCAGCGTGCAGTCGAACGCATCGGCGGCCCTCCACGTGAAGAGTCCCGCGATACGCCGTCCGTCGGAGCAGTCCAGCGCCAGTGCATGCGATGTACCGGATCCGGAGAGCTCGCCCCATGCGGCATATTCCCTGCTGTCGAACAGATGGACGGCGATGAGCCCCTCCCCCGCAGCGCGCAGCAGTTCCCGGCGTTCGAATAGCATGCTACGACGGGACCCATCGCGCCAGACACTCAGCGTTCCTTCGAGAAACGCACCACCGAGGGTCCACGCATACGTTGCATCACTGGGATGCGTTCGCTCACCTATCGTGCAGGTACCCGTCCACGACCCGACGAGTGATCGCAGCATGGGATCATCGGCGGCATGTGATTGTGCCTTCACGGATGTGTGGGCGTGGGTACCAACGAGGACAACAACAAGCAGGACGAGACGAATTGGACATGGCATGGGAGGCTTCCGATAGTTCGAACGGAAAAATATGGCATGGTGCCGACATTTCTCTTGACTTTCGCAACATTCCCCCTTAAGTTTATCTCCATAGTTTAACCATACAGTTAAACCAATGGATCAACATCGATATGCACAGCTGACTGAAACCGAGGAGAAGATCTTCGCGGCTGCTCTGTCCGTGTTTGCCGAGCACGGCCGCGAAGGAGCAAGGATGCAGGACATCGCCGATGCCGCAGGCATCAACAAGGCACTGGTGCACTATTATTTCCGATCGAAGGACAAGCTTTACGAGGAAGTATTTTCCTACATCATGCGAAAGTTCTTCACCATGATCACCGAGGCTCTGGAACCGAATGACAGATTCGAGGTCGTGCTCCGCGTATTTGTCTCCAAGTATATCGACATGCTCCGGGAGCATGCAACCCTTGTTCGTTTCGTGCTCCATGAAGTCAGCATGGGAGCACCGGTCTTCAGACAAAAAATGACAGATGCCGTTCAGGCTGATCCAGGCAATCCGCCGAACCTCCTTCTCCAGTCGCTTATCCGCGCGCAACAGGATGGTGAGATCCATCCCATCGATCCGCTGCAGACCCTGATCACCATTGTGGGCTCCTGCGTCTTCTTCTTTCTCTCCTTTCCGATCATGTCGGCCATCTTCCCGGAAATGGAGACGCGACGGGACGAACTGATCGAGCAGCGCAAACAGCACGTCTTCGACATCATCTACAACGGCCTCGCAGTTCGGAGGACATCATGAACATGCAGCGATCCTTCCCACACTACTATGTTCGAGGTATGCGCACCTCGATGTGCATGCTACTGATCGCCATTGCATGCGGGAGCACGGTCCACGCACAACAGCGCGACGTACGCACGCTCGACATGCTCCTCGATCACGCCGTCCAGCATCACGAGGCGATCGAGCAGCAGCGGTTGACGGTCGAACAGCAACGCAGAGGTGAGGAAACAGCGAAGGCCGCACGTTTGCCTCGACTCGATCTGACCGCGTCGTACGCACACGTGAGCGAGGTCGGGCAGATCACACTCGCAATTCCCGGACTGTTCAGTCGCACCATGTCCTTCGGCGACGGCAACGTATACGAGGCGGCGCTCTCTGCGTCGATGCCGCTGTTCTCGGGGTTCAGGCTCCAGCACGCAGTCGGCATGCAGGAACAGCAGCGCATCGCCTCCGAACACGTGCTGGCGGCCACCATTTCCGACATTCGCACACTCGTCGAACAGCACTATCGCCTCGCGCAGCTTGCGCGAACCAGCAGTGCAATCCTCGGAACCCAGCAGCAGATGCTTCGCGAACTGCTCGTGCATCGGGGCCGCCTGGTCGCACAGGGACAGGCGCTCCCCCTCGATACACTGCAGCTCGCAACACGCATTGCTCAGCTCGACGTTGACCGCGCTGTTGCTGCGGGAAGCTACGAACGCGCAATCCTGATGCTGATGCAACTTTCGGGAAGCGCATCGCGTTTCGATGTCGCCGCATTCGAGGGCATGCAGGTGGGACTCGAACAGCAATCCGAGGAATCCCTCGTGGCGATGGCCATGGATTCCCGTTCGGAACTCCGGGCGCTCAACGCACAGCGTGTCGCAAGCGAGCACGGCGCGGACATGGCCCGTGGCTCCCTGTTCCCGACGATCGCAGCGACGGCAGCATGGAAGTACGGGAGGCCTGGGGTCGATCAGTTGCGCAATGACTGGATGGATTATTACACCGCCGCGGTTCGTTTCGAATGGAATCTCTGGAACTGGGGAGGTGACAGAGCGCAGATCGAACGCGCGGATCTGGAAACGAGAAAGACCGATGCACGCACGCGGCAGCTACGGGCGCAGATCCGCACCGCCATCGGTATCGCTCGTGAAGACGTGGTCGTCAGGCGCGTCACACTGGCCATGCTCGAGCAGAACATCCGGCTCGAAGAGGAGCGACTTGCACAAACGCAAGCGCGCCTTCGTGAAGGCATGGCGACAACGACAGACCTCGTCGACGCGGAAACCGCGCTGACAACCGCGCTGCTGCGTCGCGAGCAGACACGCATCGAATACGTCATCAAGCAGACCGAGCTGGCAGCTGCGGTCGGAGCTGTGCGATGACTTCCCAACTGAACCTCAGATACTGCATGAATGCGCATCGCATGGAGCCTTCGATGACATCCCGCATCCTCCCCTTCCTGTTCCTCGTCACCCTGGCCGCAGGCTGTTCGTCGTCGAATGATACCGATCTGAAACTCTCCGGCATCATGGAGGCGACCACCGTGCGCGTGAGCGCACAGGTACCCGGACTCGTCACGCAGCTCTCTTTCGATGAAGGGAGCATGGTGACCCGCGATTCTGTCCTCCTCGTTGTCAACACCGAACGCCTCGATCATCAGATCTCACAGTCCGATGCGACAATGGACGAGATCTCGCATCAGGCACAATCGCTCGACGCCCAGATACGTGCAGCGACGGTCTCCCGCGACAATGTCGCGCAGCGTCTGTCCCGTCTGACCGCATTGCTTGCGGAGAACGCGGCTACGCAGCAATCCGTTGACGACCTGCGCGCTCAGAAGGATGCTGCCGACGCGCAGATCGCAGCCCTGCGAGCACAGGCCGCGGCTCTCGTCAGCAGACGCGCGCAGGTGCAGGCCGGAGCCCGTGTGCTCGGCACCCAGCGTCGCGACGCCTCGATCCTCGCCCCGATCGACGGCACGGTGCTCGTGCGCTACGCCGACGTAGGTGAACTGCTCGGTGTCGGGAGTCCCGTCTGCGACATCGCCGACCTGCGCGTGATGTACACAAAGGTGTATCTCGAGGAAACCTACCTGCCCGCCTTCCGCATCGGCATGGACGTCGACGTGCTCGTCGATGGCACCGAGGGGAAGCCGCTGCACGGCACGCTCACATGGATCTCAGACAAAGCGGAATTCACCCCGAAGACCATCCTCACCGAGGAGACCCGCACGAGCCTGGTGTTCCCGGCCAAGGTCACGGTACCGAATGCCGACGGACTGCTGAAGATCGGAATGCCTGTGACCGTCGTCGCGCGCGGAGTGAAGCAATGATGCGACAGCGCGCGACGTACGTCGACGCATCCGTTGCGGACACGTCAGCACATGCCGCTGTGCACGTGGAGGATTTCTCGAAATCCTACGGAGAGACACCCGCCGTGCGCTCGCTCAGCTTCACAGTTGAACGAGGGACGCTCTACGGACTGATCGGACCCGATGGTGCAGGAAAGACCACCACCATGCGCACCCTCGTCACACTGCTGCGTCCCGACAACGGCGTGATCAACGTCTGCGGTCAGGATGTGCTTCGCGGCGTGACAGCAATCCGCAGCGTCGTCGGGTACATGCCGCAGCGCTTCTCCCTCTACCCCGATCTCAGCGTCGATCAGAATCTCACCTTCTTCGCGGACCTGTTCGGCGTGCCTGCCACGGAAGTGGCATCGCGCAAGCAGCGCCTGTACACCTTCAGCCGGCTCGAGCCCTTCGCACAACGGCTCGCGGGACGCCTCTCCGGTGGCATGAAACAGAAGCTGGCACTTTCGTGTACGCTCATCCACGACCCGGAACTGCTCGTCCTCGACGAGCCCACGACCGGCGTCGACCCCGTATCCCGCAACGAATTCTGGACCATCCTCCGCGAGCTCACTGCAGACGGTGTCACCATCATCGTCTCCACCCCGTACATGGACGAAGCCCTGCGTTGCGATCGCGTACTCGTCATGCACGAAGGTCGTGCTCTTGCCGAGGGAGACCCCGTACTCCTTGCACGCAACTTCGCGCTTCCCGTCTTCGCCGTTCATGATCCCGATCTTGTCTTGCGCGGCGTCACCGATCTCACCGCCACCGATCCCCGAATCCTCGGCGTGCACAGCTTCGGCGAGAGCCTCCACATCACGGCCGAGGCCGCGACAACACTCGAAGACGTCCGCTGTGCTGCACAAAAGGCCTTCGGCCGCAGCATCGACGTCGAACAGATCGACGCCACACTCGAGGATGTCTTCATCCACCTGATCGGAGCCCGTCGTGACTCCTGATCCGCGCCCGGTCCCTCCACCCCGGGATTCCGCCGTCCACGTTTCGCACCTGACGCGACGCTTCGGGTCCTTCACCGCAGTGGACGACATCACGCTCGATGTCCAGCCAGGGGAAATCTTCGGATTCCTCGGCGCCAATGGCGCCGGGAAAACGACCGCCATCCGCATGCTCTGCGGTCTGCTGCCTCCCACCTCGGGGGAAGCCACCGTTGCCGGCTACAGCATCCGCACAGAGGCCGCGGCCATCAAGCGACGCATCGGGTACATGAGCCAGCGTTTCTCTCTGTACGAAGATCTCACCGTCGCGCAGAACATCGAGTTCTATGGCGGCGTCTACGGACTCGACCGCACAACGATCCGTCGCAAGACCGATGAACTGTTTGAGACCCTCGACCTCGGCAACCAGCGAAGTGCCGTCACCGGATCACTTCCGCTGGGATGGAAGCAGCGGCTCGCGCTTGGGACTGCCCTGCTGCATGATCCCTCCATCATCTTCCTCGACGAGCCGACCGGCGGCGTCGATCCCATTTCCCGACGACGATTCTGGCGCATCATCTACGATCTTGCAGCACGTGGCACGACAGTTTTCGTCACCACACATTACATGGACGAAGCCGAGTACTGCACGCGCGTGTCGATCATGCATCAGGGTCGCATCATCGAAATGGGAGGGCCGCGTGCCCTCAAGGAGAAGCATGGGCGTGCGAGCATGCAGGATGTGTTCATCGCGCTGATCGGAGGCTGACATGCTGCGACGCATCCGCGCAATCGTGCGCAAGGAATTCATCCACATCGTCCGCGACTGGCGCACGCTGCTGATCATCGTGCTCATGCCCATCATGATGATCGTCCTCTACGGATACGCCATCACAATGGACATGCGCAACATCCGGTTCGCGGTGATCGATGAGAGTGCCACGCCGGAAAGCCGCGAACTCATCGGCACCTTCGAAGACAACGGGTTTTTTCTCCGACTACCGATCGCCGTCACGCGGGCGGATGTTCCAGCGCTGTTCAGCAGACGCGAGGCGACCTTGGTGATCGTCGTCCCGCGCGACTTCGCCGAACGGATCCACACCGATCGAACCGTCCCGGTCCAGTTGCTGATCGATGCCAGCGATTCGAATGTCGGCACCTTCATCAACAACTACGCCTCCCAGGTACTGCGGCTCTACAACCAGCGACTCAACGGCCGTGCCCCTGCCATCATCTCGATGGAGCCTCGGGTGTTCTACAATCCCGACATGCGCAGCGCCAATTTCTTCGTGCCGGGACTCGTGGCACTGATTCTTCTGCTCATCAGCGCACTGCTCACATCCATCGCCATCACGCGCGAGAAGGAAACCGGAACGATGGAGCAGATCCTCGTCAGTCCGATCCATCCCTTCGAAATCATCATCGGAAAGGTCGCACCCTACATCGTGCTCGGCTTTCTCAATGGCGTGCTGATCCTCGTCTTCGCACGCCTGCTGTTCGACGTGCCCTACCGCGGTGATCTCGGTCTGCTTGCCGTACTCTCCCTCGTGTACATCTTCGTCGCACTCAGCTTCGGTCTGATGATTTCCTCGGTGGCGCGAACGCAGCAGATCGCCATGCTCATGACACTCATGGCCACGATCCTGCCGACGATCATGCTCAGCGGTTTCATCTTTCCCATCGCGAGCATGCCGTGGATTCTGCAGATCCTTTCGCGCGCCATCCCCGCCACGTACTTCCTCATCATCATCCGCGGCATTCTGATCAAGGGGGTGGGACTCGCCGAACTCTGGCAGCACGCTGGGCTTCTCGTCGCGATCGGTCTCCTGATGATCACGATCGCCGTACGACGCTTCCGCACCACACTCGAATAGGGGCGCACAGATGCGACAAGTCTTCTACCTCGTCCAGAAGGAGTTCCGGCAGGTGTTCCGCGACCGCATCATGGTTGCCATCCTGTTCGTCATGCCGCTCGTGCAGATCCTCATCCTCGGCAATGCCATCACCGTGGATGTCACCAATGTTCGTGTCATGGTGTCCGATCGAGACCGCACACCCATGAGTCGCGATCTGATCAGCCACTTCGCCCATTCGAAGCACTTCATTCTCGTCGGTACTGCCGACAGTGATGCCGAACTGCGCAGGCACTTCGACAGGGACCAGACCAGCCTTGCCATCGTCATCCCACCCAATTTTCAGCGCGACGTAGTGCGGGGACGAACGCCAGCCGTGCAGTTGCTCGTCGACGGCATCGACGGCAACACGGCGGGGGTGGCCATGGGCTTCGCGACCGACATCGTGCAACGTTTTCAAGCCCGCATCATCGAGGCCGAACCGGCGCTCGGCATGTCGATGCGCGACATGCACCGTGCAGAGGCCGAACCGCGCTTCTGGTACAATCCCAATCTCGAAAGCCGCGTCTACATCGTACCCGGCATTGTTGCGCTGATCCTGCTCATCATCACCGTCTTCCTCACCAGCATGGGCATCGTGCGCGAAAAGGAAATCGGAACCCTCGAACAACTCATGGTCACACCGATCCGTGCCTGGCAGCTCGTGCTCGGCAAGGTCATCCCCTTCAGCATCCTCGCATTTATCGAAATCAACATCGCGATCGGCTTCGTCTACCTGCTCTTCGGCATCGGTATCACGGGCAGCTATCTCCTGCTGATGGCCGAGGCTGCCATCTTTCTCATGACGACGCTCGGACTCGGCATCTTCATCTCGACCATCTCCGAGACACAGCAGCAGGCCCTCTTCGTCGCCTGGTTCTTCATGATCTTCGCCATCCTCCTGTCGGGATTCTTCATTCCGATCGCGAACATGCCGGAACCCGTGCAGATCTTCACGCTCGCCAATCCCCTGCGTTACTTCCTCGTGGTCCTGCGCGAGATCTATCTGAAGGGAGCCGGTCTGCGGGAACTCCTGCCCGAAACACTCTCGATGATCGCTTTCGGCACGATCGTTCTCAGTGCCGCCGTCCTGCGCTTCCGTCGCAAGCTGGGGTAGCAAGAAAAAAGCCTTGCGTACAGAACGAATCACAAGGCTTTGAAGGGAGGTATTATGCACTCTCGTGTACGCACTGCGGCCGCATGAGTTGCATGCGGCCGCAGGGAAAAAAAAGTGACCCGCCCGGAGAACACGACGAGGGGTTCTCCGATGTGCGTGTGCCTATTGCACGGGATTCCCGTCCGCGTCCACAACCACCACCCGGCCCCAGCCGAGCGCCCGGATCCCCGCCTCGATCTGCGCCCGATCTCCGACCACGACCGTGATCGCATTGTCGAAGGAAAAGTACTTCTTCGCAGTCTCCATGATGGAGGATGGCGTCTGCTGCTCGACGGACGGTATGTAACGGTCAATGTCCGACACGGGCAATCCGTAACTCACATGGGAAGCCACCTCGCCGAGCACCTGTCCGTTGCTTTCAAACTGCTGGACGAATCCGCGGGTCAGATTCTTCTGCATCCCGTCGAGCTCGCTGTCAGTCACGGGACGCGCCCCGGCAATGCCCGTGATCTCCTTCATGAACTCGATCAGAGACTCCTTCGTGAACGCCGTCTGCACACCTGCACTCGCCACCCAGGTGCCATGCGTTCGTGCGTTCGCCATCATCGAGAAGGCCCCGTAGGTGTACCCCTTCTCCTCGCGAAGATTGAGATTCAGTCGTGAGGAAAACGCACCGCCCAGCAGCGCGTTGGCCACCTGCAGATCGTAATACGACTTCGAGTAGCGGTCCGGTGCCGTCGATCCGATGCGAATCTGCGACTGCGGCGCATTCTGCCGGTCGACCAGATAGATCACATGTTCCTTCGGCGCACTGAACGCGGGCAACGTCAGCGGCGGAAGCGACGCCTGCTTCCACGCTCCGAAATATCTGCTGGCAAGCTGCACTGCTTCGTCGAGCGTGATGTCACCCACGAACACGAGCGCGGCATTGTTGGGTCGCCAATACGTCTCGTAATTTCGCTTCAGATCGGCAATCCCGAGTGCCTGTACCGATGACTCCGTTCCACCCGAGGGAATCCCGAGCGGATGACCCGATCCGAAGAGCATCTTGTTGAAGACTTGTCCGGCGATGACTGAAGGATTGCTCTTCATCTGCAAAATGCCGTCCAGCGTCTGCTTCTGTACACGCGCAAACTCATCCTGCGGGAATGTGGGATTGAGCACGACATCAGACGCAATCTCCATGGTCGCATCCAGATGCTGCTTCATGCATTCAACACTGAGACTGCTCCCTGACTTGCCCCCGCCAACGCCGAGCGAAGCGCCCAGCATGTCGAGATCCTCACGAATCTTCAACGCGCTGCGCTTGGTCGTCCCCTCATCGAGCATCGCCGCCGTCAACATGCTCTCACCCGCCTTGTCTGCGTCTTCGAGGATGTTGCCGGAACGGATGATCAACTGTGCGTTCACAAGCGGAAGCCCCGGTCTGGAAGCGACAACAACCTCGAGACCGTTCGGAAGCTTTGTCCCCTGCGTCTTCGGTGCGGCAAAGCTCACGCTGCTTCCCGTTGCCGGCACCACGCTGCGATCGAATTCGGGTGCATCCGGACGCCCGCTCTTCTCCGGGGTGATGTGCACTTCAAGACGATGCGCAGCAGCCACCCACTTCGTGAACTCGCGTGTGACATCTGCCGCCGTCACATTCATGTAGCGGTCGTAATCCTGTTGGAAGTAGTCCGGTGTGCCGAGAAACGTATTGTACTGATTGAGACGATCCGCCACACCACCGAATCCGCCGATGCGCTGCAGTCCGCTCATGAAATCCATCGCACGACGCGCACGCTCCCGCTGCAACTCATCCTTCGTGGGACCTCGCCGCGCGAACGCTGCAATTTCCTCGTCGACCACGGCACGGATTTCCTCGAGACTGCGACCGGGACGCGCCTGCACACGAATCGTGAACTCACCCGAGATTTCGCTGCACGCGTTGTACACGGACACGCTCGACGCCAGATCAAGTTCGCGCACGAGACGCTTGTAGAGGTACGACGACTTGCCACCACCAAGCACCGATGCCGCCGCATCGAGTGCCGCCTCCTCGCGCGAGAAGGTTTGCGGTGTCGGATACACCAGCACGAGAAGTCCCTGCGGCGAGCGATCCTTCGCACGCACCTGCTTCGTCGACGGCAGAACCGGTATGTTCACGCCCGGCCGCGACAGGGGCTCACCCGGCGCGAGCGGAGCAAAGTACTTCTGAACAAGCCGCTTCGCCTCTGCCACATCGAAATCACCGACCAGCGTCAGCGTGCAATTGTTCGGCACATACCACGTATTGAAAAACGCACGCACGTCGTCGAGCGTTGCATTCGTCAGATCATCGAGCGAGCCGATCACCGTATGCGCATACGGGTGTCCGGCTGGATACAGGTGCTCGGCGACCAGGTACTCCAGCACGGCGTAGGGATTGTTGTCCCCCTGCCGCTTCTCGTTCTTGACCACATCCTGCTGATTCTTGAACTTCTCTTCGGTCAGCGCGTCATCGAGAAAGCCCATGCGATCCGACTCGAGCCATAACGCATACTCGAGCGATGCGCTCGGTACTGTCTCGAAATAATTCGTACGGTCCTGACTCGTCGTGCCGTTCACACCGCCCGTGCGCAGGTTCGCACCGGCCTGCTCTGCCAGCTGAAGGTATTCGCCCACGACATGCTTCGAGCCCTGGAACATCATGTGCTCGAACAGGTGTGCGAACCCCGTCCGGCCGGGCACCTCATTCTTCGAACCCACATGATACCAGAGGTTCACATTGACGGCGGGAATCTTCTTGTCAACCGAGAGAATCACCTGCAGGCCATTGGCAAGGGTGTATTTCTCGAATGCGATCTTCGGAAGTGTCTGCGACGAGGCTGTCGCAACGGTTCCGACAAGGCACAGTACAAGCGCAGCGCGTACCATTCGTGATGTCATGGGGACTCCTGGACAAAGTGGAGGTGGAGTGCAGGAAAGGAGCACTGGTATACGGAATTGTTTCGCAATTGTTCGGCCTGTCCGAGAATTTCCTTCACAGGCTGTCAACGCGCAGCCGCGCGGGGAAGCCGCACTAGACCGTTCATCACCATCACACCCGCGAGAATGAGTCCACAACCGGCCCAGGCAAATCCGCCCGGCTGCTCATCGAGAAAGATAATCCCCAGCAGCAGCCCCACTGGGGGCAGGATGTAGGTCACGTACGAGATCCATGTCGCTGTAACATGCGCGAGCAGCCGATAGAACACCAGATACGCAATCACGGTGCCGAAGACGGCGAGAATGAGAACGGCTCCAATCGCATCCCACGCAGGAGCGATGGCGAAGGGATCCTCGAACAGAAAAGCGATGGGGAGCAGCATGGCACTGGAGGTTACAAACTGCGCGGCGGGTGTGACGAAGGAGGGATATCCCTGAAGATGCCGCTTCGCCCAGACTGTGGAGACACCGTAACTGGCGGCTGCGAGCGCGAACATCACGAGTCCGAGCACGGCGCTGTCGCCGAGTGCTGCTCCACGCAGCCGGGGGATGAAAATGAGAAGCACACCGACGAACCCGAAGAGAATGCCACTCACTACCCGCATCTGCAGCCGCTCTCCCTTGAGGACAAAATGCGCGATGATGGTTGTGAAGATTGGAGTCGTTCCGTTGAGGATGGCTGCGAGTCCGCTGTCTGCATGCGTTTCGCCGATACTGAACATCGCAAAAGGGAAGGCGTTGGCCGTCAGCCCCATCACCGTGAAACGGAACCAGGATGCACCATCCCGGGGAAGCGAGACCCCGCGCATCCGCAGCACCGCCAGCATCAGCACCGCAGCCACGGTCAGGCGCACCGCGGCGAGGGTCAGCGGGGGAAAGCCCTGCAATCCGATCTTGATGAACAGAAACGAGGGCGCCCACATGCTCGCGAGGAGCAACAACCAGAGAAAATTCTGCATGACCACGAATATACGCAGTCACGCGGTCGTATCAGTACTCCGGGGTGGCCGTGACGCCTTCGTCGAGTGGAAGCATCATCAGGGGACGGCCGTTGTGCTGCACGCGAAACAGGACGTCACGTAGTCGCTGTTCGATCGAACGCTCCATCGCCGCAAAGGACGGGAAGAAGAGTCCGCTCAAATCGATGAAGCCCGGTTCGGGCATGGAGACGATGTCGATCGGTGCATCCTCGGCAACACCAGCCCGCGCCGCTGCGATGCGGATCGCCCGATGCAATCCACCAAGCTCGTCGATGAGACCGATTGCCGCACCACGTTCCCCCGACCAGATCCTGCCCTGCCCCACCGAATCGACAGCACCCGCAGACATGCCGCGACCTGTTGCGACCTTCGCAACGAAATCAGCGTACATCGAGCGGATCATCCGCTCCATCGCTTGTCGTTCCTCCTGCGTCAGATTGCGATCAGGCACGCCCAGTCCGACGAGCGGCAGCGTGAACCCGAACCCGAGATCACCGTGCGATCCCGCCTTCACGTGGTCCGTGCTCAACCCGAGAGACTGCTTGACGCCTGCGTCATAGAACCAGCCACCGATCACACCGATCGATGCGGTCACCGTCATCGGTGCGGCGACAATCGTATCCGCGTACATCGACAGCCAGTAGCCGCCAGATGCCGCAACGGCACCCTGCGAAACAATGACCGGCTTCTTCCCCTTCGCCTCGCGCAGCGCCTCTGCAATGATGTCCGAAGCCATCGCGTCACCTCCGGGAGAATCCACGCGGAGCACGATGGCACGAATGCCTGGATTCGCGACAGCACGACGCACGTCCTTGACAAGCGACCGGGCCCGGATCCCCTCGTCCATTGCGCAGGTACCGAGCGCATAGATCACCGCGATCTTCGGACGCGGGCTCCAGTCCATATCGCGCGGCATCGTGTACGCAGCCAGACCGCGAGGACCCGTCACCGTCGTGTTCTCACCCTCCATTGCTGTGACGATGGCCTTCACATCGTCCCAACGGCATAAGGTATCAACCAGACCACTGGCGAGAGCTTCCTGCGGAGTGAACACACCCATCCGGTTGATCCATGCATCCACTGTATCGACCGGCACCTTCCGACCCGAGGCAACATCACGTCGCATCTGGGCGAACACGTCATCGAGATAGGTTTGTCGTTGCTCGCGGTCGGCTTCCGACATCTTGTCACGACTGTAGCCTTCTGCTGCGGACTTGTAGGTGAAGAAGCGCCACTCGTCGTATCCGACACCGATCTTCTCGAGAGCTCCCTTGAGGTACGTGCGGCCCATCACGTAGCCAGGGATCATGATCATGCCTGAGGGATCGAGGAAGAGGCGGTCGGCGACTGTCGCCATCCAATACATGTCGAGCGAGGGACGATCGATGAACATGATGACGCGCTTGCCGGCCGCGCGGAAGTCCTGCAACCTGTCGCGAATCTCCCAGAGCAGTTCTCGATTCGCATCGAAACCCGATGTATTGAGGGTGATGCCACGCACGTCCGGATCCCTCCGCGCGGCTTCGATCCAATCGATCACTTCCGCAAGCGTCGTCCGGCTGTCGAAGAGCTGGTAGCGCTGGTAGCCGAGCGAACCCTTGACATCCAGCTGCACGTAGGAACGCGGTGGCACCAGCAGGTCGACGACATTACGATCGCGGGAACCGATCCGCACGTTGTACGACGTCGAAGCGAGTTCTCCCTTCGTATCCATCATCGTCTGTGAGCCGACCGAGAGGCGACCGAGCGACAGCTGCACCCCCACGGAAACCATGTTGTCGCGCACGCCCGTCACGGGGAGGTACTCGGACAGATAGCGACCGGCGATGCGCAATGCTGGGAGTGGCTCGATCATGGCGCCGGCGCTCCATGACAGCGAGTTCACCCCCGCCCCATCGGCCTTCGCCACATCTGCGAACAAGGTGAAGCGATCGGAGCGCAAGGGTCGCACGGCGATGTCGGCAGCGAGTTCCGCATGGTCGAAGTCATTGGTTGCTGTGGCGACACCTCCAATCGACAGATGCGCAGAGGGCCTGATAAGAATGCCAACAATCGAGACGCTCTCGTGTCGTGGACCACCAGCATACGTTTCCGACCAGCCGAACGCGTAGCCCGTGGTGACGGTGCCGTTGCCAAATGCCAGAGAGACGCGGAAATCATCGACGGACATGCTGTCGCCACGCACGCTTCGGCTTCCGAAGCCGATGCCCGGTGCGGCGGCGTGAAAACCGAGCAGTTTCGGTCCGGTGACACCGGCCGCAGGCCTGCTCCACTGCATCATGAGATCGAGCTCCTGCTGCCAGCCAAGCACCGCAGGATTCTGGAATCCATAGGTGCCATGGCGTCCCGCACCCGGTGGCATGAGCGACATCGCTCCTCCCTGATGCCAGCGAAGGTGACGTTCCTGTGCGAGTGCGGGGAGGGAAGACAGAACGAAGATGGCGGCTGTGAGCCACAGGGCGGATCGGAGCAACGAGCGCATGCGATTCCTCGAAGTCGGAAGTATCCACGAACTTCGCTGATCGATCGTCCGCAATCAAGTTCCGGGATTTTGCAGTGACCCGATGCATCCTCCAGCGTAACTTGCCGTATTGCCATAGACAATCCCCACCGACCGCACGGATGGAACATCCGCGCGGTTCATTCGTCTCATAGCGCACACGGCAACGGAGCTCATGCGTCTTCAAACTCTCGACGACAAGGCGATCCACCCGGGCACGCATGATGACGACGTGCTCGTCACGGTGTTCCAGGCAGGTGACACGAGCGCATTTCGTCATCTGGTCGAGCGGCATGAGCAGCGCGTGCGCACACTCATCCGTTCCATGCTCGGTGGCACGGCGAGCATCGACGACATCGCACAGGACGTATTCATCAACGTGTGGCGCGCCCTGCCCGGCTTCCGCTTTGATGCCGCGTTCAGCACCTGGCTGTACCGTATCGTGCTCAATCGCTGCCGCGATGAAATCCGCGCGCAACGCGCGCGACGCTTCCTCTCACTGCATGGCCTCCTCGAGTCGCGCAACAAGGAATTGGAGGCGCGCCTTGTCACGCACATGCCCGACACGGAGGTGCCCGAACTCGTTGCGCTGGTGCTGGCCGCGCTGCCGGCGAAGTACAAGGAACCGATCATTCTCAAGGACATCGACGGACGCTCGTATGACGAGATTGCGAACATCCTGCAGTGCGAACTCGGCACAGTCAAGTCGCGCCTTGCACGGGGACGCGCCATGCTGCGCGACCGTCTACGCCCGCTGCTCGAGGGGAGTGTACTGCCATCCGACCAGGATGAGATGGAGGGAAGGAGGCCATGATGGGACGACGTGACATCGACCGTTGGTCGCTGCTGTCTGCACACGCAGACGACGCGCTGCCTGACGACCTCCGTGCGGAAGCCGAGCAGTTGCTGCGCGATGATGCACAGGCGCGTGCAGACCATGCGCGCATCCTCGCGCTCAAGCGTGCGGTGCGTGCGCGAACCGCTCTGTCTGCCTCGCCGCAGGTATGGGAGCGGGTCGCCGGCGCGATTGATCGTGAGGATAGAAGGATCCGATCAGGACCGGTCGTCCCCGACCGCTACAGACATCTTGTCACTGCAGCAGCTCTGCTCGTCGTGCTTGCGATCGGCGCGATAGCGATCACGCAACGTGATCGGCTGATGAGCTATCTCTCGGATCGCTCATCGGATGTGCAGCTCGCCTATGAGGAGAATCTCAAGGGCTGGCTCATGCCACTGCTCTCACGGACCGACAATGACAAGGTGCTCCAGTTCGCAGTGTTCGGAGCACTGCCGCTCGACGATGCGGCACAGTCGGTCGTGCGCATCGACAGTGCGGAAGAACGCGGCTATCGCATCGCGTTCGGAGCAGCTGCGGAAACCGTACCGCAGCAGCCTGTTTCCGTCGAGGCTCTCTATTCGGTCGTGGAAGCCACGCCTGTGCAGCGGGATCGCATCGATGCAGTGTTCGCCGCTGCACAGCGTCATCTTGAAGCTGCCGTGCTCGTGTCGGATGACAACACCATCGCAATCGACCAGCGCCTTGCGGGACTCGATCAGGTGATTCTCAGTGCTGTCGCTGCCGCGCTTGAACCCTCGCAGCGTGTGCGCATGGCGCGCTTCCTCGACGAACGCGGGAGCACCGTTGCAATGCCGTTCGCATCCGCTTCACCCCGTGAACGCGTGAAGGAGCGTGCCACGATCCAGGAGCACATGAACGCGGAGCCGGCTTCGTTCGTAGTGGTTTCCGGTGGTACGCACGCTGCCGTGCGCCGCGTTCGCATCAACACCGACAGCATTCGTCGTGTGATCGAACGCGTTGTCGTGCCTGACGTCGTGCAGGCCGAGCGCCGCTTGGCGGCAGCCGAGCGGATGAATGTCGAACTGCAGCGCATGCACAGGGAGTTTGAACAGGCGCAGCGGATGCATGGTTCCGACAGCGACATCAGCATCACTCGTGAAGAGGATGCGATCATCATCCATATCGCGCCATCTGCCATCAATCGCGCGATGTCACCCCCTCCTCCACCGGAGGCGCCGGGCACCGGCGTTCCGCAACCACCACGTCCGCCTGCGCCGCGCATGATGCTGCCCGCTCTGCCGCGCTCGACGATCACCGTGAGAGTCAGCTCGGATGCATCACGCGCACCAGGCAGCTCGGAGGCAGAGCGGCTGCAACTGGAATTCAGGCAGGGGACCGCGCCGGGGATCCATCTCGATGTCGACAGTGTCGTCCGGCAGGCACTACGCAATATGCCTGCACTTCGCCGTCTCGGTGTTCCACGAACGTCAGATTCCCTGCACCTCTTCCTCCGGCGCTTCGGAATAGCAGACAGTCTGGTCCGTTTTCAGATGGAGCAGTCCCCACGGATGCGGGAGGAAATCGACCGGGTCCTGCGAGACGTGCATCGGGAACTGGAGAACGAACTGCAGCCCGGAATCAGACGGGAGTTGAAGATCGAAGTGGAACAGGAGGTCCGGCGGGAGATGGAGCAGGGACGCCGCCCTGACGGCAGTCGTCAGTCTGCAGAACGCAGGCTCAGCGACACGACGCACTCGATGTGAAACGTGTGTGGGAACATGTCGACAGGTGTGATCTCGTCGATCATGTACCCGTGCTCGGCAAAGACGGCACAATCGCGCGCGCTCGTCGCGGGATTGCAGCTCACATAGACGATGCGTGGCACGCGTAGCGGTGCCAGCGCGGGGATGATCGACGGATGCAGACCTGCCCGCGGGGGATCCAGGATGATGCGCGAGGGAGCGGGCAAAGCTCCCGTCGCCGCTTCGCGTGCGAAGTGCAGAATGTCTGCGCACGCAAAGCGCGCATTGCCGATCCCGTTGCGCAGGGCATTTGCCTGCGCATCCAAGACCGCGGCAGCATTGAGCTCGATGCCCAGCACGCTGTGCACACGGGATGCGAGATATAACGCAATCGTTCCCGTGCCGCAGTACAGGTCCCACACGTCGTCGGTATCGCGCAGGTCGGCATATCCCGCGGCCACGCTGTAGAGTCGCTCCGCCTGCAGCGTGTTCGTCTGGAAGAACGAGAGCGGCGAAACCTCGAACACGGCTCCTCCGATGCTGTCGCGAATGAGTCCCTCCCCGAACACGACACGCATCGTCTCCGCGGTTGCCACCTGTGCCTTCTTGCGTGAGAGTCCGTGCACAAAAGTCGTCACACCGAACTGCGGAGCACGCAGCTGGTC
The DNA here is from genome assembly GCA_023432805.1 of Bacteroidota bacterium. GTDB lineage: Bacteria > Bacteroidota > Ignavibacteria > SZUA-365 > SZUA-365 > JAEYUG01. The sequence goes on along the minus strand of JAEYUG010000052.1, from coordinate 37,963 downwards.
GGCGTAGGCAGCGAGCACATTCTCGTCGAGTCCGGAGGTCAACAGGTAGACCATGCGGTCACCCGTGTGACGTCCCTCACGAATGACAAGGTTGCGCAGCGTGCCGTTCATCAGATCGGAATCCCAGGCTGTCAGTCCCTGCTCTTCGAAAAACACCCGTGTGGCATTCAGGATCGCGTTGCTCTCCTCGCTCTGGAGATGACATGCCTCGATGCGCAGCACCTTGTCGTAGCGCCCCGGCGCATGCAGTCCGAGCGCGAAGAGTTCATCACCCGGTGCGATGGTGCCAACCTCGTGAGGCAGCAGCCACCGCTTCGCGGCGAAGGAAAACTCCATCTTGTTGCGATAGAAGAACACGTGTTCCGACGGGACGGTCGGCCGCACACATACGTCGGGGAAGCCCCCGAGCCGCTCGTAGCTCTCCCGTACATTGCGTTCCTTCCAGAGCAGCTGCTGCTCGTAGGAAAGATGCTGCCACTTGCATCCTCCGCAGGTCCCGAAGTGCGCGCAGGCGGGTGTGACACGGTGCGGTGAAGACTCAAGCACCTCGATGACCCGGGCTTCCGCAAACTGCTTCTTCGTGCGGAAGACCTTCGCCAGCACGGTGTCGCCGGGCACGGCACCCTCCACAAACACCACGAAGCCGTCGAGACGGGCGACGGCCTTCCCCTCGAAGGCGACATGATCGATGGTAAGCGTAAGGATGTCGTCGCGTCGGACGGGAGGCGGGGTGGACTGCATGATGGGATTCTGGAAATGCGCGGATCAGGTGATGGAGGGATAGCGGCGCAGGCCCTTCATCATTTCGCTGAGCACGACCTTGATGACGCCGACGACGGGCACGGCGAAGAGCATGCCGAGGATGCCGAAGAGCTGTCCGCCGATCAGGATCGCGAAGATGATGATCACGGGGTGCAGACGTACGCTCTGTGAAATCGTGAGGGGCTGGATGACGCTGTCGTCGAGCAGGCGGATCCCCGAGAAGATCACGAGAATGATCGGCACTTGATCGAACGAATTGTTCGTCGCCACCGTGATGACGCTCGCAACGAGGGCTGCGGTAGGAGGACCCAGGTACGGCACGAGATTGGCCGCGGCTGCGACAAGTCCGATCAGCACAAAGCTCGGGATTCCGAACGCCCAGAGTGCCAGTGTGGAAATGATCCCGATGATGCTCGCATCGAGCAGGATGCCGCGCAGGTACGCGCCGAGCGACCAGTCGATCTTGTCGAACACACTGAGACTGACCTCGAAGAAGCGGTTGGGCACCAGCGCGATCAGGTTCTTCTTGATCGAGCGCATGTCCTTGAGCAGAAAGAAGGTCGAAATCAATGTCATCACGACGAACAGCAGCACACCCACAAGGCTCGACGCGATGTTGAGGATGTTGTCGAACAGCGCGCCCATCCATTCTTCCACCTTCGGAGCGACATGCAGACGACGGACCCCGAGAAACGAGAGCTGCTTGCTGAGGAATCGCTCGGTGTCACGGACGCCCGTTCGCAGTTGCCGGGTGGTAACCATGTCCTGGATGCGTACGAGCTCGTCGTAGATGAAGGGTGCGAGGATGTAGACGACGAGCGTGAGCGCGCCCAGTGCGGCGCTGAACATGATCAGGGCCGCAACCGTACGCGGAAGCCCCTTCCCCTCCAACCAGTTCACAGCCGGCGCGAGGATGAATGCGAAGAGCATCGACAGCATGAACATCGCCACGATCGCGCCAATGGTGAACACGGTGTAGACGGCGACTGCACCCACTGCGATGAGCAGCAGGAGCGTCAGGATCTTGGTGTCGGTGGTCATGGTCTGCTGCATGCCTGCCTCAGCGTGGATCAGGGTCGAGCACACCCGCACGTGCGAGCAGTTCGTTGAGGCGATTGTTCTCCGCCGTCGCCCTGCTGAGGCGCTCGGCCACGATGCGCGTGAGCTTGAGCACCACCGACACGCCGAGCTTGGGATGCGTCTCGAGCAGGTTCTGCAGATCGGGAAGGAAAAATCCCCACGCGACGGTCTCGGTAACAGCAATCGCACTTGCGGATCGCGGCTGCTCGAGAAACAGACCGACTTCTCCGAAAAACTCTCCCCGTGAAAAGCGCGCGATCTCGCTGCCGCCGGTCTCGGAGACGATCTTGACCTCACCGCTCTCGACGATGTACATGCCGAGTCCTGAATCCCCTTCACGGAAGATTGTCTCACCCGCCACATAGGTGCGGATGTGGAGAATGCGTTCAATCGCCTTCAGGTTGCTCCTGGTGAGTCCCTCAAAGATCGGCACCTGGTCGAGCAACTCGTAGATGCTGCCACGGGGATGCCTGCGACCGATCGAAGCCCAGAGGAAGTGTGCCATCGTGTGCTCCGTGGTCAGATGCGCTTCCAGGTCGTGCCGGACTTCCCGTCTTCGAGCGTGAATCCGATGTCGCGCAATCCGTCGCGAATCAGATCGGACAGCGCCCACTGCTTCTCGGCGCGCGCGCGTGCGCGGACGTCGATCATGAGGGCGAGAAGCTGTTCAACGTCGGCATGCGTGGCTTCCGACGAATCGGGCGTCGTGCCACCGAGAACACCGAAGATATCGCCGGCCGTCCGCTGCATGAAGGACTGAAGGGAGAGGCGCGATGACGCATCCAATCCCCCACCACGCAACACGGCATTCGCGTCTCGCACGCACTCGAACAGGACGCCGAGTCCCGCTGGTGTGTTGATGTCGTTGTCGACGGCCTCGATGAAGCGCTGTTCGTAGGCTGCGGTGTCGAAGCTGCCGGCGCCGGCGCCCGTGGTTTCGAGTGAGGCCATGAGCGCGTCGAGCTTCTGCAGGCCGCGCGCGGCGGCGTCGAGCCCGTCGCTGGTGAAGTTGAGGGGACTCCGGTAGTGCGTCTGCAGGTAGAAGAACCGCAGGGTCTGCGGGGCGTAGCGGTCGAGCAGGTCGCGCGTGGTGAAGAAGTTGCCGAGGCTCTTCGACATCTTTTCGTTGTCGATGTTCAGAAAGCCGAAGTGCATCCAGTAGCGTGCGAGGGGATGGTGGGTCAGCGCCTCGCTCTGCGCGATCTCGTTCTCGTGATGCGGAAAAATCAGATCATTGCCGCCGCCGTGGATGTCGAAGGTTTCACCGAGATGTTTCTGCGACATGACCGAACATTCGATGTGCCAACCGGGACGCCCGTCTCCCCAGGGCGACGACCAGAACGGCTCGCCGGGCTTGGCACTCTTCCAGAGCGCGAAGTCGGCGGCGCTCTCCTTGCGCGTATCGGCCTCAACGCGTGCTCCGGCGATGAGTTCGTCGACCTTCTTGCCGCTGAGCCTGCCGTATGTCGGGAACGACGCGACGCGGAAGTACACGTCGCCGTCGACTACGTACGCGGAACCGTTGGCGACAAGCCCTTCGATGTGGGCGATGATTCCGTCCATGTTCTCGGTCGCGCGCGGGTGCACCGTGGCGGGGCGTATTCCCAGTCGCGCCGCGTCTTCGAGGAACGCCTGCGCGTACGTCTCGGCAATCTCCGACGATGCGACGCCCTGCTCGTTGGCGCGACGGATGATCTTGTCGTCGACGTCGGTCAGATTCATGACGAAGGTTACCGCATGGCCGCGATACTCGAAATACCGCCGCACGACATCGGACATGACGAACGAGCGCGCATTGCCGATGTGGAAGAAGTCATAGACTGTCGGACCGCACACATACATCCGCATCGTACCCGGTTCCAATGGCTCGAACGGTTCGAGGGTGCGTGTCAGGGTGTTGTAGATCGTGATGGACATGGTTCAATCGATGGTGAGGAGTTCCCGGGCGCTGCGCAGGGCCGCATCACTGACCGTGTCGGCACTGAGCAGCCGGGCGATTTCGTGTTCGCGATCCTCCAGCGGAAGCTGCCGTACATTGGTCACCGTGCGTTTGTCGATGACGCGTTTCTCGACCTTGAGGTGCGTCGTGCCGACGGAGGCGATCTGTGGAAGATGCGTGATGGCGATAATCTGATGATGTGCCGCCAGACGGCGCATGGCCATTCCCACCCGGCGTGCGATGTTGCCGCTCACACCCGTGTCGATCTCGTCGAACACCATGACCGGCACATGCGAGGAACCGGCGAAGATCGACTTGAGCGCGAGCATGATGCGCGAGACTTCCCCACCGGACACGACGCGGGCGAGCGGCTTCAACTCCTCGCCCACATTCGTCGTGATGTAGAATTCCACATCGTCGCACCCATTCGCGAGCGCTGCCACGCGTTTCTTCTCAACGACAAGGTAGCGGCCGTCGGAACCGGCATGCTGGTGCGGTGTGATCACGGTGTCGAAGCGGGTGTTCTGCAGTCCCAGTTCGCGCAACTCGCGCACGACGGCGGTCGCAAGCTGCCGTGCAGCTTTGCGACGCGCGTCAGTGAGCTTCACGGCCTGTGCGGATGCGAAGTCACGGGCGGTGTGAACCGATTTCTCCAACGCTGCGATTCGTTCGTCAATGTTCTCGAGCGACGCCAGTTCCTCGGCGAGTTCGACGCGCTTGCGCACGAGCTCTTCCATCGTGCAGCGGTACTTGCGCTTCATCGCCGTCAGCTCGGCGAGACGGTGGCGCAGGTCCTCGCAGCGCTCAGGCTGGTATTCAACACGCTCGGCATAGGCGCGCAGCGTGCGTACGACATCTGCGACGTCGGCATGCGCCGCGTCGATCTCCGATGCGAGTGGTGCGAGCGACACATCGATCCCACCCAGCTCGCCGAGAACACGATTCGTGCGCCCGAGCGCATCGACCACGCAATGTTCGCCATCGTACAGTGTGTCGAGCACCTGTGCGATGAGCGTTGAAATACGTTCCGACTGCTCGGAAATACGCAAGTCATGTTCGACCGTCGCATCCTCATCGGGTTTGGGATCGAGCGCAATGAGTTCCTGCAGCTGGTGGCCGATCACGAGCCTGCGTTCGTCGATCGCGTCCCGATTGCGCTGTGCCCGCTCGAGTTCGGTGAGCGCCGCAAGAAATCCTTCGAGTCGGAACGCATACTCGTGCGTGAGCGTGCCAAGGTTTCCGAGTGCGTCAAGGATGTCGATATGCGCCTCTGCGCGCAGCAGGGACTGATGCTCGTGCTGCCCGTGAATATCGACAAGACGATCGCCGATGTCCTTGAGTCCCCCCACCGTCACCGGCGTGTCATTGATGAAGCAGCGGCTCGTACCGCGCGTGCTCACTTCGCGACGCAGGATCAGCACAGGTTGCCAGTCGGCACCAAGCGCCTCCACCCTCTCGCGAACATGCATCGCATCAGTGCATGTGAATTCCGCCTCGATCACCGCCTTGTCCGCGCCGTCACGTATCATCGTCGTGTCGGCCCGTTCACCCAGCGCGAGTCCCAGCGCGTCGATGACGATGGATTTTCCCGCTCCCGTTTCGCCGGTCATCGTGGTCAAGCCGGCGGCAAATTCAATGCGCAGATCATCGATCAGCGCGAAGTTCCGGATCATCAGTGAAGTCAGCATGCATCAGTCTCGGTACGTCTCACAATCGGGTCGGCGCCAAAGTAGAGAGAACGCGCGCACAGATCAAGGGATGCCGCCCCACGGCCGCCCCGCGCCTCGTCACGACGCAGCGTCCCCTTGTTCCGGCGACCAGATGCTGAAGGTCGGGATGTCGCGATGCAGGCCGTGATAGAATGCGAAGCGGAAGAACGCGTCGAGCGCCTCACGTACATCATCATCCATGAGGAAACGTCGATGGGGTGGAATCAGGTGCATCTCGTCAGGCGAGAGTCGTCCATCGGAAGCTGCCTGCAGAGCAAGGAGGGCGTGACGATCGGCTTCCGATGCCGCACGCTGGACTGCATCGGCGAAGTCCGCGGTCAGACGGTGATTCCACCCGCCCACTACGCCGCGCACCAGCGGAAGCTGTGTCATGTCGTACCATTCGTCGCCGAGATCGAGTGCGGGGCTCTGCATCGACAGCTCCTGCAAGGCATCTCCTGTCACGAGTACTGCCTCGTGTGTTGCGAGAGCCTCCCTCCATGGTGCCTGCGAGACGGTGACAACAGGATGCATGTCATACTTCTCGCGCAGCACGATCTGCGCGAGCATGCTGTCGAGCGTTCCTGTTGCAGGAACCGCGAGGGTTGCGATACGCTCGAGTCCGCCGCGGAAGACGAGCAGAGCCTCGTGCATGGCACCGACTGATGCGCACACCGCGCCCCCCACCAGTGAGACCTCTCCTTCGCTGAGCGCATAGGTGACCGGAGAGACGAATGCAGCGTCGCATGCGTTCTCGCGCAACCGCCAGGCGGCTGCATCCATCGGCACACGCACGATGTCGGCGCCGACAGGTGGGAGTTCGACGGTGAGCGCCTCGATGAACGGGACGAGTTCGGGAGATTCTGGAAGCAGCAGCTCGATCATGACAAGGGCTCGTGGAGTGCGGTGAACGTCCTGATATGGCGAGAGACATGCACCGCATGTCTCTCGGGAAAACCTGGAACCGACGACCCGGAGGTGGCTCCGGTCTGCATGCGCCCGGAAGGGCGGCACGATCAGGTCGTCTTGGCGCGAACCTGCTTGGCGGCAAGGTGGCGAAGGTAGAACAGCTTCGCGCGACGCACGTTGCCGGTACGCACCTTTGTGATCTTCGCGATGGTCGGCGAATTGATGGGGAAGATGCGCTCGACACCGACACCATTCGAAATCTTGCGGATGGTGAAGGTCTTGCGCATGCCCGAACCACGAATCGAGAGCACGATGCCCTGAAATTCCTGTATACGCTCCTTCTCGCCCTCAACCACACGCACCGATACACTGAGCGTATCGCCGGGGAAGAACTCGGGAAGGTCGCTGCGAACGAGCGACTGTTCAAATAGATCGAGTTTGTTCATCTCTGTGTGCTCCTTGCTTCAAATCAAGAAAGTAATATACGATGATTCTTCATTATTTCTGCGTGTCACGTGTGCGTGCACGATGCTTTTTCGGCTGATGCGCCGGTCCACCCTGCTGCATCCACGCCTCGTAAAGATCCGGACGCCGCGCCTCGGTGAGCTCCATCGCGCGCAATTCGCGCCAGGCGGCAATCGCCTTGTGGTCACCGCCCTGCAGCACATCCGGGACAGGCATGCCGCGAAATTCAGGGGGACGCGTGTACTGCGGGCAGTCCAACAATCCGGTCATGAACGAATCGGTCAGCAGGGACTCACCGTCTCCGATCACACCGGGGATCAGGCGGACCATCGAATCGATCATGACCATCGCGGCAAGCTCGCCACCGGTCAATACAAAATCACCAATCGATATCTCGCGCGTCACCAGTTCGTCGATCACGCGCTGATCCACGCCCTTGTAATGACCGCAGATCATGATCACCGCCGTACGCATCGACAGATCGTTGGCCGTTGCCTGCGTCCACACCGCTCCGGTCGGCGTGGTGAGAATCACATCGTCGTAGCTGCGCTCAGCACGCAGCGCCTCGACGCATGCAAAGATCGGATCCGGTCTGAGTACCATCCCTGCGCCGCCGCCATACGGCGAGTCGTCGATGGAGCGATGCTTGTCATGCGTGTAATCGCGCAGGTCGTGAATCGCGATCTCTACATGCCCCGCCTCGCGGGCCCGCCTGACAATGCTCTCGGTCAGGGGACCGTCGAACAGGCGCGGGAATCCCGTGATGACATCAATCCTCATCGATCTCTTCGAACAGCCCCGGCACGGGTCGAACGACGATCATGCGCGCGTCCGTGTCGACAGACACGATGAACTCGGGCACCGCCGGGATGAGCACTTCGCGCTCGGGTGTCTCGACACCGTAGACGTCGTGCGCCGGCATCAGGTACACATCCTTCACCGTCCCGCGCATGCGCCCGTCAGTGTCGTGTACAAGACAACCGATCAGATCATGCACGAAATGGCGTCCCTCGGGAGGAGGCGCCATCTCTGTCTCGGGAATGTAGATGGACCATCCGCGCATCGCCTCGACATCATTCCGCGTCGGATACCCCTCGAAGGTGAAAACGGTCTTCTGGGGCATTTCCCGCACATCGGTGATGCGGAGAGGAATGAGTCGGGATGGATCGGGTCCCGCCTGCACATCGCGCAGGGTGGTGAACCGACCACGCACATCGGAATACACCTCGACGGTCACACCGCCCTTGACGCCGTGGAAACCGGTGATCCGTGCGATCAGGCAGAGGTCCATGCGCTCGAGCGTTGCGTCCGGTGGTGTGATGGGGGCGTGAGAGGATGCGGTGACCGCACGGGAATGTGGATGCGTGCGGCCCGCAGCGTCTTATGCGCCCGCTTCCTGCGGTGCTGCTTCGGCGGCCTTCTTGCGTGCGGCGCGGAGCTGCTTCTTGGCGACCTTCGACGCCAGGGCAGCCTGCTTTGAGGAACGCCACTCGGAAACCTGCTGATTGATTTCGTCGGCACTCTTGCCCTTGCGCTGCAGGTGCAGACGGAGCATGATGCCTTCACGGCTGAGCAGGCTGCGCACGGTCTCGGTCGGCTGTGCGCCGACACCGAGCCAGTACATGACGCGCTCGTCATCGAGCGAAATGCCGGCGGGAGCGGCGAGAGGGGTATACTGGCCGAGAGCTTCAATGAAGCGGCCATTGCGCGGGGCGCGGCTGTCGGCCACGACGATCTTGTACACAGGCAGCTTTTTACGGCCGCGACGCTGCAAACGGATTTTTACCACGTGAAAAGAACCTCCGGTAAATGAAGTAGGAATACGTCTTAGGAAAATTTCTGGTTCATCATGCCCTTGGCGAACTGGCGCATGCCGCCCTTCGTCAAACGCTTCATCATCTTCTGCATCTCGGTGAACTGCTTGAGCAGGCGGTTGACATCCTGCACCGTCGTGCCGCTGCCCGAAGCGATGCGCTTGCGGCGGCTTCCGTTGATGATCTGCGGCATGCGACGCTCGTCGGGAGTCATCGAGAGTATCATCGCCTCGACCTTGACGAACGAGCGCTCGTCCAGATCCACACCCTTGAGCGCCTTGCCGAGCCCGGGAATCATCTCCATGATCGAGGAGACGGATCCCATCTTCTTCAACTGCTGTATCTGCGCGTAGAAATCCTCCAGCGTGAACTGGTTCTTGCGCATCTTTTGTTCGAGCTTCTCGGCTTCGTCCTCGTCGAACTGCTCCTGCGCCTTCTCGGCCAGGGTGAGGATGTCTCCCATGCCAAGGATGCGCGAGGCAATGCGATCGGGATGGAAGGGCTCGAGCGCATCGAGCTTTTCGCCGACACCGACAAACTTGATCGGCACATCGACGACCTTGCGGATCGACAACGCAGCACCGCCGCGCGTGTCGCCGTCGAGCTTGGTGAGCACGACGCCATCGTAGTCGAGCCGGTCGTGGAAAGCGCGTGCCGTGTTGACCGCATCCTGGCCCGTCATCGCGTCGACGACGAAGAGGATTTCCGTGGGACGCACGCGACTCTTAATGTCGGCGACTTCCTGCATCATCTGCTCATCGATCGACAGGCGACCCGCGGTATCGATGATGATCGTATCGCACATTGTGCGGCGCGCGACGTCGAGCGATTCTTCGGCGATGGCGACGGGGTTCTTCTCGTCACCACTGAAGACGGGAACATCGATCTGCGCGGCAAGCTGCTTGAGCTGTCCGATGGCGGCGGGACGATAGACGTCGCCTGCCACCAGCAGCGGATGCCGACCGCGTCCCTTGAGCTGCAGAGCGAGCTTCGAGCAGAATGTCGTCTTGCCAGAGCCCTGCAGACCGGCGACCATGATGATCGTGGGACCCGACTTCGCAATGTTGATATCCACCCGCTCGCCGCCCATCAGCGCGACGAGTTCATCATAAAGCACCTTGACCATCTGCTGGCCGGGGGTGAGGCTCTTGAGTACATCCTGCCCGAGCGCTCTGTCCTTCACGCTGTCAATGAAGTCCTTGACAACCTGGAAGTTGACGTCCGCGTCGAGCAAAGCACGGCGCACCTCGCGCAGCGATTCCTCCACATTCCCTTCCGAGATGCGGTGGTCACCACGTATGCGCTTGAGCGCGCCTTCGAGTTTATCGGTCAGATTTTCAAACATGCAGTATCGGCTCGAGTACGGGACATTCCGTCATAAGCCTCGTAACTTACGAAATGGCAACACGATTCACAAAGGATTCAACGTGCAGTGTTTCGGTCAACGCAGTGTTCCGATTACGACGTCGCCCACGACTGTTCCGAGGTGCACGGTCTGCAGCGTGTTCGCAAGCGCCGGATCATGCGACACCCCCACACGCACATGATTCTCGGTAAAGCCGGTGATGCGCCCGTCTTCCTCCTTCGCCTCGAAGAGCACGCGTCGCACGGCACCGGCCTCGGCTTCGTAGAACGCACGCCGCTTCTTGTCCGAGAGGATGCGCAGCATGCGGCTGCGACGCGACCGCTCTGCATGGGGCACCGTGCCGCCGAGCGTGATGGCGTGCGTGTCGGGCCGCTCAGAGTAGCTGAACACATGCAGGTAAGTGGAGGGAATGTCGACGAGGAAGGCATACGTCTCGAGGAACTGCGCCTCGGTTTCCCCGGGGAATCCGACGATCACGTCAATGCCGATGCCGGCGTGGGGAAGCGCCCTGCGCACCGCGCTGATGCGCTCGGCGTACTGCTCACGGTTGTAGCGGCGGCGCATTGCGCGCAGGATGTCGGGACTGCCCGACTGCAGCGGTACATGGAAGTGGGGACAGAGTTTCGGTGATGCCACGGCCATCGCGATGATCTCGTCGGTCAGCAGGTTCGGTTCGATCGAGCTGATGCGCAGTCGGAAGTCGCCTGGCAGTGCGATGATTGCGTCGACGAGTTCGGCCAGGGAGCTTCCGATCTTCGTCCCGTAATCACCGACATTCACGCCACTGAGCACGATTTCACGGAATCCCTTCCCCAGAATCTCGCGAGCATGCTGCACTGTGCGCCCGACATCGAGCGAACGGCTCGTGCCGCGTGCGAGGGGAATCGTGCAGAAGGAGCAGGAGTAATCGCAGCCGTCCTGCACCTTGAGAAACGAGCGCGTGCGGTCGCCGGGATCGGCAGCGTACGCGGCACCGAAGTCGTCTGCATCGGCCACATCGCCGACGAGCACGCGTGCCTGACCGCTCTTGCGGACTTCATCGACGTGTGCGAGCATGTCGAATTTCTCACGTGCGCCGAGTACAAGGTCGACACCTTCGATCGAGGCGATCTGCTCGGGACGCAGCTGGGCATAACAGCCGACCACGACGACATAGGTGTCGGGCGAACGGCGCAACGCCTGCCGCACGAGTTTGCGCGCTTCCCGGTCGGCATTCTCGGTGACCGAGCAGGTGTTCACCACCACGATATCGGCGCGCTCATGCGCATCGACGACGGCGTACCCCCGCTCGCGGAACTGGCGGGCATAGGTCATCGTCTCAGCATAGTTCAGCTTGCAGCCGAGCGTGGCGAAGGCAACGGTGGGGACCTTCGCGATCACTGGGGCATCAACATCGGACATGCGGATCCATGAACATGTGGAGAGGTGACAAACGAAAAAGAGTCGGGTACCCATCCGTACCCAACTCTCTCTCGATACACAACACGAGAACTTACAGATCGTCGAAATTCAGATCCTCGGGCCGTACATCGGTGGTTTCCGCCGCAGGCGCGTTCAACAAACCGTGCGACGCAAGGTACGCGTCGATGGTTTCCTGATCGCGGCCCTTGAAGTACTCGACCACGGACAGCACGATTTTCTTGTTTTCCTTGTCGAACTCGATCACGCGCAGGGGCAGTGCATCACCTTCCTTGAAGGATTCGGGGATGTTCTTCACCTGCTTGGTCGCGAGCTGGGAGCTGGGAACGAAACCATCGACGCTCGCGGGGAGCTCGACGATCACGCCCTTCTCGATAATGCGGACGATCTTGCCCTCGGTATCGCTCGTCACGCTGTACATCCGCTCGAAGCCGTCCCAAGGATTATCCATCACCTGCTTATGGCCAAGAGAGATGCGTCGCTGATCGACATCGACTCCGAGAATCACGACATCGATCTTCTCGCCCTTCTTGACGATTTCTCCAGGATGACGAATCTTCTTCGTCCACGACAGGTCTGATATGTGCACCAGACCATCCACGCCCGGTTCGAGTTCGACAAATACGCCGAAGTTCGTCAGGTTGCGCACGGTTCCAGTGTGGCGGGTGCCGACCGGATACTTGGCAATGAGATTGGACCACGGATCCGGCTCGAGCTGCTTCATGCCGAGCGAGATCTTCTTGTCCTGTACATCGAGATTGAGGATGACCGCATCCACCATCTGCCCCATCGAGACGACCTGTGACGGGTGCTTGATGTGCTGGGTCCAGCTCATTTCCGAAATGTGGATCAGGCCTTCGATGCCCTTCTCGATTTCGATGAATGCGCCGTAATCGGCCAGGGACACGACCTTGCCGCGCACCTTCGTTCCTATCGGATACTTGTTCTCGATGTTCTCCCAGGGATGCGGCATCAGCTGCTTCATACCAAGGGAGATGCGCTTCTTTTCCGCATCGAAGTCGAGCACGACGACGTTGACCGTCTGATCGAGCTTGACGATTTCGGTGGGATGGTTGACACGGCCCCACGACAGATCAGTGATGTGCACGAGTCCGTCCACACCGCCGAGGTCGATGAACACGCCGAAGTCGGCAATCGCCTTGACGATGCCTTCGAGAATCTGTCCCTTCTCGAGCGAGTCGAGAATGGCCTTGCGCTGACCGGCGATCTGCTCTTCAATGATCGCCTTGCGGCTCACGACGATGTTCTCTGCCTGCTGGTTGATCTTCACGACGCGCACGTCGAGGGTCTTGCCGAGGTAGGCATCGAAATCACGAACGGGACGAATATCGATCTGCGATCCTGGAAGGAACGCATCGATGCCCATCAGGTCCATGACAATACCACCTTTGATACGACGGATGCAACGACCCTGCAGAATGTCGAGGTTGTCGAACGCGCCCTGGATCTTCTCCCAGATGCGCACGAAATCTGCGCGCTTGCGGGAAAGGATGACATTGCCGTCCTTGTTTTCGACCGACTCCAGAAACACTTCGACCATGTCGCCGACCTTCAGGTCGGAGGCATTCGTAAACTCCTCGACGGGCACCATGCCTTCGGACTTGAAGCCGATGTCGATGGTGACATAGTCCTTGGTCAGGTGGATGATGCGGCCCTGGATGATCTCACCCTTTTTGAGCGTGCCCAGGGTGGTTTCATACATCGAGCGCATCTTGTCGAATTCAGCAGGCGCGTACTCAAACTTCTCGACGAGCGTGCCGAAGGTCTGCATGGCTGGTGTGTCGGCCGCCGGAGAGACGGCTGGATCTTGTGACATTCAGTCTCCTTGGTTCAACATGTCTTCAAGACGTGCAGAGCGTGCCTGCCACCAGGTGCGCGTTCCGTCCGTGCTGAAGCGTGAATGATGTGATAGGTGGTACATGATGGGTTGAGGGTGGCGATCAAATGTCTTCTGATGTCATGCGGAGTATCGCATCCATGGTCATGAGCATGAGCCAGTGCGGCGTGCTCGTTGCACCGCTGATGCCGACGCGCTCAGCACCTTCAAACCATGCGGTGTCGATCTCCGAGATGTCTTCGATGAAATACGTGCTGGGATTCGCATCGCGGCAGATGTCGAACAGAACCTTGCCGTTCGAACTCTTCCTGCCGGCGATGAACACCATGACGTCGTTCTGCGAGGCGAATTCGCGCAGTCTCTGCTCGCGACCGGACACCTGTCCGCAGATGGTGTCCTTGGCATGGAACTCCGTGGCAACAGCCTCGGCCGAATCCACGATGAGTTCCCTGACACGCTGCTGCATCCATGCGCGGATCTCGCCGAACATGGGCTTGTCCATCGTCGTCTGCGAGAAGAGCACGGTCTTGCGCGAAAGATCGACTGTGCCCTGCGCCTCGTCGAGATTCTTGACGACAATGCAGTCGTCATGACACACGCCGCGAAGACCGATCACTTCGGCGTGGTCCTTCTTGCCGAAGATCACGACCTGATACCCGTCGTCGTAGAAACGGCGGATGCGCTCCTGCAGCTTCGTCACAACGGGACAGGTCGCATCGACGAGTTGCAGCCCGCGCGCCACAGCGGCACGGTAGGTCGACGGCGGCTCGCCATGCGCGCGAATCAGCACGCGCGTGTCCGAGGGCAGGCTCTCGAGATCCTCATGCGCGATCGTGCGCATACCCATCTCGTCGAGCCGCTCGATTTCCTTGGGATTGTGGATGATGTCGCCGAGGGACACCAGACGGCGCCCGGCGAGCATCTCCTGCTCTGCGATTTCGATCGTGCGCACGACGCCCCAGCAGAAACCCGCCGACTTGTCGATGGAAACGATCATGACTGCATTCCTTTCTGCACGGACTCCAGGCGCTTGCGCACCAGGGTCAGAATCATCATCACCTGTTCGTCGATCGTGGTATTTGTCGTTTCCACCTCGATCGCATCCGCCGCCTTGCGCAGCGGAGAATGATCACGTGCTGCATCGTTTCGATCGCGCTCGGCAATCTCGCGTTCGATCACCTCCAGTGCGCTGACCGTCCCGGATTCAGCCAGCTGCCGCTGACGGCGCAGCGCGCGCGTATGAACGTCGGCAACCAGAAAAATCTTGCACGGTGCCTTGGGAAACACCACGGTTCCGATATCACGTCCTTCAAGAATTGCACCCGCTGCGCCCAATGCTGCAGAGCGCTGCAGATCCACCATAGCCTCACGCACGCACGCAATCGCACTGATGTCGCTTGCGGCACGCGCGATCTCCTGCGTGCGGATCTCTGCCTCCACGTCTCGACCGTCCAGCAGCGTGCGCTGAACTCCCTCGAGAGACTCCATGCGGATCTCAAGCTCAGGAAGCATCGCGCAGATCTCCGTCCGATCATCCGCCGTCAACCCGCGCTCGCGTGACGCCAGCGCCACGGCCCTGTACATCGCTCCCGTATCGATATACACGAAGTCGAGCAACCGCGCGAGTTCGCGAGCGGTCGTGGTCTTGCCACTGCCGGCAGGACCATCGATCGCAACAATGAACGGAGTTTGCACTGATTCGGAAATCATAGACTCGAAATATAGTCCGTTAAGTCGTTGCAATCAAATAAAACGAGGGCGCAACGGAGTCACGGCATCCGGATTCCCTCCCCTGCCGAACCCGGTGCCGACACGCGGTGGGATACAGCAGTCGTGACGGAGGAATGCCGTCGGAGGGATGGGACATGGCAGGAACGTTTGGCCGGGGCGCGCGGTCATGGTACTTTTGCAGATCCATCGGAATCCCCCTGTCGCCGCCCATGCCCTTCGTCCCTGCACACCCGCACCCCACCGCACCTGCCCGGCGCATTGTCGTCGTGGGGGGAACGGCTGCGGGACCAGCTGCCGCCGCAAAGGCCGCGCGCGTGCATCCGAATGCGGACGTAATCATGCTCGAAATGGGGTACGATATCAGCTACGGCGTCTGCGAACTTCCCTACCTGCTTTCAGGCGAGGTGGCGGAGGCGAATCACCTCGTCGTCCATACACCGGAATCCCTCGAACGGGAGAAGCGCGTCCGCGTGCTGACCGGACACCAGGTCACCGCGATCCATCCCGCGCAGCGCCGGCTCGAAGTACGCGACCTCGCCACGAAGTCCCTTCGCACGGAGCCCTACGACCGTCTCATCCTCGCCACCGGTGCACGCGCGCGCACGCTCCCAGTCTTCCCTCCCTCCTGCTCGAACGTCTTCACGCTCAAGTCCCTCGAGGATGCGCGCAGGATGCTCGCCTGTCTGACGACCACCGCACCCCGTCGCGCGACGGTCGTGGGCGCTGGGTACATCGGCATCGAGGTCGCCGAGGCACTGGCATCGCGCGCACTGGAGGTCACGGTACTGGCGGCTTCCGCAGAGCCGCTGCCGGCAATGGACGCAGAGGCGCGGGCACTGCTTGTGACACTACTCGCCGAACGCGGCATCCGCTTCCTTCCATCCACCACCATCACGCAGGTGCACACGCGCAACGATGCCGTGCACGCACTGCGCACCGACGACGACATCATCGAGACGGATCTGGTCGTGGTCGCCGTTGGCATCGAGCCGCGCAGCGGACTGGCGCGCGAGGCGGGCATCCGCATCGGGCGCGACGGTGGCATCCTCACCGACGCACGGCAGATGACGAGCATCGATGGTATCCACGCAGCAGGGGACTGCACGGAGGTGCTCAACCTTGTCACGGGCCGCACGCAACTGATGCCCTTCGCCTCGTTGGCCGCGCGTGCGGGACGGGTGGCGGGCGAAAATGCCGCAGGGGGCTCAGCGACGTTCAAGGGTACGGTGCCGCTTTCGGCGGTGACGGTGTTCGGACATGAGTTCGCGCAGGCGGGTTGTTCGGTCGAAGAATGCGCGCGCGCAGGGATCGACGTCGTGCATGCCTCGATCGTTGGGTCGACGCGCGTCCCGTTCATGCCGGATGCGCGGTCGTTGATCGCAGGTCTGACGGCGGAACGGCGCGCGGGACGCCTGGTCGGTGGGATCGTCGTCGCAGCCGAACATGCTGCGCAGCGCGCGAATGTCGTGGCGATGGCCATCCATCAACGCATGACGGTCGATGCATTTCTGGAGATGGATTTCATGTACACACCGAAGCTCGCTCCTCTGCGCGAACCCCTGCTCGTCTGTGCCGAGCGTCTGCGCGGAAGGCTCAACGCCTCACGACGCTGAGCCTTCCGGTTCAGTCTCTGGTGCCGAGGGAGCCCTACCGTCTGACCACCGCGATCTTTCCGAGGGACACTTGTGAACCGTCGGCATTGGCCGCTGCAACGACATACACGCCGCTTGCGACGTAGACGCCCTTGCTGTCGCGTCCGTCCCAGAACCCGATGCGCCCACCAGGCGACGGCACGTCGGCCACTACATCTCCAGCCAGCGTGAAGATCTTCAGTGCGGCTGCCTCGGGGAGTCCGTCAATCTGGACCTGCTTGTCCGATTCCGGATGGAAGGGATTCGGGGAAACGTGAAGATCACGCGCCACTCCATCGGGCCTCACGTACGGCGTTCCAAAGCTCGATAGTCCCTTCGCCGTTCCGATCCATGCCTCACCCGTGCCGGGATGCACGACGATCGAGCGGACGACATTGTCGAGCAGCAGACTGTTGTCGGTGTTGTACTGCGCGATGATCGATGCACCGTCAGGACCGAGCACAAACACACCGTTGTTTGTGCCGAGCCATTTGTTGTTCACGGCATCCACGGCGATCGCGTTGATCGACTGACCTTCGATATTGCAGATCGTCGTATAGCAGAGCCGCTGCACGGGCTTGATCGAACGGGGATCGTAGATCGACCGCAACCCGACCTCCGTGCCGATCCACAGCGATCCGTAGGTGTCGGTGGCCAGGCTGCGGATGAGATTGCCCTCCACATTGATGAACGATGGGTCATTCGTATCGAGACGCTCACCCCATCCGCTGCCCGTTGTGGGAATCAACGCTTCACTGAAGGAGATCAATGTTCGCGCACTGCGCGATACCGCGAGCCATTTCTTTCCGTACTGGTCGACGGCGAGGCTCGCAACCTCGGTGTAGTTCGAAGAAGGAAACGCGTAGAATGTCCATGTCCCGCTCGTCGCACGTCTGCTCAGTCCGATCGAATTGTTGGCGCCGATGTGGGTGAACCACAGCTGACCCTGGCCGTCCATCGCAACATTGTTCACCGCATTGTAGCCGCGGTTTCCACCTGTACCAGGAAACCCGAATGTCGAATCGTTGAATGTCGTGAACACGTCGCCTGCAGCGCAGCGAATCACACCGCCGCCCCAGGTCGCCAGCCAGACATCTCCGTCGCGGCCTGGAGCAATCGAATACACGTTGTCGTTTGTGATCGCGGCGGGATGTGATGCCCGCGTGAAGTTCGTCCACGTACTTCCGTCATACCTGTACGTACCGGCACCTGAAGGATCGCCACCCGTTGCCACCCAGACACGCCCCGCCTCGTCGACTGCAAGCGACTGCACCTTGTTCGTTGCGGGTCCATCGGGATGACTGAAGGTCCATCGACCCTCACGGACGGCACCGAGTCCGAGTTGCGTGCCGAACAGCATCGTATCGTTCGGCAGGATGACCATGCCGGAGAACTTCCCCTGCGCAGGGTAGTCTGGTGGCACGAGATAGGGTGTAAATTCCCCGCCCGCATCCTGACGCGAACGATAGAGGAAGACCACGTTGGGATTCATCACAATCAGCCCTGCCGCGGTCATCTTCATGCGCGAGATGGAAGTCGTTCCCGCCGCTCCCCCGACATGATTCCACCGCTCACCGTCGAGCGCATAGATACCCGCCGTGCTGCCGACCATGATGGAGCCACCCAGACGCGCGATCGACGTGAGGCTGCCGGAGGGAAGCCCGTCGGACTCTGCATAACTGCGCCAGCTTCCAGGCTCCTGCAGATTCGCGGTGCGCCGGTCTGCCACGGCAACACCGGCCGTCGTGGCGAGCCAGATGCTGTCACCCTCGACGAGCACATCGGTGACCCCGCTCTGCGACGGCAGCGCACCGAACTTGATGAACGTGCCGCCGAACTCGTTCCGGATCGGATCGTACACGGTGAGGCCGAAATCGGTGCCGACGTAGTACTTCCGCTCGAAGGCGCGCAGCACGGTGATCCCACGCTTCTGCACGGAGGTCAGGCGCGCGATGTCATAGACCTTGTACCATTCGCCTTCGTTTCTCCGCACATTGAGCATGCCCGTCGCCGTGCCGGCGATGACCGTCCCTTCCGTCGCATCCACACCGATGGATGTGATGTCGATGGATGAAAGACCTTCGATGTTCGTGAACGTCTCGAAGCTCCCGGTCGTGCGTGTATGGCAAAAAACTCCCCCGCTGGTCGCGGCCCAGACCACCGCGCCATCGGCCGCGAGATCCCGGATCTCGCGCATGCTCGTGTGCGAGTGCCAGGCGCCGATCTGCGCCTGCAGTGCAAGCGTGGAAAGCAGCAGACCACAGAGCGTGAGCGCCGGCGATGTGAGCGCCGGCGACGTGAGACGCAGGTATCTCCGGCAGCAGGACATCATTGTGCCGCTGGGATCCGGGCGTACAGGTTGACCATTTCGATGGCGGTGAGCGCGGCTTCCCAGCCCTTGTTGCCGTGCTTGAGACCGGCACGCTCGAGCGCCTGATCCATCGAATCCGTCGTCAGGACGCCGAACGCAACGGGCGTTCCATACTGCAACGACAACTGGGCGATGCCCTTGGTCACCTCGGCCGCGATGTAGTCGAAGTGCGGCGTGTCGCCGCGAATCACGGCACCGAGGGCAATGACCGCATCGTATCCTCCCGCAGCAAGGACGCGCGCGGTCACCATCGGCAACTCGAAGGAGCCGGGACACAAGTAGACGTCATATTGCGATGCTGCAGCGCCGTGGCGCTCGAGGCAGTCGATGGCGCCGTCGATCAGCCGGCGCGTGATGATATCGTTGAAGCGGCTGGCCACGATGGCGTAACGGGCGGACCCGGCGTGAAGATCGCCCTGAATGGGAGTGAACGACATGTGAAGTCCTTGAAGGTTACTGTATGAACAGGCGGCGTTTCATCGCATCAACTGCCGCGTTCGTGACGGTGTAGGTTCCCAAGTTCGCATCATCATCCCGTTTGCCGCCATGGAAATCGGAGCCCCCAGTCTCGAGCAGGAAATACGTCGACGTGATGCCGCGGTAGTAGGCCCGCCGCGATTCATCGTGTGCGGGATGGACGACCTCGATGCCATCGATGCCTGCGCGAATCAGCTGCAGCAGCTCGTCCTCGGTCAACGACCAGCCGGGGTGCGCGAGAATCGACACACCACCGGCGTTGGCGATCATCTCGACCGCATGCTCCGGCGCGATGCGGTACTTCGGTTCGAACGCGGGACATGAGTCGCCGATCAACGTCACAAAGGCCTCGGCGTAGGTCGTCGTGTATCCGTTATCGACGAGGGCGGCGGCGATGTGGGGACGCCCGATCGCACCGAAGCCGGCATACGCCAGTACGCTGTCGAATGACAGCGGCAGCTTCAGGGTATGCAGCTTCTCGACGATGCGTTCGGCGCGCAGACGGCGCTCGCGCTTGAGCAATGTCAGGATATCCCGGAATTCCCTGTTGTGGGGGTCGAACATGTAGCCGAGGATGTGCACATCCTTTCGGCCGAGCGTTGCACTCAGCTCGACACCGGGTACAATCTCCATCCCGACGCTCCGTCCCGCCTCGACGGCCTCGTCCCACGCATCCACACTGTCATGATCGGTGATCGACAGGACATCGATGCCTGCGGCATGCGCACGACGCACCAGCTCGGCGGGTGCATGGGCTCCATCGGAGTAATGCGTGTGACTGTGCAGATCGACCGTTTTTGCCATGGAAGCTTTTCTGCGGTGCGTGCGCAATCGACCTGACCGCGTGTCGATCGAACGAAAATCGTGGGAGTGGGACGCGTACGATGTCCGTAAAAATACGAAAAATCTCTCTCAGTGCGAGGAAAAGAGTTGCCAGACCAGCCACGCCAGCGCCAGCTCGCTGAGTCCGAGTGCGATCCCTGCATACACATCATAGCGCCGCGCGCGGTCGAGCAGCGCAGCATCGGCAGTGGCACGATAGCGATCGTACGAGGCATCCGCCTCCTGCTTGAACACCACGGCCGCGATGCCCGCCATCAGTCCCACCCCGGCCGGCATGCTCACGGAAAGCGAGGGCAGATGGAAGAAGGATGTCTGTTCGCGCACCTGCGGCGTGGCCGCACCCTCTCCCGTCGTCTCGAGCACCACGACCACCGGCGCAACGGTGGCTTCCCCCACGCGCACTGCGGAAGCCACGTGACCGGGACGTTCAATACGCAACTGCCGCTCGCCGCCGGTGACATCCACCAGGACAGGCGTGTAACCGAGCAGGGAATCCCCTTCAAACACCGCCGCACCGTAGGGCACGCTCGCAACGGGAATCCGGATGCGGAACTGCATGAGCACGACCCCCTCCTGGGCTGAGGGCGCGGTGGCTGCGATGGTGTCGCGCTGTGCGGACCACTCGCTGCGCGAGGGATACCAGACTTCGATGTCCGAAATGAGGGATCGCGCCACGGTTCGCGGTGTGACTCCGAGCAGCGAGTCGCCGTGCCAGACCTCCGCGCCGGGGGGAAGCGACTCGATGCGCACGCGATCGTGTGCGGGAACGTCCTGCTCCTGCGCACCCGCACGCAGCGTGGTGGCGACTGCGATCACGGTGACCGCGATCACGGATTTCATGCCGCACAACAGGGTGCGAATCATCGCATCCCTCCCGCGGAGATGTATGCCGATGCGCCGCGTTCCGTGTCGGTGACGATCAGGCGGCCGCCGCAAAGCACTGGCGTCGTGCGGATGCGACGACGAGTCTCCTCGCTCCAAATGATCGTCCCACTCGCACGATCGAGCAGGCAGAGTCGACCGCTTCCAGTCGCAGCCACCACGTGGGCACGGGTGATGAGCGGTGAGGCGCTGATGACGGTGCCGAGCGCCGCGTGCCATTGTTCGATACCCGTGCCGGGATGCAAGGACAGGACGTCTCCACTCGCGCACGCGATGATGATGCCGTCGCGCGCGGCTGCCGGTGCGGCGTGCACCGCAATCGCGAGATCGCGTCGCCAGAGCACTTCGCCGGTCACGGCGCGCACGGCGACGACAACACCACTGCGATTCACACCATAGACGACGCCATCCACAATTGCGGGTGAGGCCGTGAAGGCCGCACCAGTCGGAACGCGCCAGCGCTGGCGGCCGTCGGACACCGAATACGCGAAGAGATCACCGCCGGTCGTCGGTACGATCACGATCGAATCCGCTGCCGCGGCAGTCGCGCGGATGGGGGCAGGTGTGCGAGCCTCCCAGTGAAGCACGGTATCACCGGGGGATAGACAGAGAACCCGGCCTTCGCGTGTGACGGCCACGATGCGTGCGCCGATGCGGAGCAATGGGACGTCGATGGGTCCCGTCGACAGCCTCCAGATTGTCTCGTGCGTTCGAAGGTTGATTGCAGCGAGGTTCACCTCGGAAAGAGAGAACGAGGTGACGAGCAGTGAATCCAGAAGGAGTGGGGTTCCCTCGAGCGTGCCCCGGAAGGGAATACCGCCGATCGCCTCACCCGTCGCGACATCGAGCACGTCGATCGCCCCTGTCAGTCCGGGTACGATCACTGCGCTGCCACTGCAGAGCGGCTGACCTTTGGCCTGTCCGCCGCTGAGGGATTCGGTCCATGCAACCTGCAATGGGGGACGCAGCAGCGAATCGCTTGTCTGTGCACGCGAAGGTGCACCACCGAACTGGCGCCACACGCGGGATTCGTGGGTGATATCGCGATCCATCCACATCGTGGTGCGGCAGCCTGTGGCGAACAGGGTGATGAGCGAAACAAGCAGCAGACGGACGCGCATCAGAAATCCCATCCGAAAAAGAACTGCTGAAAGAGATCGCCCTGCAGCTTGGTGAAGTTTCGCTCGATCCGCTTGCCGATGTCGTAGCGGAGCACGAAGATTCCAAACAGGCTGAAGCGGAGTCCCCCGCCGATGCTGCCGAGCGTCTCGCCGTAGCGCACATCCCACGAATTCCCCGCATCGACGAAGAATGCGCCGCGCAGAATGCCGAGCGGCATGCTGCCGAACGGGAAGTCGAGTGCCACGCGGTCAAGGAGCGGGAAGCGCAGTTCGACACTCGTCAACCAGCGTTTGGTGCCGCGAATGGACCAGCGCGGCCAGCCTCGCAGATCCCAGCTTCCGCCGAGGAAGTACCGACGCGCCTCCTTGCCGTGATTGTACAGCACCTCAGCGCGCGTGGCCAGGGTCGAACGCATGCCCAGTCGGAAGTAGCGTCTGTAGTCGGCCATGACCGAATAGTAGTTGACATTGGAGTACTGCACATCGGTCGTATAGGCAAGGGTCAGGTTGAATCGGTTGCCGTCGATGGGTCCGGTGTAGTAGTACAGCGCATTGTCCTTGACGTACGAAATCGCATTCGTGACCAGCAGCGCCGTCCGTTGCCGCACGTCGGTCAGCGCGACCTTGTCGGAGTTCGAAATGCTGATGGTACCCTCGATGCGCCGGAACTTCGACAAGGGATAGGCGAGCGAGAAGTACCCGCCGTAGGCACGCTCGGTGAAGTAGCGATCGGGATCAAGAAAATCGTAGCGTCGACCGGCATAGTTGAAAATGCCGTAGGCATAGGGTGTGCGCTGCCCGACCGAGACACGCGAGATCGCGATGTTGAAGCTCGAGAGAAATTCGCTGGAGGTCTGGGCGGTGTTGTAGAGCATGAAATAGTAGCGGTCGTCGCCGAGCACATCACTGAGACTGATCGCTGCACCGCCGAGTGTGCCGAAGACGGGGTCGGTCGAGATCTGACTCTGTGCGATGTCGAGCTGATAGTCGCGTTCGTAACGGAGCGTCGAGGCATCGGGGGTCGCAGAACCGGTCCACGTCGCCGGCTCCCATGCCCGCTCGGCGCCCGTGTCGACGGTGTGCATGCGCACCGCCTCCAGCGAGTCGATGCGGGAGGCCACCTCACGTATGCCGCGGATCTGGAAGCTGTAACTGTCGAAGGCAGCGAAGATCAGGCTCCCTCGATCAGTCCAGACCGGATCGAAGGCCGCGGTGGTGAAGTGCGTCACGCGACGCATGAGGCCCTCGCTGCGTCGGGCCCAGTCCAGCACATACACGTCATGCGTTCCATCCCGGTCGCTGGTGAAGGCGAGAAACTTCCCATCCCGACTCCATGCGGGCGAGGCGTATTGTTCCATGCCCGTGGCTACCGACGTGATGCGTCGCGCGGCGAGATCGAACGCATAGAGATTCTGACAGCCCCGCTTCCCCCCGCTGCCGCGGTCGGATGTGAAGGCCAGCGTCGCACCGTCGGGCGACCAGGCGGGGTCGCGGTCATCGTAATGATCCGCCGTCAGGCGATCCATTCCCCCACCTTCGGGCGTGACGATGTAGAGGTCGTTGCGTCCCCCTGCGTCGAGCGCAGCCATCGCGAGGCGCGTGGCATCGGGACTCCACGACACAGTGCCGATCATCACCAGGTCATCGAATGCGAGCGTGCGCACGAGCACGTCGCGCTCGAGATCGTAGAAGTGCAGGACGTCCCGGTCGCCGCTCTTTGTGGTGAACGCGAGCATGCCTGTGGCGCTAACATCCATGCGTCCCTGAAAGAGATGGAAGGCCTCGAACTGGTCGGTCTTCTCGCCCTGGATCAGGAGGCGGGATTCCCCACCGCGCAGACTCGTTGCGTACACGCTGCTGTACCCGTCGCGATTGGCCAGATGGATCACGTAGGATGAATCACCGCGCTTCCACACGACGGGCTTCGCGTTGAACCCCTCACCCACGAGGGGAAGTGTCACGTCGCCGGGACGCTCGTGCGTAGCCGCGAGGGGAAAGTACTTCGCACGCAGATGCTGCATCCACCGCCTGTCGAACTCCTCGACGCTGATCCCGAGCGTGTAGCGCAGCACATCGGAGAAGTTCTGCGACACACGTACGTTGTCGAGCAGTTCGATGATGCGTTCCTCGCCGAACTCGCGTGCGATGAACATGAGCGCGGCCTGCCCCTCCTTGTACATGAGGAAGGTCCCCTCGATGTACATGATCGTCGCCAGCGGCTGGAAGTATCCGCTCAGCACGGCATCGCGCACGAGCATCTCGGCCTGGCTGTCCCACTCTGTCGAGAAGTACTCGGCGAGTCCCTCGACGAACCAGAGCGGGGGATACTTCTCGTTCGGCTGCGCATGATCGGAGAGCGTCGTTTCGATCTTGTTGTGCATGAACACGTGCACGAGCTCGTGGTTGATCACATGGCGGAACTGTTCGAGAGATCCGTTGCTCGGGATCACCACGCGCCCCTTCAGAAATTCAAAGAAGCCCCCCACTCCGTCGGGAATGAAACCGGGTGTGACGTTGGTCTGCTGGAAGTGGATCGGCGAGCTGTAGAAGATCAGCGGGATGCGATGGCGGATCGTGAAGTTGAACACGCGTTCAAGCTTCGTGAAGCTCTCCTCGGCAAACACGGCTCCCTGCCGGGCCAGCGTCTCCATGGCGGGATAGTAGTAGATGTCGAAGTGCTCGGTGCGAAGCACATGCCAATCGAAGGGTTCGTAGACAATCTTGTTGCGGCCGAATGGAAGGAACTGTGCGTCCGCCATCCCCTGCAGGCAGACAAAGAGCACCGCCACCATGCCGGCGCGACGCAGCACAGAACTCGGTTTCGCCGCGTGCATGCGCACCGCCTCCTCCTATTCGATGCGGCGGAGGCGCCGCGCAGCCAGATGCGCCATCGTCTCTGCGCTCTCCTGCTCGAAGCCACGCTTGCCGAGCAGCGCGAACATCGACCGTTTGTAATCTTCCACACCAGGCTGGTCGAAGGGATTGACGCCCTGCGCGTAGCCGCTGACGGCAACTGCCTCTTCGAACATGTACAAGAGTTGACCCAGGGCATGGGGACCGAAGTCTGGCACCCCGATGCTCATGCACGGCACACCGCCACGCACATGCGCGATCGCCGTCCCCTGATGCGCAGCGCCATTGACCGATGAGAAGGTGCGCCCCTCCAGATAACCGAGTCCGTCGAGATCGTCGCCCATCGACGGCACGAGCAGTTCCTTGTCGACCACACCGGTGCGGACGAGAAATGTCTCAAACAGGCATCGCATCCCGTCCTGCAGATACTGCCCCATCGAGTGCAGGTCGGTCGTATTCGTAACCGATGCGGGAAAGATGCCTCCCCGCTTCTTGCCCTCGCTCTCACCATACAGCTGCTTCCACCACTCGGCGACCGAGGCGAGTTCGGGTTGGAACGAAGCGAGCACTTCGATCGTGAATCCCTGCCTCCGCAGCGCATCGCGCAATGCGGCATACACTAGAGCGGGATTCCGGTCGTCGGTATGCGTCGTGCGCCGCAGCATGGCCTGTGCCCCGTCGAGCAGAAGGTCCACGTCGACACCTGCAACCGCGATCGGAAGCAGGCCGACAGGTGTGAGTACTGAGAAACGTCCCCCGACATCATCGGGAATCACAAACCTCTCGTACCCTTCCGTCTCGGCGAGCTCGCGGAGCGATCCTCTCGCCGCATCAGTCGTGGCGATGATGCGTCGTGCCGCCTGTGCACGACCGTATCGATGCTCCATCCAGTGCCGCAGCAC
The DNA here is from genome assembly GCA_023432805.1 of Bacteroidota bacterium. Taxonomy (GTDB): domain Bacteria; phylum Bacteroidota; class Ignavibacteria; order SZUA-365; family SZUA-365; genus JAEYUG01. The sequence continues at coordinate 11,831 of JAEYUG010000052.1, read as the reverse complement.
GCGGAAGGCCAGCGCCGGTTCCGTCGTCGTCCCACTCTTCGAAATGACGTTGATCATCACCTCCCTGCCCTCGCAGTACTGCATGAGAGCCGTCAGGTACTCACCCGAGACGTGATGCCCCGCAAACAGCACTTCAGGTTTGCTGCGATGGAGGAAGGGTGTGCACGCGTCGATCACGGCCCGGGATCCGAGGTAGGATCCCCCGATACCGACGACGATGAGCACGTCTGCCGTCGAACGCACGCGCGCAGCGCACTCCCGCAATGGAAGCAGTGCCCCGCGGTCCTGCCCGGGCAGGTCCAGCCAGCCGAGGAATTCGGCACCCGCCCCCGTCCGCTCATGCAACAGGGTATGTGCCGCGGCGGCGCGTGAGAATGCGGCATCGAAGGCACCCTCGGCGAGGAAGCCGTGCACGTCTGTATGATCGAGGGAAAGGCGTGTGTTCATGAAGGGAGATGATTCAGGATGGTCGCAACCAGTTCGGGGAAGCGTCGTGTGAGGAAGGCGTGCAGGTAGTTCTTCGTGTCGTGCGATGTCCGCTGCTCCATCACTGCGCAGGCGAGTTGTCGTGCCTCCTCGATCGATGTGCCACGGATGATCTTCTTGATTTCCGGAATGACAGAGGGAACCATGCTGAATTCGTCGAGCCCGAGCCCGAGCAGCAGCGGTGTTGCAACGGGATTGCCTGCCATCTCTCCACACATTGCCACGCGTACACCATTTGCATGTCCGACATCGATCACATGCTTGATTGCGCGAAGAACGGCGGGATGGAATTCCTGGTACAGATCGGAGATCAGATCGTTGTTTCGATCAACCGCGAGCAGGTACTGGATCAGGTCGTTCGTCCCGATGCTGAAGAAGTCGACGAGCTTGGAAAGTTCGTCGGCCATGAACACCGACGAAGGAACCTCGATCATGATGCCAACAGGCATCTTCTCGTCAAAACGGACGCCCTGCGCGCGAAGCTCGGCGCGAGCCTCGTCGAGATGGACGAGCGCCTTGCGCAGTTCGAGCACACCCGACACCATCGGGAACATGAGCCGTACGTTCTGCACGGCAGATGCTCGGAGAATTGCGCGCAGTTGCTGACGCAGGAAGTCGGGTTTGTCGAGCAACACGCGGATGCCGCGCCATCCGAGAAAGGGATTGGCCTCGACATGTTCGCCGTTGAGAAACTTGTCGCCGCCGAGATCGAAGGTGCGGATCGTAACAGGCGCGGGATACATGACATGCGCGATCTCGCTGTACGCGGCAAACTGTTCCTGTTCGCTCGGGAAATCCCCGCGGGCAATGTACAAGTGCTCGGTTCGGTACAGACCGATGCCGCTCGACCCCTGGGCCAGCACGTAGTCGAGTTCGTTGATGAATTCGGCGTTGGCCGACAACTCGACCGTATGATTGTCCGGCGTGCGCGCCGGAAGACGCACGAGTTCCTTGAGACTGCTTTCGAGTTCGCGAACGCGCGCGATCTTCTCACGATAGCAGGCCAGGGTCTCCTCGGTGGGATGGAGAATCAGTCGCCCGATCTGCCCATCGATGATCGCGGGATCGCCGCTGCGGGCGTTCCTAGAGATGACGTGCAGACCGACGACCGAGGGAATGTTGAGCGATCGCGCGAGAATCGCGGCATGCGACGTGAGCCCACCGAGATCGGACGCAAATCCGGCAACATCGCGCGTGCTGAACAGGATGGTGTCTGACGGTGTGAGCAGATCGGCCACGACGATGTGCGGACCGACAACACTCATGTCGACACGACGATGCTGCATGCTGCGGAGCAATCGCTGGCCGACATCGTCAAGATCCGCCGCGCGCTCATGAAACAGCGGATCGCCCGATGCCAGCAGCAGCGCCTTGAACTTCTCGAGTTCGGAATGGATGAGGAAATCAGCATTCCGCCGCTCGGCGCGGATGCGTTGCTCGAGACCTCGCAACAACTCGACGTCGTGCAGCAGCAACAGCTGGCTGTCGAAGATCGATGCAACCTCGGCATCGAGTGCCTCGTGCGCATACGTCGCTATTTTCCGAATCTCTTCGTCAGTCAGCGCGATGGCCTGGGCGAGCAGCTCAAGTTCGAGTTCGACCTCATCATGCCCGAGCTCGCGCTCGGAAACGAAGATTTCCTCGCGCTCGAACAGGAAAATCGGCGCGATGGCGATGCCACCCGATGCGGGAAGTCCGTGGAACACGACTTCCTGCCGTTCGCCCGTGATCAGGGGCGTTTCACGGGTGTGGACGTCTGCGGTCTCAGAGTTCTCCAAATCCGTCGTTGATCAGCTGAGTGATATGCTCCATGGCATCCTGCTCATCGGTTCCATCAAAGACCAGATGCAGTGTGGAGCCCTGCTCCGCTGCAAGTGTCATGACGCCGATGATGCTCTTGCCGTTGATCTCGAAACCATCCTTCTGGATGAAAAAATCCGATTTGAAACGTGCAGCGAGTTTGACGAGCGCAGCTGCGGGTCGCGTATGCAGTCCTGCACGGTTCGGGATCATGACATCGGCTTCAAGCATGGCGGTCTGGTCGTACTCGGATCGTCAGTGTGCGCATGTCGGAACAGGCGCAGAGGTCAGTGTGTCGGGATGGTTAGGAATTGCGCGCGAGCAGCATCTCGGCAAACCACACGAGCATGGCACGGCCGTCACCGGGTGGCAGCACGTCGAGCGCATGGATCGCATCGTCGGTATGGACACGAATCTGCTCGCGTGCCTGGCCGATCACGCCGATGCGGTGATAGATTTCACTCACGCGCGTGATGATATCCGCTCCATGCGTTGCACGTCGTACCACGCTCATCAGCACGTCGAGATCCGCGCCGCGCGCGTGATTGAGCGCACGCACGAGAAGATACGTCTTCTTGCCCTCAAGTATGTCGCCACCGATGGATTTTCCAAACTCCTTCTCGTCGGCTACCACATCGAGCAGATCGTCCTGTATCTGAAACGCGCGCCCGATGTGTTCGGCGTACGAAACCAGGGCGCTGCGCTGCGCGCCGGTGGCATTGCCGATGATCGCGCCGAGTTCGGCCGACATCGACACGAGCCGGCCGGTCTTCTTGGCAATCATCATCAGGTATTCGTCTTCCGTGACTGCGTCACGCAGCTCGAATTCCTTGTCGTAGCTCTGCCCCTCGCATACCTCGATCATGCCGTCGGTGAACACCGCGATGATGTCGCGCAGATCGCCGCGCATCGTGCGCAACAGCGACTTGTAAGCGATGCCGATCAGTTCGTCGCCCACGAGAATCGCAATGTTCGGATCCCACTTCGTATGGACAGTCTGACGACCACGCCGCTGATCTGCGTTGTCCATGATATCGTCGTGCACGAGCGTGAAGTTGTGCAGGATCTCGACGGCCACACCCGCGTCGAGTGCATCGTCGGAGGAGCCTCCCACCGCCTCGCAGGCCAGCATGACAAGTACGGGACGAATCCGCTTCCCGCCACCCTCCAACACGTAGCGCGCGGGTGTGTACATTGTTTCAGGTTCGCTGCGATCGATCACCTGTGCAAGGCGTGCATCGACCTGCGAGCGTAGCCTGCGGTACCGCTCGGTCCACTCGTTCATCGGGGAGGTGCTGGCTGAGAACTGTGAGTATGTTGATGCGTCCATCAGACGCATGCGCGTATGCGAAGGAACATAACGCACACGCACACATTTTTCAAGCAGGAGGACGGACACCTTCGTCCGTCCGAGAGAACCGTCTGTGTCCTCCCCGGTTCAGAACCCGGCTTGCGCGGCCCCGGTCTGCGTCTTCAATCCCTTGTCGAGGAAATCCACGAACTCCTGCGGCTTGCGCGTCAACCCCGGGAACGTCGTGATCACCTGATCATCGGCGCCGATCGCCACATAGAGAGGAAGCGCGACGGTGCCGAATCGTTGCTCCTGCAGCGCACGGTTGCGCAGATACATCTCGCCCTGTCCGTCGGTGTAGAGACGCACGAGCACATAGTCTTTGAGACGTTCCTGCACATCGGGACGCGGGAAGATGTTCGCCTCCATCCACCGGCAGTTGGTGCACGCAAATCCGGTGAAGTCGACGAAGATGGGCTTGCCCTCCTTCTTCGCGACAGCCAGCGCCTCGTCGTAATTGCTGTACCACCGTTCCTCATGTGCCGAGACCTGCGTTCCACCGGGTACCGGAGCGGCAGACGCCGTTCCACCCGCAGCTTCGATCACAGACGAATAATTGACCGGCGGCAGAAACGCGTCGAGTTCGCCCAGAGGCTTCCCCCCGATGCCCGTGTAGAGATACACGGAAACACCGAGAAAGAACACACCCGAGAGCATGCGGAATACGCCGAGCCGTTCCACCTTCGTGTCATGAGGCAACTGGAATTTCCCGATCAGATACAGCGTGGTCATCAAACCGATTCCCACCCAGAAGCTGAGAAAGACATCGCGGCTCAGCCAGCCGAGTCCCCAGATCAAATCGACGTTCGAGATGAACTTCATGGCCGCGGCCAGCTCGAGGAAACCCATGACGACTTTGACGCTGTTGAGCCAGCCACCGCTCTTCGGCATGCTCTTGAGCCAACTCGGGAACAGTGCGAGCAGGAAGAAAGGAAGCGCGAACACCGATGAAAACGCAAGCATGCCCAGAACGGACCACCAGATCTCGCCCTGCGAAGCCGCCACCATCACAGTCCCGACGAAGGGCACCGTGCAGGTGAAACTCGTGAGCGTGAAGGTGAGTCCCATCAGCAGCAGACTGCCGATGCCCTGCCCCTCACCCGAGGCCACCGTCAGCTTCGTCAGTATGCTCGAAGGGATGACGATCTCGAACATGCCGAACAGGTTCAGCGCGAAGAGCACGAACACGGCGGTGATGAGCAGGTTGATCCACGGACTCGCCGCAAACTGGTTGATGCCCGACGCTCCGAGCGTGAGTGCGAGCACGATGCCGAGTCCGGTGAACGTGAAGATGATGCCCATCGAATAAATGAACGCGTCGCGAACGCTGCGGGCGCGCGTGGCGGCCTCGCGCTTAGTGAAGAATGAGACGGTGATCGGAATCATCGGAAATACGCAGGGTGTCAGCAGCGCAAGGGCACCGACCGACATCGCAAGCCCGATGTAGGCCCAGATGCCTTCTTCACGGGCGCGCTCGACATCGCGTTCATCGCCATAGCCGAGGGAGGCTTCCTCTGCGGGGGAATCCGTCTTCTTTTTCTCGGGAGTCTGTGTCAGCGTCGGCTCGGATGGGGCATCGGCTGCAGCTGCGGAATCCTCCCTTGACGCATCGCCGAGCGTGGCTGCATCTCCGGGAAGGATTTCGATCGTGAGCGGGACCTCGATGGTCTTGGGCGGCAGACACATGCGATCGTTGCAGGCCATGAATTCGACCTCGAGAACAACCTTCTGCTTGCCGACCTTCGCGTCGGCGGCTATGGCGCTCGGCAACGTGAAGTCGACCTTCTTCTCGAAGAATTCGGTGTCGATGCCGAAAGCCTCGTCGAACTTCACAATAGGCTTCGGCTGCTTCGGTTTGCCGGCCATGCGCAACGGACCACCCTTCGGATACGCGATCGACGTGGCAACGGGACCCTCGTCCATCGGTGTCATCGAATAGATGTGCCACTCCCCATTGATGTCCGCTGTAACCGTGACGGTTACCTTTTCCCCCTGTTTCGCCGTAGCGGGCTTGACCGTCGCCTTCCACGTCGCCGCCTCCTGGGCGGACGCAGTGAAAGACAACAGCAGAACGAACAGCAGAAAGTGTTGTGGCGAGGTGCGAATGCTGCGTGTCATGAACTGATACGTCCTTGATGTTTGATCTTCAGCCTTGAAACATACGGAATTGGAACGCTGTCGACAATGCACAGTTTCGGTGATAGACGTTGGATGCAGCGATCAGGGAAACGGTGAAAAAACAAACGCGTCCCAGCGGGACGCGTCGCAGATGCACTGTTGATGCGGAGATCAGGCTGCAGACAGTGCCTCGGCACCGCCCACGATTTCGATGAGCTCCTTGGTGATCTTCTCCTGACGAGCGCGGTTGTACTGCAGTTGCAAGGATGAGATCAGGTCACGTGCGTTCGTAGTCGCGGCATCCATGGCTGTCATGCGCGCCCCCTGCTCGGAAGCATTCGATTCGAACAGAACACGGAGAAGCTGGAAGTTGAGGTGTTTGGGTACAAGGTATTCCATCAGCTCGCGTTCCGAGGGTTCGTAGATGTAGTCTACGAACTCGTGGAATTGATGGCCCCCGAACTCAATCATGGGTACCGGCTCGGAAGGCAGCGGCAGGAAGTCCTCGACAATGAGCTTCTGCTGCACGACGGATTTGAACTCGTTGTAGATCACCTCCACCTTGTCGAACTCGCCTCCAAGATACCCGGCGAGGATTTCCGACACGATGTTCTGTGCCTCAACAATCGTCGCAGACGCAGTAATGCCGATCTGCTTGCCGACGACATTATAGTCGCGCTTGATGAAATGCTGGTACCCACGCCGTCCGATGCAGAAGAGCTGCACCTGTCCGGCTTCGTACTTGTCCTTGTATGTTTCGTGGATCCGCTTGGTGGCAAGACGGATGATGTTCGTGTTGAAGGGTCCGCACATGCCGCGATCGGCCGTGACGATCACAAGCAGCACGTTGCCGATTTCCGGACGTTCGGCCAGCAACGGCATTGCCGTGCGGTCGATGCGGGGCATCAGGTGCGCCATGAGAGCACGGAGCGAAGCTGCGTAGGGCCGCGCAGAAATGATCGTCTCCTGGGCGCGGCGAAGTTTCGCAGCGGCCACGAGTTTCATCGCCTGCGTGATTTTCGAGGTGCTTCGGATGCCGGAAATGCGGCGGCGGATGTCTCTGAGATTGGCCATGCCAGCGTGATCAGGAGTTGATCGAGACCTTGAACGACTGCACGAAGTCGCGAAGAATGGTCTCGAGCTGTTGAGTGACCTGTTCCCCGAGATCCTTCGTGTCGGCGATCACGTCGAGCACGTCACGATGGCGGTTTCGCATCAATTCGAGGAACTCACGTTCGAAACGCTGGACGTGTTCGAGAGGGATTTCGTCGAGATACCCCTTGACGCCCGAAAAAATCGTGGAGATCATCTCCTCGATGGGAATCGGCTTGTACTGCTCCTGCTTGAGGAGTTCGAGCAGACGCGAGCCGCGACGAAGCTGCTGCTGCGTGGCCTTGTCGAGATCCGATCCGAATTTGGCGAAAGCTTCGAGTTCGCGGTACTGCGCGAGATCGAGGCGCAGCGAACCGGCGATGCGGCGCATGGCCTTGATCTGGGCGCTGCCACCCACACGGCTGACTGAGATGCCGACGTTCACGGCGGGACGCTGACCGGCGTTGAAAAGTCCGGGCTCGAGATAGATCTGGCCGTCGGTGATGGAGATCACGTTTGTCGGGATGTACGCCGACACGTCGCCCGCCTGGGTCTCGATGATCGGAAGCGCTGTGAGGCTGCCACCGCCGAGATCGTCACTCAGCTTCGAGGCGCGCTCGAGCAGACGCGAATGGAGGTAGAACACGTCACCGGGATAGGCCTCACGACCCGGGGGACGCCGCAACAGCAGCGACACTTCGCGATATGCGACAGCCTGCTTCGAGAGATCATCATAGACCACGAGCGCGTGACGGCCGCTGTCGCGAAAGTACTCGCCTAACGTGGCACCGGCGTAGGGTGCGATATACTGCATGGGGGCGGGATCGTTCGCATTCGCGGCAATGATTGTCGTAAATGCCATCGCACCGGCTTCCTGCAGGCGCGTATACACCTGCGCCACTGTCGAACCCTTCTGTCCGATCGCCACGTAAATGCAATAGACTGGATTCACACCGCGGCGTTTCGCGTCTTCGCCGTGCGTGAACTTCTGATTGATGATGGTGTCGAGGGCGATGGCCGTCTTGCCGGTCTGACGATCTCCGATGATGAGTTCGCGCTGCCCGCGGCCGATTGGAATCATCGAGTCGATGGCCTTGAGGCCTGTCTGCAGCGGCTCCTTCACAGGCTGACGCTGGATGACACCCAGTGCCTTTCGTTCGATTGGCTTGTAAGAATCGGCCGTGATCATTCCGCGACCGTCGATCGGGATACCGAGGGGGTTGATGACGCGTCCGAGCATCTCTTCACTGACGGGCATGGAGGCCACGCGACCCGTCCGCTTGACCACATCGCCTTCCTTCACCTTGGTGGCATCACCGAAGAGAATACAACCGACATTGTCCTCTTCGAGGTTGAGGGCCATGCCGAACACGTCGTTGGGGAATTCGATCAGCTCGCCGGCCATGCAACGCGACAAACCGTAGATGCGGGCGACGCTGTCGCCGACCTGCAGCACCGTGCCGACTTCATAGATGTCGATCTCACGGTCGAAGCCGCTGAGTTGTTTGCGGAGTATTGATGAAACTTCGTCGGGACGAACTTCTGCCATAACTGGATGTGCCTCGAAATGAGAGTGAGGTCGGAATCGTTGGGTATTACAGGCCGGCTGCGAACCGTGTCCGCAGGCGCGTCAATTGTCGCTGAATGGAGCCGTCGTACACAGTATCGCCGATACGGGCGACGAGCCCGCCGATCAGTGCGGGATCCGTCGCGTAGCGGGTTTCGACTGTGCAGCCACCAGCTGCGGCGAGGGCAGCTTCCAGTACCGACTTCTGCTCGGGTGTCAGTGTCGTGGCGCTGGTCACTGTCGCTTCACTGATGCTGTGACGTTTCCTATGCAGATCGTGGAGAGCTTCCATGAATTCCTCCACCTGATGCTCCCGTTTCTTTTCAATGAGGAAGATCAGGACTTGCTGAAGGTATGGGCTGAAGCGGTTCTCACACAAGGCAACGAGGGTGCGGGACTTTGCATCCTGCGGGATGATCGGCGAACGGAAAAACAGTTGCAGGTCGCGGGATGAAGCGAGCAGTTCCTTGAGGGAGGCCAGATCCGCGAGGAACGCGGCTGTACCGAGATCAGCGGGAATGCTGTCGTAGATTGCTTCGGCGTAGCGCCGGGCGACGCGTGAGACGATCATGGCTGCGCGTGCGTCCTAGTTCTTCGGAAGGCCGGAGATGAAGGAATCGACAATCCTGCGGTTGCGGTCATCGTCCATCGACTCCTGAAGGATGCGGCCGGCGGCCATGATGGCAAGATCAGCAACCTCTCCACGAAGCTGCGACAAGGCGGTTTCCTTTTCGCGCTGAATTTCCGTCTTGGCCTGCGCGGTCATTTGCGCGGCCTGCTCATTGGCACTGGCGACGATTTCCGCCTTGAGTTTCTCGGCGGTCTTGCGTGCCTCATCGATAAGACGGCGGGCTTCCAATTCGGCGTCATTCATCAGCTTGCCATGTTCGGTGAGGAGGCGTTCAGCCTCCTCGCGCGCGTGCTCGGCACGCTTGATGTCGGAATGAATACGCTCCTCACGCTTTTCAAGAGCGTCGAGCAGAGGCTTCCAACCGACCTTCTTGAGCACAAAGAGGAGGAGTCCGAACGTGATGAACGTCCAGATGAGCATACCCGGTTCGAGCGTGAGCAAGGTGTCCATGTATCTTCCTTACCGATGACGGAGTCGAATGGTGAACGAAAAGGCCGCGCGTGCCATTCCAAGCGCGCGCAGGGTTGCAAGCGGTGCGGCGGAGGAGAATCCGCGTTTCGCGTTACTTCAGAACGACCAGCAGCAGACAGACCACCACGGCGAACAGAGCGATACCTTCGATGAGGGCGGCCATGATGATCATTGCACCGCGAAGGTCGCCTGCGGCTTCAGGCTGACGGCCGATCGCTTCAAATGCAGCTGCGGCGAGCTTGCCGATGCCAAGACCGGCACCGACGACAACGATGGCGGCTCCGATGCCTGCGGCGAGATACGCGAGTTCCATGAATTCCTCCGTTTGGAATGAAATTGGGTTGATGTGTATGGTTCGAATGTGAAGTGCGTCGGATCGCAGATCCGTGCAGGTGCCTCAGTGTTCCTGATGGACTGACATGCCAATGAAGAACGTCGAGAGCATCGTGAAGATGTACGCCTGCAGGAAGCAGACAAAGATCTTCAGAATGGACATGAAAATCAGGAATATCAAGGAAAGCGGCGCCACGAAGAGCGTATCCATGCCGAAGATCAGTGCATAGAACGCACCGATGACCAGGCCACCCGAGAGCATGTTCGCGAAAAGACGGATGGCAAGTGCGAATGGCTTGGTGATCAGACCCATCAATTCGATGGGTACCATGATGATGTAGAGCGGCCAGGGAATCCCGTGCGGGACGAGACCGACCAGATACTTGATGACGCCATTGGCGCGCATGCCGCTCGTGATCATGATGAACAGCGTGATGAGCGCGAGTCCCGCCGTGATGTTGATGTTTCCCGTCGCAGTCGCGCCGAAGGGCAGCAGACCGATCAGGTTCATGGATCCGATGAAGAAAAAGAATGTTAGCAGCAGGGGCAGAAAGCGCCGTGCATCATGCCCGAGAAAGGGGACGGCGACTTCGTCGCGGATGAACACGACGACCGACTCGATGGCATTGCCATATCCTCTGGGAACGACCCGCCGTGCGTTTTGACGAGCGGCCATTACGACGAGCAGGAGCGTCACGACAAGGGCGAGCCACATGTAGACAACGTGCCGCGACGGCGACATGTTGATCGAGGTGCCCGCGATGTTCACCACCCAGTCTTCGGGTAGATGCAGGCTCGGAAAGGGATACTCGTGAATGTGCGAAGAATTTGAAACCTTGTGCGAGAGGATTTCCAGCATCTCCTCGGCAGGGGTCATCGTCGACACGTCCTTGACTGCGTGGGCTCCGGTTGCATGCGCCGTATCCGCGTGCGCGGGGTCCTGCACGCCCGTTTCATGCACTCCTGCATCATGCGGCGCAGCGGCATGGGACGTGTCGGTGGGCGACGCCGAGTGCTGCGCGAAGGCAGGACCACTCCAGCAGAGAAGCAACGCCGCAAACACCACAAGCAGCGGGCGGCGACGAAGGGCACGAACGAGGGTCATACGGGTTGTGAATGCAAGAGCGCTGTCAGTGAGCCTGCACACGAACGGGACGGAACGCATCGACCATGCGGTTGATGCGGAAGACTTCGATGAACATGAAGACGCTGTAGCTCACCATGAATGTGAGGATGAAGAGTCCGACGTTGACGGGTGTCAGGAGCAGAATGAGTGCGATGGAAACGAGCATCATGAAAAAGCGAAGAGCCATACCCGCGAGCGACACGATCAGAAACATGTTGCTGTTGAAGCGGAAGGCCTTTTCAAGAAACGAATGTCCCAAAAATGCATTCGTGACACTTAAAATACAACCGAGCATCAACTCGTTGGGGATTGCGACGACACCTGCCCGCGTCAATGCGAGAAGGACAAACAACAAGCCGATCGACAGGAGCAATACAAGCTGAACCCGGAGATCGGCGATGATGCGGCGTATCGTGGTCAGGGGAAATTTCAACACGTTCATGATGTGCGTGGAAGAGGTTCTTGTCTGTATGATTATTTCTTGTTCCAACGATCCAACTCTGTAACAGTGCGGACAACAAGAAAAATTCCCGCACCTGCTCCGATGAGCGCTCCGATGATCATGAACAGCGGCTCACTGCCTGCCTTGCCATCGATCCACCACCCGAGAAGGAAACCGCCTCCCACTGCGATCACGAGCTGATATCCCAGATTCGCGTAGGGCAGATACTGCCGGAAGGCGTCGCTGAGCATCTTGATCGGTGTCGGTGCACCTTTGGCGGTCATGTGGACATGTGCTTGTTCATCAAAGTCTCACAAGTTACGGGATTATCCGGACAAAATCAATCCCATTAAAAACCGGACGGGGACGGACGAGGGCGTCCGTCCTCCCACGCCAGACGGGAACGGGCAGCTG
>JAEYUG010000018.1 GCA_023432805.1 Bacteroidota bacterium | reverse complement strand
ACCACGTTGATGCGGTAGTAGCCCTGCGCGAGCGTCGGCGGGACGCTGACCTGATAGGTGGCGTTGAGCGTCTGACCTGCAAGCTTGGTCGCATTGAAGCTGGTCGAGTAGGCAAGCACATTGCCGGGTACGGTGTAGAAGTTGACCGTGGCGGTGATGGGGAAGCCCATGTCGGGGAAGGCCACGTTCAGATTCACGTTGATCGTGCCGGGGATGTTGGCGTAGGTCACATCCTGATTCTCACCATCGATGATGCGATAGGTGACGGTGTTCGGGAGGATGTAGCAGGCCTCGTCGGCACCGCGGTACGGAAGCACGCGCGGATCGTTGTCGATGTCGGTTGTGATGTCGGTCTGCATCAGTCCGGTGAGAGCAACATCATTCTGTGAAGTCCCCGCCAGATGCAGGTCACCATTCGGCATGTCGCGATAGAACACCGGACGAACGATGCTGTTCGCATTCATCGCGCTCGCGGTCTGCAGATTGGCAAGACCCGTCTGCGTTGCACCGTTCCACTGTGCGAGGTTCGCACCGGTTGTGAGGTACACATTGTAGTCGATGCCGCGATACGAAGTCGAATTGTAGAAATCCGCCGAGAGTCCGCCACCGTTGTTGGTGAAGATGTTGTTCTGGTAGCGATGATTGGTTCCGTAGTACGACCGAAGCGGCGTGGAGAGTGTGTACGTGTTGGTCAGGTTGACCGTGTTGAAGTCGACATTCTGATAATTGGAGTAATAGACGTACATGCCGTACACCGTGCTTGCACCACGCGCTGCATGCACGAAGTTGTTGGCGATGCGTCCTTCGTTGCCGGCAGTCGCTGTGCAGTAGTAGATGTACATGCCGTAGAATGTGCCGCTTGCAGCGGTCGCGGTCATCGAGTTGCCGATCACGCGCAGGGCGTTCTGGCAGTATCCGAGATACATGCCGTAGTACATTGACGTGTTCGTCGAGAGCCATGTATTGCCGCTGATCTCGGGACCATTCTGATAGTACATGTACAGACCGTAGTAGTACATGTCGGAGATGCGGTTGTTCAGGAACTTCGTCCCTGTGTTCAACGTGGTCGACGAGATGCCGTAGATGTACGAACCGTAATAGCCCCAGCGCAGATCGTTGTTCTGGAACGTGTTGTTGTCGTTGGCGGCATTGTACATGTAGATGGGTGTCGAGCCGCTCGACGTGGCACCGTTCGCACAGAAGATGTTGTTGTTCTCGATGATGTTGTTCGTTGCACCGAGGAGCAGCGTGACGATGCGTCCGTATGATGCGTTCGTTCCCGAGATGGTCATGTTGCGCACGCGCATCCAGTCTGTGCCGTTGAGCAGCAGTGTGTGGTAGGCGGTCGACGAACCGGCAGCCGTCAGTGTCACGAGACTCTTGTCGCCACTTTCGGACTGCAGCGTAATGGTGTTGACGGCGGAGGCACCGGTGATCTCGGGAAACGTCACCTGCTCCGTGTACACGCCATTACGAACATTGAGGATGACGGGACCGCAAATGCCGTTCGCAGCCAGCGCTGCGGCCGCAGCCGAAATCGTCGGGAAGTCGGGGGCAGTTCCGCCGATGGTGAACGTGCCGCTCAAGGCCGCCTGGCGTGTGACCGAAAGCGTGTCATTGCGATTGACTGTATCGGCGACACCGTTCGGCATGGCTGACCAGACCTTGATCGTGTAGGGCGTTCCCGACGCGAAGGCATAACCGGGATGCAGCATGATGCTGGTCTGCCGCGTGGTCGCATTAAGCGTGTCAAGCAGACCCGACCAGGGAACGGGTGGCTGCGCGGTGCCGTTGAGCGTCCAGTTGACGACCGCAGAAGTGACCTGGTTGATGCCGAAGTTCTGCAGCGTGACTTGAATCGGATAGGTGCCGGCGCAGAAGTTCAGCGGCGAATCGATGGATGCGATGCCAAGGTCGTTCGGAGACGTGATCGAATTGCGGATCTCGATTTCACGGAACAGTGGATTCGAGGTCTGACCGACAGGCGCCATTGCGAGGTTGGTCAGGCGCACACGCGTGGTCGTGATCGAGGGGAAGCTGATCACACGAACACACAGGTCCATGGCGCGACGAACGTGAAATTGAAATGATTGACCCAGGTGGCTCCGTTCCAATATTGGACGGTTCCTCCTGAAAGATAGCGGTTGTTGTCGTTTGCACCTCCCACGTAATACAGGGAGATTTCATCGAAGGTCTTGGCATTCGTACCCCAGTCGAACTGGATCCAATCACTCGTCGAGGGTGGAGTGCCTGTGGATGTCCAACCCCAGAGATTGCCACCACAGTAATCGAGAATGCCGTCGTTGTAGAGATCTGGTCCGCGTGTGGGAGGCGCGCCACCACCACTGTGCGTGGCTGTACATCCGTTGCTCTGCAACGCGATGTTCGGCGTCAGGGATTGTGCGTGTGTCAGGACTACCATGCCCGGAACAAGCACGAGCAGAACGAGCAGTGTCACAAGGAAATGCTGAATACGCGGGTAATGAAGAGACATCAGGCCTCCGTGATATGTGGGTGAGGGGTACGTGTACGCTGACAACAACGGGCAGTGCGCAACACGACAAAGATTGCGCATGTTCGGGTCAGTTCCAAGCATATCAGGGTCCGAATCTCCGAAGTCCGGCCTGTGCAAAAAAAAGCCGGTCCGAAGACCGGCCTTTTGCCCGTATGAGTCGGCGGGTGAAGGCTCTCACTCGCTCAGCGTCATCTTGACGATGCGTGAGGTTGAGAACCCCGATGCAACACCCGTCGCATCATAGCGGGCCAGGTACATCCCACTGTCGAGTTGGGATGCATCCAGCGTCACAGTCCGAACGCCCGCATCCAGCACGCCATCGACGAGCACCATCACCGTGCGGCCGAGCAGGTCGGTCACGACGATCTTCACGGTGCTCTTCTCAGGAACGCTGTACTGCAGTGTCGTTGTGGGATTGAAGGGATTCGGGTAGTTCTGTGTCATGTCGAACGTACCTGCGAGCGCAGGCTCATCCGGCTTGGGAGTCCAACTGCCGTGCGTGCGGAGGAAATTCACCTTGATGGGAAGCATGTCGTAGTTGTTGACCATGCCATTGCCGTCGGCATCCATGAAGCACCCGTCCGGCGTCGCCCATGGGGCCCCGGCCTGCGCCTCCCATGTATAGTAGGTCATGGGATTGGTCAGGTAATCGGGACGATAGCGCGCGGGACCCATCAACCAGCTGGGACGCAGGTTCGCATCAAAGATGTACTTGTTGAGCGAAGCCCGATCACCATAGTTGACGATGCCGTCGTTGTTGACGTCGCCCGGCCACACCAGACACGGCGTCTGTCCCTGCCCGACCAGCAGAAGGCCTGCATCACCGGGTGCATAGGCAATGTAGTCACCGCAGGAGTTCTGGGTCGTGAACACAATGTTCATGCGGTAATATCCCGGAGCGAGATTCGAAGGCACCGAGATGGGATAGGATCCGGTGAGCGGCTGCCCGGCGAGTTTCGTTGCATTGAAGCTGGTGGATGCTGCAAGCACGTTGCCCGGTACCGTGTAGAAGTTCACCGTGACCGTCACGGGGAAGCCCATGTCGGGGAAGCTCACATCGATGGCAACATGCATAGTGCCCGGAATGGTCGCGAAGGCGATGTCGTTGTTCTCACCGTCGACAAGGCGATAGCTCACCGTGTTCGGGAGGATGTAGCAGGCTTCGTCCGCACCCCGATAGGGAAGAATGCGGGGATCGCTGTCGATGTCGTCGGAAACGCCCGCGACCATGCTGCCCGTCAGTGTCGGGTCATTCTGCGAGGTGCCCGCCAGATGCAGATCACCGTCGAGGGCGTCACGGAATGTGACCGGCGTGGTGATCGAGTTGGCGTCCATGATCGATGCTGCCTGCCAGGCGGAGATATCCGCGCGATTCCCACCCCAATAGCCGATCGATGTACCGCTCGTCGCGAGCACATTGTAGTCGGATGCGACAACGGCACCCGTGGTTGCGATGTACATCGCATATCCGGAGCCGGCATTGTAGATGATGTTGTTGAGGAAGCGCTGGTTCGCACCACCTGTCTGATAGATCGCACGCGAAGAGGCGTAGGTGCTCGTCAGATAGATCGTGTTGAATGCGATCAGACTGTTGCTCGCCGTTGAGAGGTACAGTCCGTAGGTCGTTCCGGAACCGTTGTTGACAATCGAGATGAAGTTGTTGACGATGCGGTTGTCCGTACCGGTCGGTGTGTAGAAGTAGCTTCCGTATCGGGTCGATCCTCCTGTCGAGAACAGGGCATTGCGCTCGAAGGCGATCTCCGGTGTGTAGTAGCAGTACGTCAGATATCCTCCGCTGTAGGATGACAGGTAACGAATCGTGTTGTCCGTGAAACGGAGACGCTGCATGTAGTACCCGAGCATCGGACGGTAGTACTGGCCGGTGAGCGTGTTGCCTTCGATCACGACATCGTCCTCGTAGGCGGTCGTGCCGCCCCCGTACAGATACAGGCCATAGCTTCCGTATTGGATGCTGCAGTTGCGGATGGTGAGATTGTGGTCGATGGATCCGCTGGGAGAATAGACCACGGCGAGGTTTGTCGAGGTCGATGTTGTCTGCACGCCGATCATATCGACATTCTCAAACGTGCAATGCTCGGATCCTCCCTGAATCCACACGACGATGGCGTAGCTCGGATTCGTGGCGATGGCGGTCAGATCACGGAACGTAACATGGTCCGCACCGTTCAGGTAGATGGTCGGGTTTCCGGTCTGTGAGGTGAATGAGATCGTCACATCCGCTTTGCTGCGGGTTTCGGACTGGAAGATCACCGTGTTCGTGATGGACGTTCCGGAGATGGCTCCGAGGTCGACCTGCTCCGTATAGGTGCCGGGACGGATGTTGAAGATCACGGGACCGCACACACCAAACTGGTTCAGGTCGTTGACCGCATCAGTGATCGTTGCGTAGTCGGGCGACGCTCCGCCAATCGTGAAGGTGCCGGCGATGGCAGCTTGCACGGTGGTCAGCGCACTGTCGTTCGTGTTGATGGTGTCCTGTACGCCATTCGGACTGCTGGTCCATGCCGCGATGTCATAGGGGGTATTGGCGGCGAACGCGAGTTGGCTGGCCAACGTCACGCTTGTCATGCGGCTCTGCTGTGTGAGCGTGTCGAGCAGACCGCTCCATACAACAGGTGCCTGCGCGATACCATTGAGCGTCCAGTTGATCGTCGCCGATGTGAGCTGGTTCGTTCCGAAGTTCTGCAGTGTGACCGTGACGTCATGCTGACCGGCGCAGAAGTTCTGCGGCGAATCGATCGAAACGATGCCGGCATCGTTCGGTCCGCGGACACCTTCATCGTAGGTGATCTTCCCGCAGAAGCGACGCGGATAGAAGGACGCGAACGACACCGGGACGTCACCTGCCCAACCCTGCGTGTTCATTGACAGATAGGTGTCGGAAAAGATGTAGGGCGTGCCCGACGTGTAATACAGTGTGCCGCCGGACGCGTTCCTAATGGCGAAGCCGAACACATCACCCTGATTCATGTGAAGATTCAAGTCCAGGGGAATCTCTGCGTAATTGGCACCGGACCCGAGTCCCGTCGTTTGTGCTGAGCCAAGGAGAACCCAGCCTGTCGTATGGGCGACACCGGGTGCCGAATACAGTCCATTCGGGTTGTAGTAGATTTCGATCGTGTGTGTACCAGTAGCGAGCGCCGTCCAGAAGCGATACACACGCGTATTCTTCAGGGCAGTCAATTCGAAGGAAATACCTTGTCTGGCGGGTGCGCTCACACCAGCCTGAGTATTCCCGCTGAGATTGTTCGACAACGTCATTGATCCCTGTGCATGTGAGACCGCGGGTGCGGCGCACACGAGCGTGAGAATCAGAGAGAACGCGAGATGTCGAAACGGTTGCCGTATGGGTGCATGCATGAGCAACTCCTTTCGTTGTGGCGTCGTCGGTGCAGGACGGACGCCTATGTCAGAAAACCGTCACATATCGTTCGGTATGAACCGGCGGCAGTGGCAGAGGTGGCAGCACACGGTGCAGGGCAGCGCGTGCATCATGTCAATCGCTTTCGATTGGATATGGAGCGTCCGACAGACGTGCATCTCGTCGTCATCGACTTCAGTATTGGGATTGAAGTGCAGAGTGGGGGACTCGGATGAGTGGGGTCCCGCAGAATGCGGGGCGTATTGAAACCAGAAATGAAGTGAGCGGGACCGCAGAACCGCACGGTCCCGCTTCACGTCAGGTGCAATCCGGGATTACTTGCTGAGTGTCATCTTGATAACGCGCGACGAGGTGATGCCCGACGCAAGGCCGGTCGCCTCGTAGCGTGCCATGTACACGCCGCTCTCCAGTGCCGAAGCATCGAAGGTCACGGTGCGCACGCCGGCATCGACGACACCACTGGCGAGCACGGCAACTTCACGACCGATCATGTCGGTCACGACGATCTTCACCGTGCTCTTCTCGGGCACGCTGTACTGCAGCGTGGTCGAGGGATTGAAGGGATTCGGATAGTTCTGCGTCATGCCGAAGGTGCCGGCGATGGCGTTGTCGTCCTGCTTCGGGGTCCACGTGCCGTGCGTGCGAAGGTAGTTGACCTTGACGGGCAGCAGGTCGTAGTTGTTCACCACGCCATTGCCGTCGGCATCCATGAAGCAGCCATCGGGTGTGGTCCACGGTGCACCGGCCTGGCCTTCCCACGTGTAGTAGGTCATGGGATTGGTCAGGTAGTCGGCGCGGTAGCGGGCGGGGCCGTTGAGCCAGCTGGGACGCAGGTTCGCATCGAAGATGTACTTGTTGAGCGACGAGCGGTCGGCGTAGTTGGCGATGCCGTCGTTGTTGACGTCACCAGGCCAGACGATGCAGGGCTCCTGTCCCTGGCCGACGAGCAGCAGGCCCTTGTCGCCAGGCAGGTAGTTGATGTAGTCACCGCAGCTGTTCTGCGTGTTGAACACGACGTTCATCCTGTAATAGCCCGGCTGCAACGTCGGTGGCACGGCGACCTGATACACGGCGCTGAGCGGCTGACCCTGCAGCTTTGTTGCGTTGAAGCTGGTCGAATACGCGAGCACGTTGCCGGGCACGGTGTAGAAGTTCACCGTCACCATGAGGGGGAAGCCCATGTCGGGGAAGGCCACATTCACGTTCACGTTGATCGTGCCGGGAATGTTCGCATAGCTGACATCGTTGTTCTCGACATCGACGAAGCGATAGGTGACCGTGTTCGGCAGGATGTAGCAGGCCTCGTCCGCACCGCGGTACGGCACGACACGGGGGTCGCCATCGATGTCATCGGTCACATAGGACTGCAGCACACCGGTCAGCGCCACGTCGTTCTGCGAGGCTCCGGCCAGATGCAGATTGCCATCGTTGGCATTGTTGAATATGGTCGGCTTGCTGATCGAGTTCAGGTTGAGATTCGTGCCTGCCTGCAGCGTGCCGAGGTTTGCGTAGTTGGAACCGTTCCAATACGCGAAGGTGCCTCCGAGGTTATAGAGCACGTTGTGGTCGAAGCCGCGCAGCGTCGTGTTGTAGAAGTACATCACGTAGCCGTTCGAGTTCGTATGGAAGATGTTGTTCGTGTAGCGGATGTTGGTGCCGTAGTACGAGTACAACGCGCGCGAGGAGGTTCCGGTCGAACGCACATAGACCGTGTTGAAGTCGACGTTGCCGTTGTTCGAGTAGTACGAATAGAGGCCGTACGACGATGCCGTGCCGCCATGGACCGTGATCATGTTGTTGGTCACCAGCGCCTCGTTGCCCGGCGTTGCCGTGAAGTAGTAGTAATACAGACCGTACTTGGTGCCGGAGGTGCCGATCAGATCGATGCGGTTCGCGACCACATTAGCCTGATTCTGCAGATAACCGGTGTACATGCCGTAGTTGGTGTATGTGTTGTTCGTGCGGATCCAGTTGCCACGAATCTCGGGTGCATCCTGATACCAGACGGCCAGGCCCATGTAGTAGAAGTTGTGGATCCGATTGCGCAGGAACTTCGTGCCCATCTGAAGCGTCGTCGTTCCCGAGCCATAGTAGTACACGCTGTACGATCCGTTCAGGATGTCGTTGTCGATGAACTGGTTGTTGTGATCGTTGGTGTAGTAGCAGTAGATGTTCGACAGGTTCGAGGTGACAGATGTGGTCGGATTCGTCTGAATCGTGTTGCCCTCGAAGATGTTGTTGTTGGCACCGCCCTGCAGCTTGACCACATGTGCGTAGGAGACGTTCGTGCCTGTGATGGTCATGTTGCGGACGCGGATCCAGTCTGCGCCATTGAGCATGAACGTGTGCAGGTTGGTCGAATTTCCATTGAACGTGAGCGTGACGTCGGTCTTGTTGCCGCTCTCGGATTGGAAGGTGATGGTGTTGGAGGCCGATGTTCCCTGGATTGCACCCAGGGAAACCTGTTCGGTGTACACGCCGGTACGGACATTGAACACCACAGGCCCGCAGACGCCGTTGGCATTCAGATCGGCTATTGCCGCTCCGAAGTTCGGGTAATCAGGTGTTGCACCACCAATCGTGTACGTCCCGCTGATGGCTGCCTTGCGCACTGCAATAGCAGAGTCATTGCGACTGACCGTGTCTGCGACCCCATTGGGCATGGTGGTCCAGGATTGAATCGTGTAGGTCGTACCGGAGGCGAACGTCCTGTTTCCGAGCGTCACCTGTGTCTGGCGGGTGGTCAGATTGAGTGTGTCGAGATAGCCGGTCCAATTCAGCGGAGTCTGGGCCACGCCGTTCAGCGTCCAATTGATCGTTGCCGAGGTGAGAGGATTGCTGCCGAAGTTGTTCAGCGTGACCTTCACATCGTGGTTGCCGGGACAGAAGTCCAACGGTGAATCGATCGAGTAGACACCGGCGTCGTTGGGTCCCGTATACGGAGGTGAATAGTACATCTCCACGCGCGCGATCTGTGCACCGGGCTCCTGTGCGATGGCGCCGATAGGGTAGGATCCGCTCTGATAGACCACACGTGCGAGCGTTGTCGGCGAACCCATGATGTTGGTTGCGAAGGGCCCCGACGGTGTTGCATACGAGTGAGAATTGCTCGTGCCACTTGCGCGGCTTCCCATGATCACGATCTGTTCACCTGCGCGAACGGGGATCATGCATGGGATCATTGCTGTTCCTGCGACGTTCGTCCACAATCCCAGCGATGTATGATCGGTGGTCATGGTTCCCCACGTGGTGATCGGCGAATTCATGCGCAGAACCTGAATGGACTGTGCGCCTGTCATGCCGCCGTCTGTTGGTACGCGCACGCCGACGATGATGAAGTCGACCGGTGCCGTGAACCAATAGCCACGAATCTGTGCCGCGGTATAGACGCTGCCGTGACCCGGCAGCGGCATCATTGTCTGCGCCGATGTCGAGGCTCCTGCGACGAGCAGGAGTCCGACAACGAACGCATAGAAAAGCGATCCCTTGTAAAGCGATCTAGGAAAACGCATATATCCTCCTGAGGATTTAGGTGGTAGTCATACTCAACGGCACGAAGGTGCAGTTCGTCGTGAATAGCTGGTGCAAAACCTTGCCGAAATCGCGGTGCATGTAAGACCGGAGGAGGTCCGGTCAGATTGGTTCTCGAACGATGACGCGAGGTCATCGACCGGCTCATGAAAGTACATGAACACTGTGAAAATACTTCACATGTTTGTAGGAAGCAAGAAGAGAGTGACTATTATTCACTGTGCCGTTCTTTCACGCGACGAGCCCGGACATTGCCGGGCTCGTCGCGTGAATACATTAAGATACAAGAGGATGAATCCATGCAGCGTCCTTGCGCTGCAGCTTCAGGTCCCAGTGTCAGCGAACGACAGTGACAGTCTGCATCGTCAGGGCATCCCCGGCACGCAGCATCAGCAGGTAGGATCCCGACTCCAGGTTCCCGACGTTGACCGAGCGCGCATGCGTCCCTGCCGGCAACACCTGATCGATGAGGGCGGCTGCTGCCGGACGTCCGAGCAGATCGGTGAGCAGCAGGGTGACGACATTGTCCGATGACAGTGAGAAGCGAACCACTGCATCTCCCCGCATGGGACTGGGATAGGTGCCGAGCAGCTGCATCCCGATGGCGACACTCCCACCCGTCACGTTCAGGATCGGGGAGAAATGCTCGCTTCCATCGCGATCGATCTGGCGCAGGCGATACTCCCAAGCACCTGGTGTGATGCCGCGGTCGACGAAGGCATAGTCATGAGGTGCACTCGTCGTTCCATGGCCGGCAACAAGGGAGATCGAGGTCCACGTATCCGATGGTACGGACTTCCGCTGCACATCGAAGCCGAAGTTGTTCGTTTCGGTTGCCGTGTGCCAGCGCAGATGCACATCCCCGTTGCGCAGACTGGCGGTGAATGAGACGAGTTCGACAGGCAGAACGCCGATCTGCACATTGTGCATGGACATGGTCGACATGAGACTGAAATCCACGGTGTTGCCGGGCGTTGAGAAATCCTTGTTGACCACCGCGTTGGATGTCGAGGTGCCAAAGTACAGTTTGACGGGCGTTGTGCTCGTGATCGCACCCCCGCTCACATATTCAAGTACGCAGACCGGCACCTGAAACTCGAGATAGGTGGTCGTCGATCCAGTCACAGGAACGGCCCGCATGCCGGTATACCCATGCGTGCTGTATGGAAAGAACGTGGCTGCGATGGTTCCGGCAGGGTTCTGCGCGAACACGAAATCGTCAGTCCCCTTTGCATCGACACCAACGGTGGCGAGATGCACCCCGGCGGTGTTCGCAATCTGAACGAGGTAGGAACCGTTGTTCGCAAATCCACCGTTTGTCGTCTTTTCGG
This sequence comes from Bacteroidota bacterium, assembly GCA_023432805.1. GTDB lineage: Bacteria > Bacteroidota > Ignavibacteria > SZUA-365 > SZUA-365 > JAEYUG01. The sequence continues at coordinate 21,123 of JAEYUG010000018.1, read as the reverse complement.
GATTATCTCTGAGTTGCATGCGGAAAAACGCCGTCGTGCCGTTGAAGCCGACTGCGACAGCGGAGGCGTCGGTTGTCGAAACCACGATGTCAATGTCTGCAGGGGACTGATCACCCGTCGGATCGCTGATGAGCACGCCACCGTTCATGGTGTAATTGATCAGTGGAGAGCTCCCCCAGTTCGCAGTCGTCACGATGCCGCAACTGCCATACTGGGCGTGGAGGTCGCCCGTGGGCAAGGCGAATGTGAACAGGAGCGCAAGGGCCGCGATGGCGTATCGTGTCTGATTCATGGTGATCTCTGCAAGAGGGTTGTCGATATGCAAACTCTTTATCGATTCTCGTGCCATCCGTGTAACTCTATTGAAAACAAGAGTAAAGTTGTTCCAGGCGAAAGGAACTCCAGCAAAATGTTCGGAATACGAACGCACAAATCCGCAAATCGAACATGAATCACGACATTGTGGGGGGAAGCTGTGCACACCGAAACATCGAACGCCTGCAGGAGGCAGGCGTTCGACATGTTACGCAGGAAGAGGGAGCGGTGATCTCAGGGCAGCGGTACGGGTGCGTACGAGGCGATGACGGTGCCGGCGGCGCGGTCGAGCAGCAGCATGTGGGCCCGACCGGCGGGAACCCGAACGACGTAGGCGCCCCGTTGCGAAGATCCGCGATGGCGCATCCGCACGTCTGCCTGCGTCGCGCTCTCGTTGACGAACGTATACAGCACCGAATGGTCGTGCACGCGGGGAAGAATGAGTACGGAGGCATCGTCGCGCTCGGCATCGAACACGGCCTTTACTCCCGCACGATCCAGCGCATGCTTCTGCAGCGCGAGCATTGCTGCGGGATCATCGCTCAGCTCAAGAGGGACCGGGCACCAGAGCAGTCGTCCCGCACCGACGGCAACATCGTGGATATGCTCGGCGGCACGTAACGCAGTATCGGCATCTGCGTCCTGTGCGGACATCATGTCGTCACGCACTGCCGGTGCCCCCGAGCCTGAAGCTACGGCGGGCAGCACTGCCGTCTCCACCCGGTGCATCTTTTCCCCGCGGAACGGCACGGCGAAGAGACGGTCCCCGATGCGCACATGTTCGGTCTGCGCCACAGCCCGCACCGCATGTGCAAGCCCGATCGCTTCCGCACGGGGTGTCGGCAGGCGATGCATGTCGTCGGAAAAAGGCCCCGTGAGCACGACGGTCGCTCCTTCCTGCATCAGGGCGAGGAGTCCCTCCCATCCTTCCTTCGAAAGCACGCGCGGAGAAGGCACGACGACGAGCCGCGGTACATGGGTCAGCTGGTCGAGCGCCAGTTCGCTCGCACCGCAAAGGGGGATGCCATGCGTGGACACCATGCCGCGCACGGCGGTCCGCGTGGCATCGGTGGCGGGATTGCGCACGGAGAAAAGGCTGGAATGGGGGATGACGAGGAGGACGTCGAGCGGGAGGGGAGCGCCAAGCGCGCCGCCGGCATCGGTGAGGAAGCGGTGCACGGCGCGCAGCACGGCGAGCTCGGGTTTCTCGGTGCCGTCGCAGCGGAGGGCGCCGATGGCGGCCTCGTTGTCGGAGTTCATGTAGGGATTGGTGTTCCAGAGCCAGTGCACGATGCCGGATGCGCCGCTGCCGAGGGCGATGGCGAGCTTGCGCTCGATCAAGCGCGCAGCGTCGGTGTCGCTGCGCCAGGCGCTTCCGTCGAGACGCTCGTAGAACATGGCGCCGGTTTCCTGCACGAGATGCGGCAAACCGGGGGCGGCCGTCATGACCGTGTTCCAGACCAGATCATCGTTGAGCCACCAGGTGTGGTTGCTCGTGATGTCGGTCTCGCCGGCGAAGAGCATGGTCGAGGGACGCTCGAAGGTTCCGCCTTCGTCCTGTCCCGTCATCACGAGCTGCGCGGGGTGACCGGCCGCGCGCAGGGTCTCGCGCAAGGTGCGGGCCCAGCGGACGAACATGTGCTGGGCGAAGAGGCGGAAATCCGCCGCACGCAGGGGACGGTGATCGTAGAAGATGTTCCGGTCGTCGAACTCCTCGAGCGTCGGCAGGTCGAGCGCATCGTCGGGCGTGGTGCGCCAGCGCTCGCGCATGCGGCTTTTGAACGTCTCCTCGTCGGGCGCGGGATACCGCGTGCGCAGCCATGCCTGCCAGGCCGCGCGCTCGTGGGGATCGTAGGTCGGGCGGCAGGTCCACAGCCGTGTGGGCGCGCTGAACGAAGGTTCGTTGATCAGGTCCCAGATGATCCACGGCACGGAGCGGTAGCGCACGGCGATGGTGGCGAGGAATTCGCGCTGCGCGGCGACGGCACGGGGATCCAGGTACGCATGCTGTCCGCCCCAGAGTTCGGGCGTGAAGGCGAAGAACGTGAAGATCACGACCAGGTCGTTCGCGCGCGCGGTGAGGAAGAACGCATCGAGGGCCCGCAGGGCGCGTTCGTCGACACTGCCGGGCTCGAGCATGACATTGCGCCACGCCGTCCACACACCCGTGCGGATCAGGTTGACGCCCGCCGAGCGCATGGCCGCCATGTCGGTGTGCCAGACCTGGCAGTTCGCCTCGAAGAGGAATTTCCGATGCACATCCCCCGACATGTAGCTCGTGCCACGCACGACGAAGGGCGCGCCGTCGCGGGCGAGCACGGGAATGCCCGCGGGATGCGGCGCCGCGCTGCGCGCGGCGGATGCCCCGGCCGCGGGGGCCCGCGCCTGCTGCGTGCCGGAGCCGGGCACGCCCGCCTTCGGTGCGTCGCCTTGTGGTGCCGGGGGAAGCGACGCAGCCGCGAGGACGGTGAGGGGCTCGCCGGAGGCCAGCAGTTCGGCATCGTAGATCCAGAAGCCGCCCGCGTGCTCGAGGGTGACGGGCGTGCGCAGCGTCGGAATGCGCAGGGCGAGGTGGGTGCGGACGACATAGCGGCCCGGCGCGAGCGTGCGGCGGATGCCGAGCGTGTCGGCGGACATGATCGCGAGATCGCCGGTGACGGTGAGCTCGACATCCCTGCGCGTGACGACCTTGCCCTGCGCGCTGGTGACATCGATGCGGCAGGACTCGATCGCATCGGGTGCGAGTCCGCCGGGACGGTGCAGCCGCACGGTAAAGGAGGGCTGCTCGTCTGCGTGATAGCACGCCCATGTGGAGCGAACCGAAAGGTCGACCGCACCGCCGGCGGCGATGGTGATCATGGTGCGCAGCGCATCCGCACCGAAGGTGCCGGTGACGCAGGCGAGCACCCAGCGTCCGCCTGCGTAGGATCCCTGGAGCCGATCGATGCAGAGCACGGGGGCTGCGACGGGCCGGGCTTCCGCACCGAGGGCGTGGACGACAGCGCGAAGCGTTGCATCGCGGGGACCGCTGCTCCCATCCTCCAGGGGAAAATCCTTCGATGTCGTGAAACGCACGGTGAGTGCGAAGACGCGCTGGGCGGTACAACCGGTCCACGCACGCAGGCCGTCGTCGATGGCGCCTGCGTCGACGATGCGCGCATCGGGCGCGAGATCGACGGTCTGCACCTGGGTGATGCCGAGGCGCTTGTGCCAGGCGGTGGTCCGGGCGCGGGGCACCCATGTGGTGCCTTCGCGTGCGACGGGGACGGCGGCGGGCACGCCGCCCGCGTGCACCCAGCATCCGCCGCGCTGCAGGTAGGTGGCGAGCGCCTCGGCTGCGGACTCCGGGAAGGCGGAGCCATGGGTGGTGACGAGCACGTCGCAGCCACGCGCGAGGGCGGCGGGGAGTCCGGCTGCGTCTACGACGACGGTCTGGCAGTCGCGCGTCGCCGCGTCGATGGTGGCGCGGGCGATGGGTGCGGTATCGATGACAGGGAAGGCCGCATCATGAAAAACCAGCACGCGCAGGGTGGGCACGGTGTCGGGGACGCGTTCGAGGAGGGCGCTCGTGAAGGGATCGGCGTGTGCTGGTGAGGTGAGTCCGAGGGTCGCACCGGTGCCCAGAGCGGCACCTGCGCCGAGGGCGGCACTCGTTCCGACTGTGCGCATGAAGGCGCGGCGGGAAAGGGAGACGGGGGACCGTCGCATGCGCATGTCGTCTACCTGTCGTGTGTGATGATGCGCAGCAGTTGTTCGCCGATGCCGATGCGGTAGCCTGACGCGGCACCGAGCACGGTGCCGTCGCGCCGAACGTACACCACGATGGGATCGTCGTCTCCGGCGATGGCCGCGGCCGCGCGACGCAGCGCCGCATCCGCGGGTGCGTAGACGGTGGCGGCGGGAAGCTCGGCGCCGTGCATGCGGCGGATGTCGCCGGTGCGTCCCCCTGCCTGCTCGACGATCACCACGGGCGTGTGCGCGGCGTCGAAGGCGGCGCGCAGGCGGGCGAGATCTCCGAATACGTGCCGCGAGGGCTCGTGGTTGCTGCGTGCCCAGATCACGATCATACCGGTGCCGGGGGTGGCGACCGTGCGTGCGACGGACCCCAATGCGGCGAGTGCGGGTGCATCGAAGCGGCCGAGCACGACGGGTGGTACGGATTCGTTGCGCAGGGTGATCTCGAGATCCGTACGCGCCGCGGCCGCGATGCGGAAGAAGCGCAGCAGGGCGCGCACGCTGCCGTCGGACTGCCGCACGCCGGTGGTCAGCATGTAGCGTCCCGTGTCCAGCTCGAGCGCGGCGGGCAGCGCGGCAAGCGCCGCGTCGCCCTCGTAGTCGAGGGTGCGGATCGCGCCGTCGTCGATGCGCGCGATGGTGTAGTGCGTCGTGTACTCGGGGCGCAGCGCGTTCGCAGCTTCGGGCGCGCGCAGCGCGAGCGTGCCGGTTATGCGAGGGGCGGTGGCGACGTCGGTCTCGAGCGGTCGCACCCAGCGTCCCTCCTGCAGCACTTCGGGCACACCCGTGGCGCCGTCGAGGCGGGCGGGAATGCCCAGCGCGCGGCACGCGGCCACGAGCAGGATGTCGCGTGAGCCGCGGTCGGCCGTGCGTGCGGCGAGCACCGCGCGCGGTGTGATCGGCACGCGGCTCCAGTTCTGCACCGAGTCGAGTGCGATGCTGTCGCGCACCCATGCGACGATGTCCGTAAGCGCGGGCACACGCGGGGCGGGGGTCTGCGCAGGCGCATCCGCAGGCAGGCCGAAGGTCGCACGTAGCGCGCGCCTCCACTCGACGAGCGGCTCGAGTCCGATGCGCGGTGCGAGCACGTACCGCCGCCAGGTCTCCGCATCGACCGCGTCGCGGGGAGCCGTCGTGCGCATCGCGACAGCGCAGTGCGCGAGGCCGTCGGCCGAGATGTCGCGCAGATCTTTCGCGGTGAGGGTCGAGAGGAAGGGAAGGACCACGGCGCGTGCCGCATGTGCGTGCGTGGCGAGGAAGTCGCGCACCACCGCTCCGTTGCCTCCGGCTGCGGTGAGGAAGCCCCGCACGCTGTCGCCATCGAGGTCGTGCGCATGGGCGAACCTGACGGCCGCAGCGGAATCGATGAAGGTGGCAGCATATGCAGCGCGCAGGCTGTCGCCGCGGCGGTTGCGGCGCTCGTGCTCGCTGCGGTCTCCAGCGTACGCGTGCGTGGCGCCGCGCGCGACGGGCGGCACGAGGTCGAGCGCGACGGAGGCGTCCCCCCGGTCGTGCGTCGTGAGCACGAGGGTGACGGAATCGGTGGTTGCGACATTCACCGCCGCGAAATCCATCAAGCCGTTGTGGCGGACCCAGACGATGAGATCCCCCAGACCCGTGCTGAAGCGCGCTTCGCCGCGGGGGTCAGTGCGCGCGGAGGTGAGGGGATACAGTTCGGCGTAGTTGTAGAGGCGGAAGTCCACGGTCGCGCCTTCGACGGGCCGGCCGGCCGCATCGCGCACGCGCGCGGTGAGGGTGCGCACGGGCGCGTAGGTGGCGAGCAGGTTGATGCGGGTGGTCCACCCCGTGGTGGCGAGCACGGGTTCGGGTCCCGGATACTCGCCCGGCACGTTGGTGGCGACGAGCATGGCGCGGGTGGCGGGACCCGCGAACCAGGCGAGATCCAGATCGGGTTCTGGCTCGCAGGCGCCCATGAAGTGCCAGGCGCCGTCGACCCAGACTTCCACCCAGGCGTGGTTGTCGTCGGAGTGCGCCCAGCGCGGCGTGTAGCACTGGCGCGCGGGCAGCGCCGCGGCGCGCAGCGCGGCCGTGAGCAGGGTGCTCTCCTCGCCGCAGCGTCCGAAGCCGGCGCGAATCGTCGCGAGTGGCGACGAGGTGCGCGCGTCGGTCGGGCGATAGGTCACGTGCTCGTGGCACCAGCGATTGATCTCGAGTGCGGCCTCGCGCATCGTCAGGCCGCGGAGGCGCTCGCGGAAGATCGGCAGCAGCACGGCGCGCACGCTGTCGAGGGACTCGTTGTTCACGCGCGGGGGCAGCACGAAGTGTCGGAAGAGATCGTCGCCGAGGCGTGCGCCCCAGGGGAAATAATCGCGGGCCTCGAGGGCGAGGCGCGCACTCGGCACGATGAGCTCCGCGTGCTCGACGAGGTCCCCCAGCGGAAGCGCCACGAGCAGGTGCGCGACGGCCTCGCGCAGGCGGGGGTCGGACTGCAGCTCGGCGAGCCGCATCACGCCGGCGGAGCGTCCGAGCGCGCGTGTGCGGGTGGCGATGCGGGTGGCGTCTGTTGTCTGCTGTGCGCGCGCCGGTTCGAGGCTGGCGGTGAGCAGGGTGAGCACGAGGGCGGCGAGAATGAATCGTGTGCGCATGGCCGTAGCAGTCAGGAGAGGGTACCGCGTTCGCGCTCGTTCCACACCAGCGCGCTCGCGCCGAGCACGGCGCCGTTGGCCTCGTGGATGTGCGAGCGTTCGATGCGGATGCGGCCGCGGAAGATGTTCAGCAGCGCCGCCTCGAAATGCCTGCGTGTCGGCTCGAGAATGAAGTCGCCCGCGTTCGCGAGTCCGCCGAACAGGAAGATCGCTTCGGGACTCGTGATCGCGACGGCGTCGGCTAGCGCGCGTCCGAGGATGTCGCCGGTGACCTCGAAGGCCGCGAGTGCCGCGCGATCGCCGCGCTCGGCCGCGGCGGTGATCATCTGCGCGGTGAGCGTCTCGAACGAGACGCCCGCGAGTTCGGTGCCGGTGGGATCGTCGGCGAGCAGCTCCATCACCGTGCGGCGGATGCCGGGCGCCGAGACGTAGGTCTCGAGGCATCCCCGGCGCATGCAGGCGCACTGTCGGCCGTGGGGATCCACGATCGTGTGTCCGAGCTCACCCGCGAAGCCGTCGTGTCCGTAGATGAGGGATCCCCCGGCGACGAAGCCCGATCCGAGTCCCGTGCCGAGCGTGACGACGAGGAAGTCGCGCAAGCCGCGCGCACCTCCGTACACCATCTCGCCGATGGCTGCGGCGTTTGCGTCATTGGTGAGCACGGCCGGCAGGGCGAGCGCGCTACGGAAGAGCTGCGCCAGCGGTACGACGCCCTTCCACGCGAGGTTCGGCGCATGCTCGACCGTGCCGCGGTAGTAGTTCCCGTTCGGTGCGCCGACGCCGACGCCGACCAGGTCGGTGATGCCCTCGGCCGCGACGAGCGCGCGCACATCGGAGGCGACGGCCTGCACGAAGTCCTCGGGCGAGGCGTGTCCCGTAGTGGGCAGGCTGCGCTGTGCGCGCACGGTGCCGTGGATGTCGACGATGCCGTATGCGGTGTTGGTGCCGCCGATGTCGATGCCGAGTGCGTACATGTTGATGCCGTGGTGTCGTGGTGTGTGTGGATGCGGTGCGCGTGTCAGGTCGCGCGTCACTGCGTGACGGTGCGTCCGGCCCGGTAGCCGAAGGCGCCATACCAGGCGATGTAGAGGTATGCGGCCACGGGTACGACGAACGAGGCGTGCACGCCGAGCGCGTCAGCCGCGGCACCCTGTGCGACGGGAATCACTGCGCCCCCGACGATTGCCATGACGAGCAGCGACGAGGCCTGACTCGTGTCGGTGCCGAGTCCCTCGATCGCGAGCGTGAAGATGTTCGACCACATGATCGAGTTGAAGAGGCCGATGCCGATCACCGTCCACATCGCCACGGTGCCACCGGTCGTGAGGGTCACCACCAGGAGCGCCACGGCGATGCACGCGAACACGACAAGCGTGCGCGCGGCGAGCGAGCGGCCGACGAGGAATCCCGCAAGATTCACGGCGAGGAAAATCGCGTAGATGCCGGCCACCTCGCCTCCGCGCAGGGAGAGGATCACGAGGAAGGCGGCGAGGGGAATCGCCCCCATCACCGCGAGCTTCACGGGCGTGCGCACGCGGCTCAGCGAGATCGCCCCGAGGAAGCGTCCGATCATGAGTCCCCCCCAGTAGAAGGACACCCACTCCGCTGCATCGGCGTGGGCGAGGCCGGCGATCTCCGGCAGACCGAGGAAGCTGATGAGGATGCTGCCGATGGAGACTTCCGCACCGACGTACATGAAGATGGCGATCATGCCGAGCACGGTGTGGGGATGCCGCAGCGCGCCCGCACCGCGTTCAGGACTGTGTGATCCCCTCAATTCGGGCAGACGCGCAACCTTCATGAACACGGCCATCGCCACGAAGGCGAGCGCGAAGACGAGGTAGGGAATCTTCACCGAATCGGCGCCGGTGTGGCCGGGCACGGCGAAGTAAGTGAAGACAAGGAAACCTCCGATGAGCGGGGCGATGGTGGTGCCGAACGAGTTGAATCCCTGCGCGAGGTTGAGCCGCGAGCTGGCGGTGCGTTCGGGACCGAGGATGGCGACGTAGGGATTCGCGGCGATCTGCAGCAGGGTGAAGCCGAGGCCGAGGATGAACAGCGCAGCGAGAAAGAACCCGTACGAAACGAGCACGGCGGCAGGATAAAACAGCGCAGTGCCGACGGCCGCGATGAGGAGTCCTGCGATGATGCCGTTGCGGTAGCCCATGCGCGCGATCGGGTCGCCCGCGCGCGCGCTGATCGCGAAGTACACGAGCGAGCCGATGAAGTACGCGCCGAAGAAGGCGAACTGCACGAGCATGGCCTCGGTGTGGCTGAGGTCGAAGACGCCCTTGAGATAGGGGATGAGGATGTCGTTCATGCAGGTGATGAATCCCCAGAGGAAGAAGAGTCCCGTCACCACGGCAAAGGGCACGGTGTAGCTCCCGGTGCTGCCGGGTGTCACGGGGGAAGTCTCGGTGTCGTGTGCTGCGTGCATGGGTCGTCCGTTCGCGCGCGCAGGCGCGGGGCTGGGGTGAAGGGAAGGGTCGGGCGCGGGTCAGCGCACGATGAGTTCGTCGGCGAAGATCCAGGTCTCGCCGCCGGCACCAGGGTGCCAGTCGGGACAGGTGCCGACCGACCGCGCAACCATGCGCACGAAGCGCGCGCGCCGCGCGCCCGCATTGCAGGCGAAGGTGTGCAGGATGCGCGCGTCGGATTTCTGCGGGATGTCGTGCCGGACAACGGCAATGGTCTGCCAGTCTGTTCCGGAATTCGAGATCTGAAACTCCACTGAATCCGGCAGGAAGATCCATGCCGGCATGAACTGCAGGAAGCCGGCCTCGATCGCGTGGAACTCGCGCTCGGCGCCGAGATCCACGATCGCGTCGACCTCGGGGTGCTCGGTGCCCTGCCAGTGTCCGTCGCGGAAATCCTCCGAACCACGCACACCATCGGTCAGCGCACCATCGCCGCCTCCTGTGTACCATGCGCTGTAGGTGTGTGCCAGACGCACGGGATCGCCGAGTGCCAGGTGGGGCTCAACGCGCAGGGTGTGCTCCTCGCCCGCGATTCCCGCGCGCGTGCCGTGTCGCTGGACGGCAGTGGCGCGCAGGGTGGTCGGTCGGGTGATGGTCAGCAGCGGGGGAGTCGGTTCGTGCAGACGCGCGGGATCGCTGCCGTCGGTGGTGCAGGTGATGTCGAGTCCCGGCTGCCCGGCCGCAACTGAAACCTCCACGCTGCGCGCATCGTGCACGACGCGCGGCAGGAAGCGCACGGGCGGAGCTTCGTATCCGTAGGTGATGCCGAGCTGGTCGAGTACGCCGTAGTGCCCTTGCACGCGTGCATGGAAGTCGCTCCACTCGCGCCGCGCGGCGGGCGTCCAGAGCACCTCGGCCATCGCGAGCAGGCGGGGCCAGATGCGGCTGTCGGCGCGGTCCTGCGGCGCGTATTCGGTCCAGAGGTTGCATTCACCGCCGAGGATGTGGCGCGCCTCGTCATTGGAGAGTCCCTCGGGCACGGGTTCGAAATCGTAGACCTTGTCGAGGGGTGTCGAGCGCACGTCGTAGTCGAAGTACGCATGCGAGGTGGGCGAGACGATCGCATCGTGTCCGGCAGCGGCGGCTTCCGCTGCGCCCTCCATGCCACGCCACGACTGCACGATCGCGTTCGGCGGGAGTCCCCCTTCCAGAATCTCATCCCACCCGATCAGACGCCGGCCGCGGGCGGAGAGGACGCGTTCGATGCGGCGGATGAACCAGCCCTGCAGCTCGGCCTCGCCTGCGAGTTTTTCGGAGGCGATGCGTGCCTGGCATTTCGGGCAGTGCTCCCAGCGGTAGGTGGGCGCCTCGTCCCCGCCGATGTGGATCCACGGCGAGGGGAAGAGGGCGAGCACTTCGCCGAGCACGCCCTCGAGGAAGGTGAAGGTCGCGTCGTTGCCGGCGCAGTAGATTTCCTTGAAGACGCCCCAGGTGGTGGCGACGGGGTGGGGACCCCCGGTGCACGAGTATTCCGGATACGCGGCGAGTGCGGCCTGCGCGTGGCCGGGCATCTCGATCTCGGGCACGACGGTCACGTTGCGGCGGCGCGCGTACTCGACGATGTCGCGGATGTCGGCCTTCGTGTAGAATCCCGCATGCACGCTGCCGTCGGCCGCGCGGCGGGTCGATCCGACCTCCACGAGCTTCGGATACCGATCGATGGCGATGCGCCAGGCCTGGTCGTCGGTCAGGTGCCAGTGCAGGCGGTTCATGCGGTGCAGCGCGATGCGGTCGATGGTGCGCTTGACGTAGTCGACGCGCATGAAGTGGCGCGCGCAGTCGAGAAGAAGACCTCTCCATCCGAATCTCGGCGCATCGTCGACGACGACGCAGGCGATCGTGGCGGTGCCCGGTGTGCCCGCGCGTTCGGCGGTCGCGCGTTCGGCGGTCGCGCGTTCGGCGGTCGCCGCGAGCACGAGCTGCCGCAGGGTCTGCGTGCCGCAGTAGAGTCCCGCCGCATCGGACGCCTCGATCACGACGCCCGTCGCGGTCGCACGCAGCGTGTAGGCTTCGGGATTCGCACCGGGTGCGGCGGCGATGCGCAGCATGATGTCGGTATGGCCCGACGCCCGCGTCGCAGTCTTCATGCGGAGTCCCGCATCACGGAGTTGCACGGCAAGATCCTCTGCGATTTCCTGCACGCGGGGTGTGGATGTGCCGATCACGATCGTGCCTCCCGCGCCGAGCGTGCAGGTGCCGATCACGATCGTGCCTCCCGCGCCGAGCGTGCAGGTGCCGCCGGTGAGGGTGTAGGATGCGGGACGGGGGATGACGGGCAATTCCACGGGGGATGCGACCGCGTGGGCGCCGCCGGTGCGTTCCTGCGTGTCACCGGCGCTCTGCGCCCCCGCCGTCGGAAGCCACGCGAGCGTGAGCAACAGGGTCAGGGCGAGGACGTGCAGCGAAGCGATGTGGTGCGGCGTGGTCGTTCGCACGTGTGCGGAAGCGGACGATGCTGCGGGCAGGGGATGCTTCCCCCGGAGGCGGGCGGTGGTCATCGGTGGAGGCGGGACTGGTGGTCGAGCACGAAGATTTCGTCGTTGCAGGATGTCTCGCATTCCCATCCTCCCCCCTTCGTCATGTGCAGTCGCACGGGCGTCTGGCGCTGGAAGACGGCGGGATGGTCGAGCGCGAGGTCGCCGAGCGAGGCGGCCCAGCGGCCGTGCGCCTTGTGGTACGCCTTCTGCGCCCAGTAGACGCGGAAGAGCTGCATGAGCGCGCCGGTGCACGCGGCGTGGCCGGTCAGCTGCCGGCCGGTCAGCTGCCGGCCGGTCGTCGCGTCGATGCGGAAGGGCTCGGGTGCGCGGTCGACGAAGCGCACCTCGCCCCATTTTTCGGGTCGGTGCATGTCGATCACGCCCTGCGCGCTCCAGACCCAGTTGTCCTCAGGCAGGCCGGGCACCTTGACGGAGCGGCCGTTTTCGCTCGCGTAGCGCCACTCGACGCGCGAGAAGTTGACGCGCCAAGCGTCGCCGGACGAGGGCGCGCGCCCCGCCTGCGCGCAGCGGTCGAAGGCGCTCCAGGGAATCGCGACCTCGAGGGTCCACCCCCGGTCGGTGTCGCGCGCGTCGTTGATCGTGCCATCGATTGCGACCGCGCTCGCGAGGCCGCGGATGTCCCATGAATTGTCGGCCGGACCCCCGTCGCGGTAGGGCTTCGGCAGGAAGAGATCCCACACGGTGTTGTACGCGTTCATCTCGAACTCGTAGTAGCGGTGGTGGTCGCCGTCGGGATCGACGAAGATCTCGAAGTCGTTGTCGCGGAAGATTACGGTGTCGCGCATGAGCAGCGACGCGCTGACCTGCGGCTCCTCGAGCTCGGCGGCGAAGTAGAACGCGCGGTCGTCCCACAGCATCTTCACACGCGTGCGGAAACGCGGCGCACCGACCGCCGGCTCGTGCCCGGGCATGTCGCCCTGGATGTCGACGAAGTCGTTCGTCCACTCCGCACGCGCCCACACTGCGTCGTCGATCCGACCGTCGATGCGCGGCGCCGCGTCGGTGCGCACGCAGTGGTAGCCCTCCGGCACGATCGCGTAGTAGGGCAGCGGCTGCGGCTCGCCGGCGGCTGCGTGCTGCGCATGCGCATGCACTGGCAGTGCCAGCACGAGGAGGAGCAGAACAGGAAAGGATCTCACGGTCGGTCTCGCATGTGCGTGTGTATGGGGGATGCGTGCGGGGCACGCGCCAGGACGTGCACGCGTCTCACCGGTGCGCGTCGCGGTCACTCGTCGGAAGATGCCCGTGCAGCGCCCAGCCGTGGTTGGGGTCGGCGCCCATGCGCAGCACGAGCGTGCCGCCGCGCATGACCTCCGCGTGCGTGAGCCAGCAGTGGTCGAGCGCGACGCCGTTGAGCTCGGCGCTCTGCACGTACACGTTCTCGTCGCTCTGGTTCTCGGCGACGACGGTGAAGGTCGTGCCCGCCGCGGTGCGGATCTCGGCGCGGGCGAGGGCGGGACTCCCGATCACGTAGATGCCGGAGGCGGGATTGACCGGATACAGTCCGCAGGCGCTGAATACGTACCACGCGCTCATCTGTCCGCAGTCTTCGTTGCCGATGAGTCCGTCGGGCGCGTCGTGGTAGAATTCGCGCATGATCGTGCGCACGAGCGCCTGCGTCTTGTAAGGCTGCCCGGCCCATGCGTACAGGTACGCGATGTGATGACTCGGTTCGTTGCCGTGGGCGTACATGCCGATGAGTCCCGTCACGTCGCCCGTGGCACCGGTGTTCTCGAGATTGGAATCCTGCGTGAACAGCGAGTCGAGCTTCGCGGCGAAGCCCTCGCGCCCACCCATCAGGTTCATGAGTCCCTCGACGTCGTGCGGCACGAACCACGTGTACTGCCAGGCGTTGCCCTCGGTGTACTCGTGCTGCTTGAGCGTCGAGAACCGCGGGTTGAAGGGTTCGGTCCACGATCCGTCGAGCGCCCGCCCGCGCGTGAAACCGAGTCCCGGTTCGTACACATTGCGGTAGAACTGCGCGCGCGCATCGAAGCGGCGCGCCACGTCGTCGTGCCCGAGCATCCGCGCGGTCTCGGCGATGCACCAGTCGTCGTAGGCATACTCGAGGGTCTTCGAGACGCTCTCGTTCTCCTTGTCGGCGGGAATCCAGCCCAGCGCCCGTACGGGTGCGACGGCCACGCGCTCGGTGCGCGTCGCCGCACCCTCGAGCGTGATGCGTACGTCGACCATCGTGTCGCGCGTGACGGGCGGTATTGTCAGCGCCAGCGTGTTCATGCCGGGCTCGACCACGCCGATCGTGCGCGCCGCACCGGGCGTCTGCGCCGCCCCGATCTCGCAGGTGATCTGCCGCGGCGCGCCGAGATGCTCGACACCCACGCGCAGCACCTGCCGCGTCGCGCCCTTTGCGAGCACGAGCTGGTGGTCGGGACGCACGGTAATGGCGGGTGAGAACGCATACGTGTAGGTCATGACCCAGTCGGAGCTGCCGCCGTTCTCGCCCGTGAGTGTGAGCGTGAGCGGCCTTCCCGGCCGCAGCATGCGCGCGGGCACGGTCAGCGCCATCGTGCCGAAGAGGTCGCCCCAGCTGTCGGCATAGGTTGCGCGGAACACCAGCCGCACGCCGCCCTCGCCGCGGAATTCGCGCAGGCGCTGCGCGCCGGACTCGGCCGTGTGCAGCGTGAGCACGCGGCGTCCGTCGATCGCGAGGTCGAAGGCGTGCGCGCCCTTCGCGGTGGCCATGCCCGCGAGCCAGACGAAGGTCACGACCTCGCCGCGGATGCGCGCAGGGGCGGGAGCGGTGCGCCAGGAGATCGCCATCGTGCCGTCGGTCGCACGCGCCAGCAGGGCCTCGTTGGCCTTCGGATGCGAGCTGTGGTAGCCGAGGGTCTGACCCGCAACCTTGGATGCGAATCCGCTCACGAAGGTCTGCGCGCCGCTGTACGAGGCGCGGGCACGGGCGAGGGACTTCTTCCAATCCGCATCGGGCGTCTCGGTGAAGGGCACGGGCGTGGTCGCGTTGTAGAACTGCAGTCCGCGCGACATCGCACCGGCGCTGGCCTCCATCGCCGCGAGCGCGGCCGTGCCGTCGATGCCCGCGATGCCCTTGCGCAGCGCGTCGGCGATGACCGGCACGGCGTGGTAGCCGATCATGCAGTTGGTCTCGTTGGCCTGCAGGGTCCACACTGGTAGCAGTCCCGTCTCGCGCTGATACGCCAGCATCGAGTTCACCCAGTCGGCCGCCCGGCGCGTGTCGGTGATGGTCGCGAGGGGATGCAGCGCGCGGAAGGTATCCCACAGCGAGAAGGTGCTGTAGTGCGTGAAATCGCGCGCTGTGTGCACCGCATCGTCGCCGCCGCGGTAGCGTCCGTCGACGTCCTGATACAGCGTGGGCGCGAGCATGGTGTGATAGAGCGCGGTCATAAACACGCGGCGTGTGGAGTCGGGCGCCTCGATCCGGAAATGCCCGAGCGCTTCGTCCCATGCCGCGGCGGCCGCCGCACGCAGGTCGTCGAATGCGAACGCGGGAGCTTCCGCCTCGAGATTCTTCCGCGCGCCGTCGGCGTCGACCGCAGAAATCCCCACCCGTGCGAGCAGTGCGCCCTCCATCCCTCCGAAATCCACCAGCACGAGCACGTTCTTGCCGCGCACCTCGCGCGCGTCGGTCCACGCCCCGTCGGCGATCGTGCGCAGCGCGCGGATCGGCCGCGAGAACACGGCGCGGAAGTAGATGCGCTGCCGCGCCGCCCAGCCGTTGCTCGTGCGCCAGCCCTCGAGGGTCGAGTCGTCGACCATGCGGAAGCCGCAGTCGATGGCGTTGTCGTCCTGCCCGTAGCGCAGATCGATGAGCACGCGAGCGGAGTCGGTGCGCGCGAAGGTGTAGCGGTGCATGCCGGTGCGCGCCGTGGCGGTGAGCTCGACGCGGATGTCGTGGTCGAGTAGGTCCACGCGGTAATAGCCCGGCGTGGCGTGCTCGCGCGCATGCGAGAAGGGCGAGCGGTAGGTGCGGTCGGTCGAGCGGAAATGCGTGGTCGGCATGAGGAGGATGTCGCCGAGGTCGGCGCAGCCGGTGCCGCTCAGATGCGTGTGGCTGAAGCCGATGAGTCCCGTGTCGCTCGCGTGGTAGCCCGAACACCAGTCCCATCCCCCCGTGCCGTTGTCGGGCGAGAGCTGCACCATGCCGTAGGGCACCGTGGCGCCGGGATAGGTGTGGCCATGTCCCCCCGTGCCGATCATGGGATCGACGAACGAACTCGGTGCGCCCGGCGGCGCGATCGAGACGGCGGATTCCTTCTTCACGGGGGATTGCCCCGTGTGCTGCGCCCGGGCAGCGGACGCAGGCGCGAGAAGGAGGACCGCCACACCGAGCAGCCACGCAACCACGTGGGGAAGCCGTGCGCGCGAGGACGCGACGGCGTGGGGAAGCGACGAACGGCGGAACGGCGGATGCATGGTCATGCGCGGACGACGTCTGAAGTGGGACGACCGGTCTGAAAGCACACAGGCCCCGGCGATCGCCGGGGCCTGTGCCTCTGGATGTGATCATCCGAATATCGCAAAAAGCCGGATGGCTTAGAAGAGCCAGGCACCCTGGCGCTTGAGCACGTCGTGAGAGATCACGAGCTTCTGGATCTCGTTCGTGCCCTCGAAGATGCGGTTGATGCGGCTGTCGCGGTAGATGCGTTCGATGGGAATCTCGCGCGAGTAGCCCATGCCGCCGTGCACCTGCACGGCGAGATCGATCACGTGGTCGAGTCCCTCCGAACAGAACAGTTTCACCATGGCGCTCTGGTTCGAGATCTTCTTGCCGGCGTCGTAATCGGCCGCCGCGCGGTAGACGATGCTCTCCATCGCATAGATCGTCGTGTACATGTCTGCGATCATGAACTGCACGGCCTCGAAGTTCGCGATGGGCGCGTCGAACTGCTTGCGCTCCTTCGAATACTTCACCGATAGTTCGAGCGCCTCCTTGGCGGCGCCGACACAGCAGGCGCCGAGACCGAGACGACCGGCGTCGAGCGTCTTCATCGCGATCAGAAAGCCGCGGCCGTCGGTGCCGATCATGTTCGCGGCCGGTACGCGCACGTTCGAGAGCGTGATGGCGTTGGTGGCGGAGCCGCGGATGCCCATCTTCTTTTCAGGCGGACCCGCATGAAACCCTTCCCACTTCGTCTCGACGGCGAAGGCGGTCACGCCGCGCTCGGTGCGCGCAAACACCGAGACCACGTCGGCGATACCGCCGTTGGTGATCCACAGCTTCTCGCCGTTGAGGATGTAGTCGTCGCCGTCCTTCGTCGCGATCGTGCGCACGTTGAAGCTGTCCGAGCCCGCCGAGGCCTCGGTCAGACCGAAGGCGCCGATCATCTCGCCCTGCGCCAGTGGCACGAGGTACTTCTGCTTGAGGTCTTCCGTGCCGCCGATGTAGATGGCGTTCGAGCCGATGCTCATGTGCGCACCGATCATCGTGGCCGTCGACATGCAGCCGCGGGCCATCTCCTCCTGCGCGATGCAGTAGCCGACTTCGCCGAATCCTCCCCCGCCGTACTCGGTCGGGAACACGGTTCCCATCAACCCGACCTCTCCGATCTTCCTGATCAGCTCGGGCGGAATTTTCTCGTTTTCATCAATGTCGCGGGCGATGGGCTTGACCTCGGCGTTGACGAAGTCACGCACCATGTCGCGGAGCATGTTCTGTTCTTCGGTGAACTCAAAGACGTGCATTGGCGTTGCAGATACCAGAAGGTGGGAGAATCGAATTTGCTCTATATGAGGGATGTTTCGTCCGCGTTCCCCCGGGCGGTCGCCGCAGCTGCTGCGGCCGCGGTGTCACCGGGGAGAGAGAATCACGACACGTCGGTGGGATCCCACGTACTGTCTTGCAGAAGGGTGAGATCGGCGTACTGGTAGGGATTGTGCTGGCCGATGTAGCTGACCTTGCTCTCGCCCCCGTCGATGCCGATCGTGTTGCCGGTGATGAAGTCACCGCCCGGATGCATGAGCATGACCACGGCCCGGGCGACATCCTCGGGTGTGGTGGCGCGGCTGAAGGGATTCTTGCCCACGGCTGCGATGAGCATGTTGCGTGCACCGGGAATCTTGCTGAGCGCCGGCGTGTCGGTCACTCCCGCCAGCAGTGCATTGCAGGTGATGCCGCGGGGACCGAGCTCCATCGCGAGCTGTCGCAGGTACGATTCGAGCGCGCTCTTGGCAGCCGACACGGCGCCATAAAAGGGAAGGTTCAGATTCGCACCGTCGCTGGTCATGCCGAAGATGCGCGTGCCGCGTCCGATCAGATCCCGGCGCACCGTGTCCTGCGTCCAGTAGATCAGCGAATTGGCCATCACGTCGAGTGTCATCTCGAGCTGTGCCTTCGTGATCATCTCGCCGTCGTGCCGGCCGACCAGCGGCTTGAGCGTGCCGAAGGCGAGCGAATGGAACAGCACCTTGATCTCGGCCCTGCCCTCGTGGTGGTATTTCTCCACGAACGCATCCAGCGCCTCATGACGCTTGACCGCATCGGCCGCATTGATGTTGTGAAACTCGGCGATGCGCCCCGCACGCTCGATATCCTGGATCAACGTCTTGACGGTGCCCATCGTGGCCTGGCGGTCCAGATGAATTCCGAGAATGTTGTAGCCGTTGCGTGCGAGTTCACGAGCGGTGGCAGCGCCGAAGCCCGAGGAGGCTCCGAGTATCAACGCCCATGGTGTAGAGTCTTTTCTCGTCATGATCTCAAGTGGTCATACTATGTAATGACCCGGAAAATAGGAACTTGGGGAGGAAATGGCAAAGTGCTAGATTGAGAGGATGACAACGACGACACGTTCCGACGTCCTCCACCCCGGTGCGGAAGGCGTCGATTGCCGCCATTTCAACGGGTACAAGCCCTGTTTTCCGGGTGTGGACTGCACCACCGCATGCCAGCGGCACGCACCCATGGGTCCCCGCGTGCTCATCATCAATCTCGACGCGATGGGCGATGTGCTCATGACAACCGCACAGCTTCCCGCCCTGCGCCGCGTCTGGCCCGGGGCACACGTCTCCTGGGTCACGCTCCCCCCGGCCGCATCCCTGCTCGATGGCAATCCCCTCGTCGACCGGGTGTACGGGTGGACCGACGAGAACCGGATGATACTCGCAGCCCAGCGCTTCGATGTCGTGCTCAACGCCGACAAGAGCGTCGCCGCCTGCGCCTTCGCGCGGTCGCTGCGCACCGATGATCTGCGTGGGTTCACGCTCTCGGACCGTGGGCAGATTCTGCCCGCGAACGAGGCGGCGCTCTACAACTACCGGCTCGGCCTCGACGACCACCTGAAATTCCGCGTCAACACGCGTACGGGGCAGGACATCCTCGCCGAAACTTGGCAGCTTCCCTACGCCCGCGATCCCTACACGCTTGTGCTGAGTGCCGACGAGCGAGCCTTCGTCGCCGCGCGCCGGGCGGAGTGGCAGCTCGATGGCAGGACGGTGATCGGCTTCAACACCGGCTGCTCGGAATTATATCCCAACAAGAAGATGCATGTCGACCAGCAGGCACGGCTGGCCGTGCGTCTGGGGCGTCTGCCCGGTGTCGCGATTCTGCTGCTCGGGGGACGCGAAGACACCGAACGCAACGCCGCGATCGCTGCGCTCTGCCGTGCCGGGGGCGTCGACGTGATCGAGACACCGACCAGCGAAGGACTCCGTCGCGGGATCTGCTATGAGGACTGCGCCGACCTCGTGATCACCGGCGACAGTTTCGGCATGCATCTGGCCATCGCACTCGGCAAGCATGTGCTGGCATGGTTCGGTCTGAGCTGCCAGGCGGAAATCGATCTCTACGACCGCGGCACAAAATTCTTCGACCCCGATCTCGCCTGCTCCCCATGCTGGAAGCGGGTCTGTCCGCACAACCTCGAATGCATCTCCGGCATCGATCTCGACGGCATCGCCCGCGCCGCCGAGTTGTTTGCTGCATCCCACTCACCCGTTTCGCTGCAGACCGTATGATACTCCGTCGCCATCTTCTCATCGCTGCAGGTGCCGCCTGCCTCGCCCTTGTCTTCGCCGCCTGTTCAGAGGCTCCCACCTGCGAAGGTGTCTGGAGGAGCGGCGACGGCAATCTCATGACCCTGCAGGCCGACAGTGTTGCACTGCTCGGCATGGAGGGACTCGAGGGTCACGATTCGGGTCGCTGGACGCTGGTCGACGACACCGTGCGCGTGCTGACCGATGCGCAGGTCGACGAGTACGGCGCCGTGCGCAACGAGTACGTGTTTCTGCATGCGCGCGACACCCTGCACCTGCTCGGCATCACCCTCTTCCGCGCCGGGGACACCCGTAGCACGAGCGGTGAACAGCTCGCGCGCAGCACGGGCAAGCCGCTTTCGCGCTTCGCGTTCGCACGCGTACGCGAGGAGGCGAAGTGATGATCGACCTGCCCGTCGACCGGCCGCTCATCGCGCCCTCGCTGCTCTCGTGCGACTTCGCGCGGCTTGCCGACGACGTGCGCGCCGTCGAGGATGCCGGCGCCGACCTGCTGCATGTCGATGTGATGGACGGCCGTTTCGTGCCGAACATCACCATCGGTCCACTCGTCGTCGAAGCTGTCAAGCGTCATGCACGCACCCCCCTCGATGTGCACCTGATGATCGTCGAGCCCGAGCGCTACCTCGCCGACTTCGCCGCTGCCGGCGCCGACGTGCTGACCGTGCACCAGGAGGCGTGTCCCCACCTGCATCGCACCGTGCAGCAGATCCGTGCCCTCGGCGTGCGTGCCGGTGTGTCGATCAATCCCGCCACCCCCGTGGCCGTGCTCGATGACATCCTCGCAGACATCGATCTCGTGCTCGTCATGTCGGTGAATCCCGGCTTCGGCGGACAGGCTTTCATCCCCCGCGCTCTCGACAAGGTGCGCGCCCTCGCAGTCCGCCGCGAGGAGATCGGTCATGCGGCATTGCGCATCGAAGTCGACGGCGGCGTGACCCGCGACAACACGGGCGTGCTGGCCGCGGCCGGCACCGACATCTACGTGTCCGGTTCGGCAATCTTTCGTTCCGGAGACTACGCAGCCTACATCGCCGCGATGCGCGCAGCAGCCGACGCGGCACGTACGCGCATCGCCTGAGCGAGGGCTTTCGCTCGATGCAGATCGCATGGTATGCATGCGATGGGAAATGGATGATCATTGACCGGATCGGTTGTATTTCTGACTCGATCGTTGCGATATTCACTGTTCGAATGTGAACAAGGCGGCTTTCCCTGCGGGGGAAGCCTCGATGCGATGAACATGCTGCGATGCCGCTGAGAAGGAGCACGATGATGCGTACGTCCGTGAGGGAGGCTGTATCTCCATGTCTGCGTACTTTCCGAGAGGGAGGGGGTGTGATTGCGCCGCCTGCTGTCGTGCCGTGCGTGTTGTCGATGACGGACGAGGGCGTCCGTCCTCCCATGACGGACGAGGGCGTCCGTCCTCCCATGACGGACGAGGGCGTCCGTCCTCCCATGACGGACGAGGGCGTCCGTCCTCCCATGACGGACGAGGGCGTCCGT
>JAEYUG010000116.1 GCA_023432805.1 Bacteroidota bacterium | reverse complement strand
AACGGGACTACGGATCAGAAGGTTCGGGGTTCGAGTCCCTGCGGGCGCGCAAGAAAACGGCGAAAATCGAAAGGTTTTCGCCGTTTTTCGTTTTCACCCCGCGAGTCGCCCGGAGCCATTTCGATGCCTTGTTACGTTTTTTGTGGCAAACAGGGACAACATACAGGGACAACAAATTTCCGGTTCAGGACATGGCTCGGCGCGCGAGATCCAGCCCACGAGTTGGCTCGACGTGTGCGTACATCATCGTGGTCTGAATGTCGGCATGTCCAAGGATGGACTTGAGAACGTGCAGGGAGACGCCCGACATGGTGAGGTGGGTGGCGAAGGATTGGCGCAGGCCGTGGAGGGTGATCGGCGGGAGGCTTGTTGCGGTCGCCCTTGATGCCGATGGTTGCTATATCGACAGAGCCAATCCGCTCCCGATCAAGAGAAAGCCCTTGCCCCCGAACAATCGATCGATGGTTGGAGCAATACGGAACTGAAGAGCGGCAGGATGCAGGTGGAATTCGATCACTGCGGTGATAAAGAGCATGTTGCTCAATTCGCCAGCGCTCTTGAGGTATGGATCAGCTTTGTAGAGAAATGTGATCCCAGCCAGAGTCCTGATATGCGATACAATACGGTATCCAACGAGCGACTCCAGCAGCAAGGCCATGCTTTGTCTATTTTCAGTGAACCCTACAAGCCCGAGGCCGATTGCCGGATGGATCGTCCAGTTGCTGCTGCTGCCAGGTTGGTCTGGTGCGAGCGGAATATTACGTCGTACTCCAAGCAGAGATACGTGCTCGACTCCTCGTTGGCTGATGCCTCCCGGTGGTATTTGGTAAGAGAACGATCCTGTGATATCGAGTGACCGTGAACAGAACACCACGGAATCCCCACTTGGTACGAGTTCCTGCTGCTGCGAATACGCTCTGTGACTTGTGAATGCAAAGAATACCAGGCCTACCGAGAACATGATACAAGCAGATCTGAAACGCTCACCAGCCACTGAGACCGAATCCCACTGCGATTGTAATCGTGAAGACGTTGTATCCAGTGTAGCCATCCCGGATCCGCCACTTCTGGTTCATGGAATATCTTATGCCTACCGCGATTTCGGTCGACCGTGCCAGCGCGGCGGTAAGGCCGGCCGACATGTTCAATCCGTCGAGTATGGTAGCGGTTTGAAATCTATGACGCGTTTCGATTGTCGAGTGTACGGGTTTCAAGTATGTGAGTCCGATGTACCATCCATCGAAACCCAGCATGTAGGATCCATAGGACCGAAACGCAACATCGAGGCCGAAGAGTGGGGAGCTGCTCAGCCCCATGATGCCGGTTGGAGGTTCGCTCCCAAGAAATATACCTGCGACGGGAGAAAGTGTCAATGACTGAGCTTCGTGCAGAGAGAACTCAAATCCGAGGCCGCAGTAAAAAATGGTAGCCTGATCCGGCTTGTCCAGGAACGGAACGGTCTGGAGTAGGTCGACACCCACCGTGGCACGCAGAGAATCGCCCTCCACAGCCATACGGCTGGTTGCACGTGCACCATGACTATCGGGACGTAGCACCAACATGCAGATCAGCACACACACGACCTTCACATGATGGACGCGAAGGTATTCGCTACAGATTGCAACCGATAGGATCCGGGACACTGCCATGGCACATGTTTCCTCGAGTCGGTGGGTTGGTGATGTCTTCGCACGTCACCCCCGTTGCGGGGACCCCATCAGCTGAGGAGGACGGCGCGCATGGAGCCGGAACGGAAGGCCATGCCCTCGACGGGGAAGCTGACGCTGTCGCGCGGGTCCTGCTGGGCAAGTACGTAGAGCAGGGGCAGGTAGTGCTCGGCAGTGGGGATCGAGAGCTGGGCTTCGCGTCCCAGCGAGCCGTAGGAGATGAGCGAGGTATGATCGCCCTCCTCGATCAGCTGCCGGGCCTTGGCATCGAAGGCGATGGCCCAGTCGTAGGCAGGCGCGGTGTCGGAGAGATCGGCCAGCCGCAGGTTGTGCACGATGTTGCCGCTTCCCATGATCAGCACGCCGTGGTCGCGCAGCGGCGCAAGCTGCCGGGCGAGCTCGTAGTGCGCGCGGGCGTCGAGTCCCACATCGAGGCTGAGCTGAAAGACGGGGATGTCGGCCGCGGGATACATGCGCGCAAGCACGCTCCAGGTGCCGTGGTCGAGTCCCCATTCCTGATCGAGCGCCACGGGCTGCGAACGCACGAGCGTGCGGGTGTCGTCGGCGAATGCGGGCGCTCCCGGTGCGGGATACTGCATCTCGTAGAGCGCGCGGGGGAATCCCCCGAAATCGTGAATCGTGCGCGGCTGCGGCATCGCGGTCACGCGCGTGCCCCGTGTTTCCCAGTGCGCCGAGATGCAGAGGATTGCTGCGGGCCGCGGCAGCTCTGCGGCGGTGCGCTCCCATGCACGCGTGAAGGTGTTGTTCACGAGGGCGTTCATCGGATTGCCGTGGCCCATGAACAGGGCGGGCATCCGCATCTCCTGACGCGGCAGGTCGGTGAGCATCGCATGCATGGCGCGACTCCAGAGAGGCAGTGAGAGCGTGCCCAGAGCGAGGGCGCGCAGAAATTCAGATCGTTTCATCGTGTGGTCGTTTCGATCGAAGATGCCATTCTTTCACATCCGGGGCAAGGCACGCAGCCGCGGCATCAGGGGGCTTCCGACGGGACTGCCCGGAACGATCAAAACGCGTATGTTTGTTGTTGCGTTCACATGAACGCGATCCCCACAACAAATGGATACCGTCATGACACATCGCGCACGCATCCGCATGGCTGCTGCACCGCTCGCGGCGCTGCTTTTCGCGCTCGTCTTCACTCACTGCAGTTCGAAGCAATCGAAGGATATGACACAGGAATTGACCGACTTCATCGCGCGGCATGAGCGCGCAGTCAAGCCGCTGGCACGCGAGGCCGCGATCGCGTACTTCGACGCGACGATCAGCGGAAGCGACGAGGCGTACCAGAAGGCCGCGGACCTCGAGCTGGCGCTCTCGACAATCTATGCCGACACGGTCGCGTTTGCGACGCTGAAGGAGATCCGCGAGTCGGGATCGATCGCCGAACCGATGCTCGCGCGGCAGCTGGAGGTGCTCTACCACGAGTATCTGGCCAAGCAGATCGCGCCCGACAAGCTGGAGGCGATGATCCGTCTCTCGAATGCGACCGAGAAGAAATTCGCGACCTTCCGCGCCGAGGTGGGCGGCAGGAAGCTGACCGACAACGAGATCGAGGACGTGCTCAAGACGTCGAAGAATTCGGCAGAGTTGGAGGCGGCATGGACGGCGAGCAAGAAGGTCGGCGCGCTGGTCTCGGAGGATGTGCTGGCTTTGGTACGCATGCGCAACGAATCCGCCCGGAAGCTGGGCTTCAAGAACTATCACGCGATGCAGCTCGAGCTGAGCGAACAGGATCCCGCTGCGATCGAGAAACTCTTCGACGAACTCGACGTGCTCACGCGGGATGCGTTCGCGGGGCTCAAGGGCGAGATCGACGCGTATCTGTCGAAGCGCCTGGGCGTGCCGGCCGACAAGCTGATGCCGTGGCACTATCAGAACCGGTACTTCCAGGAGGCGCCGAAGCTGTATGCGGCGGATCTGGACGGGCTGTACAAGGACAAGGATCTGGTCGCGATCACAACGACGTACTTCGCGGGGATCGGCCTGCCGATCGAGGATCTGGTGGCGAAGAGCGACCTGTTCGAGAAGGAGGGCAAGTACCAGCATGCGTACTGCACCGACATCGACCGCGAGGGCGACGTGCGTGTGGTGTGCAACGTGAAGCCGAACTACAACTGGATGAACACGATGCTGCACGAGTACGGGCATGCGGTCTACGACAAGTTCAACGACCGGGCGGTTCCCTATGTGCTGCGCGAGCCGGCGCACACGTTCACGACCGAGGCGATCGCGATGATCTTCGGACGGTTCGCGGCGCATCCCGTGTGGATGAAGGATGTTGCGGGTGTCCCTGCGGAGAAGGTGGATGCGGTGGCGGCCGATGCGCGGCGGAGTCTGCGGCTCGAGCAGCTGACGTTCAGCCGCTGGGTGCAGGTGATGTACCGGTTCGAGAAGGCGATGTACGAGAATCCCGATCAGGATCTGAACACGTTGTGGTGGGATCTGGTGGAGAAGTATCAGATGATCCGCAGGCCGGAGGGACGCAATGCGCCGGACTGGGCATCGAAGATCCACGTCGCGCTGTATCCGGCGTACTATCACAATTACCTGATGGGCGAGCTGCTGGCCTCGCAGCTGTACTACCATATCGGTGGTGCGGTGCTGAAGACCGATGACGTGATGGCGCAGAGTTTTGCGGGCCGCACGGAGGTGGGCGAGTATCTGCGCACGAAGGTGTTCGCTCCCGGTGCGACGATGCACTGGAACGACATGATCGAGAAGGCGACGGGCGAGAAGCTGACGGCGAAGTACTATGCGCGGCAGTTCGTCGAGGCGGGGTCGTAAGGTGAAGTCGGTGGATTTCGAAGGACGCGGCGTGGCTGTGTCGGGTTCGCGCGCAGGACGCGGCGTGCGGATGCCGGGTTCGCATGGCCCGCGTGGTTCGGTAGTGATGTCGGCCTGCGGGGTCGCGCGTGCGGGGGCTTCCGCCGGGTGGGGGCGGCGGGGGCTGTGGCTCGCGGTGGCAGTGGTGTGGCTGTGCACGGGGGGATCCCTCCGTGCGCAGCTGCTGCTTCCCCAGCCGAGTCCCTCGCAGGCGAATCTGTGGGATGTGGCGTTTTCGCGCGACGGGGCGCACGGGGTGGCCGTGGGCGACTACGGGTACATCCAGGTGACGCGCGACAGCGGGCGGACGTGGACGATCGCGCGATCGAGCGATCAGCTGGCGTTCCGTGCCGTGCGGTATGTGACGCCGTCGGTGGCGGTGGCCGCTGGGCTGTGGGGGAACGTGTTCCGTTCGGTCGACAGCGGTGCGACGTGGACGAAGGTGGATCTCGGCAAGCTGCAGAACCACATTTCGGCGATGGCGTCGGCTGGGAGTGTGCTGTGGATGGCCGGTGAGAAGGGGCTGCTGATGCGGTCTGCGGATCAGGGGCAGACCTGGGAGCACGTGCTTTCCGGGGTGGACGTGGTGCTCGACGCGATCGTGTTCGGGGATTCGCTGCGCGGGTGGTGTTCGAGCGCGCAGGGGGTGATGCTGCGCACGACCGACGGGGGCGCGACGTGGACGCGGCAGACGACGGGGGCGACGCTTCCGCTGCTGGCGCTGGCGGCCGAGGACGGCCAGGTGTGCTGGTCCGCGGGGTACAACGGGCTGTTGTACAAGACGACGGATGGCGGTGCGACGTGGGTGCGCAAGAAGGCGCATGATGCGGTGTACAGCCGGATCGCGTTTGATGCCGACGGGCGCGGCTGGATGGTCGGCAGCCACGGGGTGGTGGTGCGGATGAACGACGGCGGCGAGCCGTGGCGGGTGTTCACGCGTGTCGACACGCAGCACCTGCGGGGCATTGCGTTTCCGTCGCCGGGTACCGCGGTTGTCGTCGGAAGCGGCGGGTCGGTGGTGCGGTTCGATACGATGAAGGGGTTGGATTAGAAAGGAGGGTGGACGAGGACGTCCACCGACCTTTCGGGTGGACGAGGACGTCCACCGACCTTTCTGGTGGACGAGGACGTCCACCGACCTTTCGGGTGGACGAGGACGTCCACCGACCTTTCGGGTCAGTGGAGGAGGGGGCGGGTGATGCTGGTGCCGGCAGCGTGGAGGTGGAGGTGGTAGACGCCGGGGGCGAGATCGCCGACGTCGAGGCGGATGCCGTGCGAACCATCGCGCATCCAGCCGTCGACGAGGGTGCGCACGTGACGACCAAGGGCATCATGAAGGGTGAGCCGGGCCGATCCCGCCCGGTGCAGCGCAATGGTGATCATGCCGGTCGCGTTGACCGGATGCGGATGCACCGCGTCGATGCGCGGCGTCGCCGCCACCGCGTCGAATGTCGCAACCGACGTCGCGGGCGGGGACTGCACGATGAACTGGCCCATCATGCCGTGGTCTTCGTGCGTGAGCATGTGGCAGTGGTACATGTAGGGAATCGTGTCGTCGTAATGCGTCTCGAAGGTCGCGAGGAAGCGCACGACGCCCATGCCGGCCGGCACCAGAATCACATCCTTGCGTCCCGCATGCGAGGCCGGCGGCGGCGCCCCGTTGATGTCGAGCACGCGGAACTGCACGTTGTGGATGTGGAAGGGATGTGAAATCGGGGTCTCGTTGCGGAGTTCCCAGATTTCGGTGGTACCGAAGGGCACGTACTCGTTGATCACGTCCATGTCGAAATGGGCGTTGTTGATCATGAAGGGTCCCTCGATCGCCGTGGGTCCCATGACCGAGGGCATGAAGGTGAAGGTGCGCGTGCGCTGGGCCAGCGCCGGGTTCGGCGGTGTGTCGGCGACGAGCGTGGCGGGCACGGAGGTGACGGCATCCGCGGTCGGGCTTCCGACGCGCAGCACGAGCACGGGCACGGTGCGGCCGTTGAGGGGATTCGATGTGTATCCTGTGATGCGCTGTCCCGGGCCCATGCCGGGCTGTGCGGCGCCATAGATGCCGTTGGTGAGTTCCCCGCCGAAGTGCTGCAGGGTCAGGTCGCTTCCGACGAATGTGGAGAGGTCGACGAGGATCTCGGCGCGCTCGCCGGGCGAGAGACGGATGCGGGTGGTTTCGAGCGGGGCCAGAAGCAATCCTCCATCCGATCCTATCTGATGAAAGCGATGGTTGTTGGCGAATCCGAACTGATACGTACGCTCGGAAGATCCGTTCAGCAGGCGCAGGCGGATGACCTGGCCGGGCACCTCGAGGTAGGGATCGCGGGTGGCGTTGACGAGGAGGACGGTGTCGAGGGCGTTGTGCACGACGACCTGGTTCGCGGCATCGAAGCTCTTGGTCTGGACAAGGATGGGGAAGTCGTCGACGCCGTAGCGGCGCGGGAGGGCGAGGCGGGACTCGTCGTCGTCACGCACGATGATGAAGCCGGAGAGTCCGCGCGAGACGTGCTCGTTGGTGCGGTGATGCAGGTGGGGATGGTACCAGTAGGTCGACGCGTGGTCGAGTACGGTGAAGCGGGGGGTCCAGGTGGCACCCGGGGGAATCGGGGTGTGGGGTCCGCCATCGTTGCGTGGCGCGACATGGAGTCCGTGCCAGTGGATGGTCGTGGTGTCGGGCAGCTGGTTGACGACGCGGAGTTCGATGGGTGCGTTCTTGTGCAGGATGAGGGTGGGACCGAGGATGTCGCCGTTGGCGCCCATGGTGCGTGTGGGGGTGCCGGGCAGGAATTGGATGCTGCCTTCACGCAGGATGAGTTGCTGGGGGGAGCCCGACAGGGTGTCGGGGATGAGCAGGCGGTTCTGTGCGTGTGTGGCGGGGGCGAGTGTGGCCGCGCAGATCAGGGCCAGTACGAGTGTTCTCGTCATGGTCGGGGGGTTCCTCGGGGTGACGCGTGTATGTGAAAAGGTCGAGAAGGTGAGATGCGGGGTGGGGGTGAAAGGATTCAGGGTCGGGACGGGAGGGTGGACGTCCACGTCCACTCTTGACGAATGTTCAGTGGGTACTGGGTGGACGAGGACGTCCACCGACCTTTCGGGTGGACGAGGACGTCCACCGACCTTTCGGGCGTCCGCGCTCCGGTGGGTGCTACTCGATGGCGAAGACGGTGTCGTCGGGACGCAGCGCGTCGTGCATGCGCTGCAGTGCCTGGTAGCCGGTGCGACTTCCACGCAGGGCTGCCTCGCGATACAGCCTCACCGCCTCCCCCGTGTTGCGCACGAGTCCGCGACCGATCTCGTGTCCACGCGCCAGCGCAACCAGTGCGATCACCGCGCCTTCGTCGGCAGCGGCGCGCAGCACCGCGATCGATGTATCCATCTCTGCGGTCTCTCCCCCCGCAATGAGCCGCTGCGCGGCCAGCCGCACGGAGGCTTCACGGTTGCCGGCTTCGATCGCGGCGTGCCAGAGCGCTTCCGCCCGCGCCAGATCGCGCGTGCCCCAGCGCCCCGTGGCCGCATTCATGCCCGCCAGCAGCAGCGAAGGAACATGTCCCCGCCCCGCAGCCGTGGCGAGCAGTGCACGCGCTCGGTTATCATCCGCACTGCGCGCCACTCCCAGCGCGGCCAGTCCCGCCACCGCGTGCATCGCCCGCAGATCGCCTGCGGCCGCGCGCCGCTCGAGCGTGCGCATCACATCCGTGCGGCTGACGATGTCAGCGAGCAGGGGACCTGCGGTGAACGCATCCAGGAACATCGCGCCCACGTATCCCTCGATCGCTGCGAGCAGATCCTGCCGCAGCACGAATCCCTCTGCCCTGCACCGCGCCAGAAACACCCGCGCATCGCCGTTGCCCGCCTCCGAAGCGCGCAGCAGGGGGGCCAGCATGGACGAATCCACACTCGCACTACCCGCGTTATCCACCACACCCGCGGTGTCTGCCCTGCCGCCCTCCATCCACGTCCGCACCGCCACATCGACGCGCAGGGAATCTCCGACGCGCCACACGACCGACCCCCGCACGCCCCGCCAGAGCTCATCGAGCGATGGAGGCGTCCGCCGTGCGGTGTCGGTCGAGAAATCCAGATACACCGGCGTCCACTCCCGTCGCGCAGGCGCCAGCGCAGACGCCGACGACCCGTCGCCGGGCAGCGCGCGCAGCACGGTCGCACTCGTATCGGCTGCGGTCACATATCCCCGCGCGAACAAATCCGCCAGTGCCGCCTGTGCCGGAGCGAAGCCCTTCTCGGCCGCCTTCTTCGTCCAGCGCGCCGCCTCCCGCCAGTTGCGCGCGACCACCAGTCCGTCGGTGTACATGGACCCGACCAGATACATCGCCTCCGGAAACTCCCGCTCTGCGGCATCCCGCAGCTGCCGCCACGCCTCGAAAGGATTCCAGGCCGCTCCCCAGCCATTCACCAGCAGCAGCGCGTAGTTGTACTGCGCGGCCGTCAGCCCCTGCGCCGCCGCCTTCCCGATCCACTCCGCCGCCCGCACCGTGTCGCGCTCGAAGCGGTCTCCGAACAAATGCCGCAGCCCCAGCTCGTGCTGTGCCTCCCGATTGCCCGCGTTCGCATCGCGCATCAGCATGAAATCCGTCCACTGCCGGTCGAGCTGCTCGCGCGGCGAGAGGCTTCCCGCCCGCGGCGGCCGGTACGCACGAAACACCACGCTGTTCGGATTTCCCTGGGCCACGGCCTGCATCCCCCCTGCTACAAGAAGGACGAAGAGGATCATTCCGCTGCAGAGCGCACGCGCATGCCGCTGCCCGCGCGCCGCTGCGTTGCGCGAGCGCGTGCACACCGGCCTGCGGTGCGTGCCGCGGCATCCATCGGAAGTCTCTCGTTGTCGTATCATGTGTTCGTCGCGCGCGCCGTGTCGGAGTTGGACACACCGCGCTGCGTGCAAGTTACACCGCGACGGCATGGGGTGCGTATCGGATGAGAAAGGTCGGTGGACGTCCTCGTCCACCAGAAAGGTCGGTGGACGTCCTCGTCCACCAGAAAGGTCCG
The DNA here is from genome assembly GCA_023432805.1 of Bacteroidota bacterium. Taxonomy (GTDB): domain Bacteria; phylum Bacteroidota; class Ignavibacteria; order SZUA-365; family SZUA-365; genus JAEYUG01. The sequence continues at coordinate 45 of JAEYUG010000116.1, read as the reverse complement.
TGGACGTCCTCGTCCACCAGAAAGGCTGTCTCTTATAAACAACTA
>JAEYUG010000098.1 GCA_023432805.1 Bacteroidota bacterium | reverse complement strand
GCCATGGCAGGCCTCCATCCTTCAAGAGCTTCGAGGCGTACACGCCCGCATCCACGCCCATGCGCAGATCCTCCCACACGACGATGGCGCCACCGGCGCCATCTGGCGCGAGCTGCGGATTGCGTTGCGCGCCTGTCGTGTCGCCCACCGCGAGGCCCTGCGCCTGCCAGAGGAGGCGATACTGCTGGGCGTGCAGGGTGGCCATGTCGGTGGCAAGCAGCATGAGGCATGCGAGAATGGTTGTGCGCGGAAGGCGCGCCTGCTGCGAGGAGCGCGAAGTAGGCATGGACGCCATACTGCCACCGATGTCTTGTGGTGAAGGTGCAACCGTCGGGTGCGGCGCGAGAGCGCAAACGGAAGCGGGGGGATCAACACGGCAAGGTACGCATCCAGGATGTCAGTGCAAAAAAAAGAACGAATCCACGCGGGTGCAGGACCGAGTTCTTTCATTGACAACGGACATTGATGGGTGTATTTTCCGTTATCATCCCCGGCAAATATCCGAATCGTTTCGCGGGGCGGAACGATACGCAGTTAGGCGGAGCTCGATCTCCGCGTCGAGACCTGTGTGCATTGCACCAATGAGGCCTCGATGCGAGCTCGATCACATGCTGTCGTGCGTGCGTTGTCGGGTTCACATACACCCATCAAGGAGGTTGTTATGCCTGGTCCCATCGAGCTCAAGCCATTGGCCGATGCCGAACTCGTACGCGTGCTCGGAAAAGTCAAACCCCTCGCAGCGAAGTACCCGAAGAAGGGTGCGACCACTGCCGAGTTCAAGGCTGCACAGAAGAAGTGGATTGCGGGACAGGCTGCAGCGGCCCCCCCGAAGGTCAAGGAGAGCGCGGTCAAGGCGGTGAAACTCACCGCTGCACAGGTCGGGCGCCTGCGTGCGATTCGCGAAAGTCAGTCTCCCACTGCCGAGGCGATCGTCGGGCAGAAGATGGGTCCCGACGACATTCTCGGTACGCTCTACTCCTCGCTCAGTGCCCTCGAATTCTCCCGTCTCGAGAGCGAGTTCAAGACGCGGCGCGCCAAGGCGCTCACCCCCCTTGCGCTGAAGAAGGTTGATGCGGAGTGGGCGAAGGTCGTGGCGGCCGGACAGGCGGCCTATGCATCTGCCGGACTCAAGGGATTGTCGGAAAAAGACCTGCTCGGATTCGCAAAGGAACTGCATGCCTCGAAGCCGAACCTCAGTGCCGTGGTCGACATTGCGAACTCGGCGACCATCGCTGTCGGCGGGGCATCAGCTACGCTTTCCGGACGCACCACCATCTCCGGCGGCTGGCTCACGCACGTGGCGGTGCTGCCTGATCTTGCTGCGACGGTCGTCACCATCGCGGGACTCTGCGACAAGCCCTTCGCCGAAGGCACATTCACCCGGCACTTCAGCAAGTCGTTCAGTCTCAAGGTGCGTCTTCGTGTCTGGTGTCCGACGTGGACCAATCCCTTCCGCACCTGCGTCAAGGAGTTCACGCTGGCAGGTGTGAGTTTCAGCGTGGGTCTCAATGTCGGATACCGGGTCACCTGCTGTGGTGCAACGGCGTGGGGTCAGGCACATGCCCAGGCCTGCGGAACGATCATCGGCGTGACAGTCTGCGCCGGATGCACGGCGACGGTCACGGGTGTGGCGGGCATAGGGCGCACCACCTCGGGCAGCCAGTGTACCTACGGCATCGGCCTGAACGCGCAGCTGAAGTGCACCTTCGCCGGCATCACCGTCTTCTCCGTGCAGGTTCCCTTCGGCTTCAACGTGGTGGGTCCGTGTCCCCCCGCCGGTCTCTGCAATTGATCCCAGTGGCGAGGGGCGGCAACGCCCCTCGTCGCACTCATCCACCTGCCGCTGAGGTTCGCCATGCTCTTGCATGCTGAGGCCGATGTCTGGATCTGGTTCTGCCTCTCGGTGCTTGCCGTCTGGCGCATGACCCGGATGCTTTGCTACGAGCGCGGCCCCTTCCGCCTCTTCGTGCACGCGCGGCGTCTTCTGTATGCGATGCGCATGGGCGGTGTCGTTTCCTGTTTTCACTGCGCGGCCGTGTGGATCGCCATCATGGCCGTTCTGACAATCTACGAGCCGCAGCCCATCAGCCTGCTGCTCGTACTCGGCGTCGCCGGTGGCGCGTCGGCTCTCGAAATCGCATTGCCCCTCGAATCAGGAGAAGGAGACATGTCATGAGTTTTTCCGGTGGATGTTGTGGGGGATCGGTGCGTCGCCGCCGCCCTGCGCCAAAGGTGGATCTCCCAGCGAATCCGGTCGTGCAGCGCGGGGTTCCGCTCGTCTATCTCGGAAGCGGCCTCCTGCGCATCATCGGTGATGCGAGCGGCGAGACCTACATCGTCTCGGAGCACCGCAGGCATGTGCGCGTGTACGAATCCGACGTCCCCTCGATTCTTCGCAATCGTGAGATGATTCTCGCGCCATGACGGCACCCTGCATCAGCCCATCAGCAACCATGTGGTGAAGAGCAGACCGAGAAGCACGAGCCATGCCGAACAGCCGAGGCCGAGACAGGAGAAATGTCCCCCACCGCGAATTTCAAAGCGGAAGCGCCGGACCGCGTCATCAGATCCGGTGCCGGCTCCAGTGCCTTGGATCCGACCGTTTCCGCTTCCGTTGCCGTGCGGGAGGGTAGGAAGTTCGTTGTGCGTGTCCATACACCTAAAGTATCAAAAAAACGGAACCCGGGGAGGGTTCCGTTCTGTGTTCCTGGCATTGCTGCCGGTGTACGCACTGCCCGATCTGGGAGGAGGGCAATCAGGCGGTGCTTCGAGGACGATCGTTTCGGCGGACACTCGGGGTAAGTCTTTTCATCGGGAGGGTATTGAGTCTATCCATCATTTGTCGAGGAGGGATCCGCCGTCGTGCCGTTCCATCTTGTAAACACGTTGAGTGCCGGTTTTGTTACAGGGTTCGGTGTCTGATTCGGGGTAATTTGCCGTGACCCGCGTGCGTCCTCCTCACCTTACTTCGAGTCGATGAGGCGCTCGATGTCGCGGCGGAGGGCACGGATTTCCTCACCATAGCGGGCCCAGTCGCCGTCGCGCTGTGCCTTGATCGCGCGATCATAGCGATCGAGGGCCTGGCGGGAGAGCTGACGCAGATCCGTGCTGCGGGGTGGGGTGTCGGCAGATTGGGTGGTTGCGGCATCGGAGGACTTCCCCCGGATGATTTCGGGAGTGGTGCCCTCGCTGAAGACACGCGCCATCGCTGCATCCAACGTCTGCTCCATGGCGATGTTGTTGCCGAATCCCACAATCACGCGGGCGAGTTCGGGGATCTTGCCCGAGGTAGCCTGCAGGTAGATCGGCTGGATGTACATCATGTCGTTCTTGATCGGAATCACGAGCAGGTGGCCGCGTGTGACGCTCGTGCCCTGCTGGTTCCAGAGGGTGAGCTGCTGGGAAATGTAGGGATCCTGGTCGAAGCGGGCGGAGACCTGCATGGGACCGTAGGTCAGGGCCTGCTTGGGGAATTTGTAGACGAGCATCTTGCCGTAGCCGTCGCCGTCGCTGCGCGCACTGAGCCAGGCGATCATGTTGTCGCGGCGGTTCGGCGTGAAGGGCAGCATCTGGATGAATTCCTCGTCGCGCTCGCCCGGTAGACGCATGACGGCGTAGTAGCTCTCCATCTGCTGCACTTCGTTCTGGAGCTTCTCGTTGGCGACGTTCCAGAGATCCTCCTTGTTGTAGAAGACCTGGGGATCTTCCATGTGGTAGGTCTCGTAGACGCTGGCCTGCAGATCGAAGAGATCCTGGGGATAGCGGACGTGGGCCTTGAGGGACTCGGGAAGGTCCTTCTGATCCTTGAACAGTTCGGGGAAGATGTTGTGGTAGACGCGGATGATGGGATCGTCCTGCGGATTGTAGAGGTAGAATGCGGTGCGCCCGTTGTAGGCGTCGACGACGGCCTTGACGGAATTGCGGATGTAGGTGACGCCGTTGTAGGGTTTGGCGTAGGGGAACACGCGCGAGGTGGTGTAGGCGTCGCAGATCCAGCGGAGGCGTCCGTCGGTGACCGTGATGTAGGGGTCTTCGTCCCAGGTCAGGAACGGGGCGATGGTGTGCAGGCGGTCCATGATCTGCCTGCGGTAGAGGATGCGGCTTTCGCCGGTGATGTATCCTGAGATGAGGATGTTGATGTCGGCGAAGTGCATCGCAAAGACGAGACGGCGCATGAAGCTTCCGACGGATACGCCGGCATCCTCCTTGTAGGTGGTCATCTGGTTCTTGTCGCCGAGGGGATAGTCGAATTCCTCGATTCCTCCCTTCACGATGACGTGCTTGTCGGTCTTCTCACCGAAGTAGATTTCCGGGCGGTCGATGGTCACGCCGACGTTCGATGCGGGGGGGATGTCCTTGATGAAGAATTCGGGGAGTCCCTCTTCGTCCACGCGGTTGACGGGACTCATGGTCACGCCATAGCCGTGCGTATACACGAGGTTGAGGTTGACCCAGGTGCGGGCGTTCTGCGGCAGTTTGTTCTGGTCGAGTTCGCGCACGCTGAGCATCACCTGGCGGAAGCTGCCGTCTGGCAGGCGGTAGCGGTCGATGTCGACGTCGGGGAAGGTGTAGTAGAGCCGGATGACCTGGAGCTGGTCGAGGGTGCTGGAGAGGGGACGGTAATCCCACAGCATGATGTTGCGCACGGTGGCGCTGTCTTCCCGCAGGTCGGCCATGGTGAGGATGTTGTCGGGCACGACCTTCTTCTCGGCGATGCGTTCGAGTTCGAAGGCGAAGCGGGTCATCCTGATGTTGTTCGTGATGTAGGGCAGTTCCTTGCTCTGCTCGTTCGGGTTGACGACGAACTGCTGGAGGAGGGCCGGATATACACCACCGACGACGATGCCGGCGGCGACGTACACGATGACGGCGCGGATGATGCCGCGGCGGTTCGCGGTGACGATGGCGCGCACGAGCAGGGCCCCGAGGGCGAGAGTGGCAACCGCCATGATCCACGCCGCAGGGATGGCGCCGTGCTCATCGGTCCACCCCGCGCCGTGGAAGCTGCCCGACCGCGCCGCAGTGAGCACGTCGTAGCGGCCCATCCAGATGCTGGCGGCAAGCACGAGGGCGAAGACGCCGATGAGGGCGGCAAGATGCGTGCGTGCGCGGCTCGAGATGGAGAGGCGGCCGAAGGCGAAGCCGACGCCCTGCCGCACGAGGTAGACGACGAGCACGAGCACGAAGATCATGATGACGGCGGCCATCAGCCAGGTGCGGAGTTCCTGATAGAAGGGCAGCTGGAAGAGGTAGAATCCGGCATCGTGCCCGAAAATGGGATCTGCCACTCCGAATCCTTCCGCGTGTGTGAACGCGAGCACCTTCATCCACGACGAACTCAGCATGGAAGCCATGATGAACGCAAGCACGACGGCGATGGAGTAGGCCACGCCGCGGATGATCTTCGCGGCGACGGTGACCAGCGCTTCGAAGCGGGGATCGACCTGGATGTCCTGCGCCGGGGCGGCCTTGAGCGCGATGCTCAGGTTCAGGTTTGCGGCGAGCAGGAAGACCACGAAGCCCACGAACCACAGCAGGTATTTCGTTTCGTAGGTCGTCCAGAAGACCGAGGTGTAGCCGAGGTCCTGAAACCACCAGTAGTCGGTCACGAATTCGGCGGTCGCGCCGAGCAGGATGATGAGGCCGACAATGATGGCGATGCTGATGCGTACGACGTTCTTTGCTTTCATCGGGGGTCTCGAATGACGCGATACTGGTCGCGAAGGATGGATCGATGATGGAGTTCGTGTCCGGCGATGGCCCAGGCGAGGGCGCGGACCGAGATGGGGGCGTTGCTTGCGGTGCCGATGCGGGACCAGGCTTCCGGGGGAAGCCCGCGGAGCAGCGAGATGGTTGCGGTACGGACGCCCGCGAATTCGGCGAGGATGTCTTCCAACGACCGGGCATCATATCCTGCCACTGCCGCATAGGCGTTTTCGTCGAAGCCGGGAAGCGGTGTGGCATCGCCACGGGCGATGCGCAGCGCACGATAGGCAAAGACGCGCTCGCAGTCGATGAGATGGCCGACAACGCTGCGTACGGTCCACTTGTCCGCTGCGTATCGATGACCGGCGGCCTCCTCGCCGATGGCGGAGAGGAGGTGCACGGTTTCGCGGCCGAGCGCGTCAAGGGTGCTGGTGATGTCGCCGTCGGGAACGGTGGCGATGTAGCGGCCAAGGTAGGCCGAATGTTCGGAGGTGTCGGGGCGTCGGGTCATGGTCAGCCTCGCACGTCGAGGGCTGAGAGCACGGCGATGCATTGCTCCTTTGCACGGGCGAGCAACGCGTCGGCCTCGGCCTGGATACGCAGTGTGACATCCTGATCCTTGATGCCCTTGAGGTTGATCACCACGTTCTTGTAGGCGCCCCAGATGCCCGTTTCGAGCGACTTTGCGCCGACTTCGAGATCGGACTTCGAGGCCATGTTGCCGTGCTCCGCCATCTCGAGCATCGCCGGCCAGCAGCGGTCGGCGATGCGCATCGTGCCAAGCGGCACGTCGATCGCCTTGCGGAGTCCCGCCTGCATTGCCGCCGAGCGGGCCGCCTTGTGTTCGTCGGTATCCTTCGGCATGCCGAGCGCATCCATGTAGTCGTTGAACGCGTTGGTATCGGCGTCGATCATGGGGATGAGCGCGCGCATGGCCTCGTCGAGCGGGGGGATGAGCCGGCGCATGACGGCATCCTTTTCCTCGAACTTGCGCTTGCCGTAGGTCATCCAGCCGACCATCGCACCGAGTCCGGCACCCATCGCTGCAATCAGCGCCGATGCGGATCCGCCGCCCGGTGCCGACGTGCGCGCGCCGAGCAGTTCGACGAATCCGCGCACGCTCATCGAGGCAAGCGGTTCGGAGCCCTCGCGTTCGATCATGTACTCGATGATGCGCTTGTCGGGGTCGAAGGGCGAGACGCTGTTGAGTCCCAGCCGCTCGACCACGAGACGGATCTTCTGGCGCTCGTCGATGATGAACAGATTCTCCTTCTCGATGTAGTGTTCGGCGGCCATGAGCATGGCCTCGAGGGGAATCAGACCGACCAGCTCCGAGCCCGCCACGGCCAGGTTCAGTTCGCGTGCATCGCGGGCGCACTCCTCGAACGCCACATGCGGGGGTGTGATCGTGTAGTTGTCGAGATTCATCGACACCTGCGCCATGTTGTATTCATCGACGAACCAGCCGATGGCCTTGACCGCCGGGAGCCGTCCCGGTTCGCCCTCGCCGCGTCCCTGTTCGCGCAGATTCAGCGCGATGCGATGCGCCTGCTCCTTCGTGCCGAGCACGTTCACGTTGTAGGCGACCAGGAAGAACCGCGCGCCCGTGGCCGTCGCTCCCCATTCGGGCACGAAGGCTGCGTCGCCGAAATCGGGCGTCCATTCCGGCATGACGATGCGCTCGGCCAGCGCCTCGTACTCGCCATGGCGGATCTGCTTGAGCGCGGTGCGATGCGGCTGCGTGGCCGCCGCCTCGTACAGGAAGATCGGGATGCCGAGTTCCTCTGCGGCCCGGCGTCCGAACTCGTGCGCGCAGGCCACGCACTCCTCCATCGTTACGTTCGCGACCGGCACGAAGGGACACACGTCCATCGCCCCCATGCGGGGATGCTCACCCGTATGCGTGCGCATGTCGATCAACGCGCGCGCCACGCGTGCCGACGCCAGCGCACCCTCGACGACCGCCTCAGGCGAGCCGACGAAGGTGTATACCGTGCGGTTGGTGGATTTTCCGGGATCGACATCGAGCAGCGTGCAGCCGGGGGTTGCGCGGATTGCCTGGGCGATCGCGTCGATGATCTTCTGGTCACGTCCTTCTGAAAAATTCGGGACGCATTCAACGATTTTGTGCATGAGGAGTGGGTGTGTTGTGGGATGTGCGCCATGCGTGCAGAGATGGAAAACGCGATACTCCGCACGACAAGGCAACATAGGGGTTGGGGCGATGATTCGCCACCGCACGCGTCCGGGGGAAGCCGCCGCCGGCGGCGATGGGGTGGGAAATCGCAGTGCCCGATGCAACGAATCGCAGATTCGTGCGTCAAATGTTGGTTGTATCAGACAGGTCGGTGGACGGCTTCGTCCACCCAGCACCCACTGAACATCCGTCAAGAGTGGACGAGGACGTCCACCCTCCTTTCGAGTGGACGAGGACGTCCACCGACCGTTCCGAAACCAATGCCTGGTGTATCTTGTTGTTCTGTAATGCATGCAATCGTTTTCATCACATCGTAGACTCACATGACGCGTTCGAACTTCACACGCACATTTCTTGCCCTGCTTTTCATCACCGGCACGCTCGCCGCACAGACCCCGGCCGCGCGGGCCGGGGGCG
>JAEYUG010000056.1 GCA_023432805.1 Bacteroidota bacterium | reverse complement strand
GAGTTTCGCCGCTGCCTGCAATGCCAGGTCCCTCCACAATCATCCCGCTGCACTTCGTTCGCTGCTGACCTCGCAGCGGAGTCAGGAAGCTCGAGGCGGCTGTTCAGACATGGTCCTGTCGGTAAGGTTGTTCGCTATCCTCGCGGTGGAGTCAGGAAGCTCGAGGCGTCTGTTCAGACATGTGTGTTGGGAGAGGTGCATGACTCCGGCACCGATACGACACGTGGAGGCTGGCACGGCTCGATGCGCGCGAGCGCTTCGGTGTTTCTTAGGTGCCTGCCGGCGTCCCTGTTCGAGCGGTGTTCCACGTGGAACACTCAACCGATGAAGGGGTGAATGGACTGGTAAAAGGGTGAATGGCCTGGGAAATGTGTATGTTGCGGCATTGGAACATTCACGGAAGGTAAAGGGCATGATTTCAGGCATGATTGTTTTGAAGGCGAAGGAGGAGCGTCGCATCCAAAGGGGACATCTTTGGGTGTTCTCCAATGAGATCGCACGGGTGGAGGGAGATCCGCAGCAGGGAGGTCTTGTCGAGGTCCGGGCCTCGGAGGGGCGTCTGCTTGGGACGGCAACGTACAATCGGCATTCGTTGATTGCAGGACGCATGCTCTCCCGCGACCGCATAGAGAATTTCCCCGCCTTTGTCCGTGGGAGAATGCTTGAAGCTCAGGAGCGGCGGGTCCGTCTGGGATTCCAGGGCGCCTGGCGCATGGTCTACGGCGAGTCGGATGGCTTGCCGGGACTCGTGATCGATCGTTATGGGGATGCGGCTGTCATCGAATCCTTCTCGGCGGGAGGTGATCAGATGCTTCCGCACGCCGCACGGACGCTGGTCGAGGATTGCGGTGTGGTGAACGTCATTGAGAGGAGCGGATCCGTCTGGCGTTCGTATGAGGGACTCGAGATGCGGACGAAAGTCTGGCATGGGGAGGCAGGTCGCGTCGACGCAGAGATTGACGGAATCCGCTACGATATCGACCTCGCCGAGGGCCAGAAAACGGGGTTCTTCCTGGATCAACGTGAGAACAGGGTCTTTGTCGAGAAGATATCCCACAATGCTGCAGTGCTGGATCTGTTCTGCAATGATGGCGGATTCTCCCTTCATGCAGCGCGGGGAGGAGCTTTGGAAGTGACTGCGGTCGATCTTTCCACTTCTGCATTGCTGCGTGTGCAGGAAAACGCGAAGCTAAACGATACGTCAATTATCAACACTATTAACGAAGATGCTTTCGATTTCGCAGATCGCGCACTGGCTGCGGGATTGACGTATGATGTCGTCGTGGTTGATCCGCCCTCCTTTGTCAAGAACCGCAAGAATCTTGCTACGGGACTCAAGGGCTATCGCAAGCTGAACGAGCGCACGCTTGGGCTCGTCAAGCCGGGGGGGTGGTTCGTAACCTGTTCCTGTTCGCAGCACGTATCGGAGGAGATGTTTCTCGAGATGTTGCGCGATGCTGCGTCACGAGCCGGGCGGTGTCTGACCATCATGCGGATTGCCGGTGCTGCAGCGGACCATCCCATACTGCTGGCGATGCCCGAAACCCGGTATCTCTGCTGTGTCGCGGCAATCGTGACCACATGAGCGGCCGCCTCGCGCAGTTGGAGGTTGGCGGGTGCTTTCGTACTTTTCGTGCTTGCATGTTCGACCACCGAACTGATTGATTCATGGATAGCCGCATGCTATTCTCCGCCGGGCTGCGACACGCGGCTCTTTTCATCTGTATCTGGCTTGTGTCGGCGACATCACTCCACGCACAGCTCCGTTTCAAGGAAGCCGCGCGTGCCTTGCCGCGCGATCCCGGACTCGGATTGCTTGCGCCGTCTCCCTCGCGCACGATCATCGATCTGAACGGTCGATGGCAATATCGTGTCCCAGACGAGGACGCATGGAATACCGTGTCGGTCCCATCGTCATACACCGGCGCTTCCCGCGTGATATTTCGCAAGGAATTCACCGTGGATGCACGTCTGGCCGCCCGTGCCGTCTTCCAGTTCGTGGCGCTCAGCATCGCGTATGCCTGCGAAGTGCGAATAAACGACCAGTTTGTCGGCAAACATGCAGGGGATGCCTCGTTCTCGCTGAAGATTTCACAGGGGATCATCAAGGCCGGGCGCAATGTGATCACGGTCGACGTCTCCAATGTGCTGAACGCTCGCGAAACGATTCCCCTGCGCGAGCAGCCGTGGAATCCCGCCCGGTACGGAGGTATCATCCACGACATTGCCATCGCTGCCAATGGTGCGGTATGGGTGCAGGAAACCGCAATCCGCACCGAAGTATCCGGTGATGGGAAGGCTGCGACCGTGACATACCAGGCATTGCTCAATTCTGGTCCCGTGACCCGTCTCGGCAACGATTCTGCGCGGATGCCCACATCCTTCGGACGCACGCCTGTCGATCACTTCATTGAGATCGAGGACCAGCAGACCGGCGACATCGTGTTTCGCAGTGATGTTCGTCGCGTGACCGTCGAGTCTGATCGATTGACGCCGGTCGACATCTCCTTCGGTATTCCTTCTGTCCGAGTCTGGAGCCCTGAAACGCCCTACCTCTATCTGGTGCGCCAGCGCACGAGCAGTGGGGGAGTACTCGTGGACGAATCCTATCAGACGATCGGCTTCCGCTCGGTGGCGCTGGATGCGAATGGGTTGCGGCTCAACGGCGCCCCGTACTTCCTCAAGGGTGTGAACTGGTTTGAGGATTCCCCTCGTCATGGTCGTTCGCTGTCGCTCGACGAGCTCGAACAGGACGTGTTGATGATCAAGAATCTGGGAAGCAACGCAGTGCGCGTGCGAAGCGGTGCGGCACATCCCTTGTTGTATGCTCTGTGCGATAAGTACGGGTTGATGGTCCTGCAGGATCTGCCACTCTACCAGACGCCCTCGGCGCTGCTGGGGTTGGCGAGTCTGCAGTCCACTGCGCGCAATGTCGTGCGCGAACTGCTGATGCGGGATCAGAACCATCCCAGTATCATCGCGATCGGTCTGGGGCAGGGACTCGACGGCAGGGATGCGCGAGTAGCAGCGTACGTTGACGGGGTCACGCGCGGTGTCGCGCACCGCACCGGCGTCATGCATTACGCGTCCTATGTGCGTCTGCCCGACGCATTGCCCGACGCCCTTGACTTCGCAGGAATTGACGTGCCCGTGGCTTCCAGTGCCGAGGCACGGGCAAAGCTGGAGAGTGATGCCCGCAGTATCAGCGGCAAGCCGGTGTTCATCCTTTCGCTCAATCATCCTGTCGAGATCGGCAATTACAGCGGGTACAGCGATCCCCATTCGATAGACGCGCAGGCGCAGTTCTATCTCGAACTGTATCCCGTCGTCCGCGAGGCGAAGTATGGCGGACTCTTCGTCACCGCGTTTTCGGACATCTCGGTCCTCAATCCCTTGATGCCTTTCGACCGTGTGCAGCAGTACACCGCCACGTTCGGCATCGTGGATGCATGGCGGCAGAAGCGCCTCGCGTATGACGTGTTGAAGGCGCGGTTCAACAATGAGAAGCCGCCTGTGCTGTCGATCGGCAATCACACCGAGCAGCATCCGGCGACCTTTGTCGTGATGGGGATCCTGCTGATCATCATTTTTGCGGTGGTGTACAACCTGTTTCGGCGTTTCCGGGAGAATGTGGTGCGCTCATTTCTGCGCCCTCACAACTTCTTCACCGATGTACGCGACCAGCGAATGCTGTCGATTTTCCAGACGACGATGGTCGGGGTGATCGGGTCCCTCTCCGCCGCGCTCTTCCAGGCGAATCTGATGTACTTCTGGCGGACGAACTACTACGTGGATCTTCTCATCACGCAGTTCGTCACACCGGTGTGGCTCAAGCAGTGGGTGAATTACGCCGCGTGGAATCCCCTAGCAAACATTGCGCTGACGACGTTGCTGATGTTTCTCGTCCTGGCGCTGCTGAGCTTGGTGCTTCGGGGTCTCGCATTTCTGACCAAGCGCACGGTGCTGATGTTCGACGCGTACAGTGCGACGATGTGGTCGGTGCTGCCGATGGCGATTCTCGCGCCGTTCGGCATGGTGCTTTACCGCATCATGGGAGTCGCGGCCTTCGAGGTTGCGGCCGTGCTGGTGTGGATCGGGTTTCAGATCTGGCTTGTTTCCCGCCTTCTCAAGGGTGCCGCCATCGTGCTGGATCTTCGTCCCATGCACTTCTACATTGTCGGGTTCACACTGCTTGTGATCGCGCTCGGCAGCTGGCTCTGGTCGATGGACGCCGACAATGCGACGTTCGCCTATGTGCGTCACATCACGACGATCTGGGCGCACATGCAGGGGTTTGCGCAGTAGACTGCGTTCATCCCTGATGCCGTCGTTTCATCAAGGCAGCGCCGGTGGGGCTTCCGCGGTGTGGTGCGATGTGCGGGGCTTCCGCGGAGTGGTGCGGTGTGCGATCCGCAGATGTCTTTTCATGGTCATCCTTCCTTCATCATAGAACATGTATCTCAGCAAGCTCGATATCTTCGGTTTCAAATCGTTTGCCAACAAGACCAGCATCGTGCTCAACGATGGTGTCACGGCGATCGTGGGTCCCAATGGGTGTGGCAAGACGAATATTGTCGATGCGCTCCGATGGTCACTCGGCGAGCAGCGGTATTCGACGCTGCGGTCGGATAAAATGGAGGATGTGATCTTCAACGGCACCAAGGTGCGCAAGCCGATCGGGCTGGCGGAAGTGTCGTTGACGATCCAGAACAACAAGGGCGTGCTGCCGCTTGACTACAACGAGCTGACGATCACACGTCGTGTGTATCGTTCGGGTGACAGCGAGTATCTGCTCAACAAGGTACCGTGTCGTCTCAAGGATATTGTCTCGCTGTTCATGGATACGGGGATGGGCTCGAACGCGTATTCGGTGATCGAGCTGAAGATGGTCGAGACGATCCTCAGCGACAAGGTCGAGGAACGCCGCCGGCTCTTCGAGGAAGCTGCCGGTGTGACCAAGTACAAGGCGCGCCGCAAGGAAGCATTGCGCAAGCTGACGGATGTCGAAGGTGACATGCTGCGCGTGGACGACATCATCGCAGAGGTCTCGAAGGCTGTCAATTCGCTGAACCGCCAGGCGAAAAAGGCCGAGCGGTACAATGAATACAACGAGCGTCTGCGTGCGTTGGAGATCGACGTGCTGCAGCGGGATTATACCAATCTCGTGCTGCGCCTCGAACCGCTCGAGCAGCGGGTGGGCGTCGCGCTCGAAGAGCGCGAGACATCGTCGGGGCAGCTCGAGCATGAAGAGGCGCTCCTCCAAGCACAACGCGCGGACGAACGTGATATCGAGGACAAGCTCGAGGCGGCGCGGCGAACATTTGGTGATCTAGTGTCGCGCATCAACAGCGATGAACAAAATCAACGTGTGAGTGAGGAGCGGAAACTCGCACTGGAGCGGACGGTCGAGCGGATGACGGAGGCGCGGCTGACCGCGGACGAGCGGCTCGACGAACTCGAACGTTCGAAGACCTCGCTGACAACGGAACTCGAGGCACTGTCGGAGGAGCTCGGAACACTCGAGGCGAAGAATCAGGAACGTCGTGCGGCACATGTTGCGCTCGAGGATGAAGTCGCACACAAGAAGGTTGCCGCGCAGGCACGTCAGACTCGACGCATGGAGTTCATGCAGGAACTGTCGCGGCTGTCAAATGATGCCGACAGGATCAATGCACGCATGGAAGCCATCGACGCCACGCTTGCAAAGCTGCTGGCCGAAGAGGACGAGGCGAAGCGGAATCTGGACGCGATGCGGGGACAGCTTGCAGAACAGGATGCAGGGCAGGCGGTGCTCGGCGAAACCGTGCTCGAGGCCGAGCGTGCCTTTCATGCGATGGAGGAGAAAAAGCAGAGCCTGCGTGTTGACATCGATGCCCTGCAGAATCGTGCCTTTGAATTGCAGGGACAGATCGGTGAGAAGATGACACGGATCGACTTTCTGACCGGGCTCGTCGATCGTCTCGAAGGCTACAGCGAAAGCGTGCAGCATCTGCTGCGCAGCCGCGATTGGAGTTCGTCACGCTATGGCACCGTTGCGGACTCCGTGAATACGCGCGACGATCTTCGTGTAGCCATCGAAGCGGCACTGGGCGACGCGGCGCACTACATTCTCGTCAACGACGTGCCCGAAGCGCTCAGCGGATTGGCGAATCTCCGTGACAACCGGAAGGGCAAGGCGACATTCGTCTGTCTGTCGCGCGTGCCGCAGATGGCGGCCGCACCGTTTCCGATCGCCGGTGACGGTGTGATCGGATGGGCGATCGACCTGGTGCGCTACGATGCGACATACAATGATCTCTTCCAGTTCCTCCTGCATCACACGTTGATTGTTCGCGATGCGGAGGTGGCTGGTGCATGCATGCGTGAGTATCCCCAGGTGCGCTGCGTGACGCTGGGCGGTGACATTTTCGACGTGCACGGCGTGGTGCGCGGCGGGAGCCACGGACAGGAGGAGGGAGGTCTGATCGGCAAGAAGGATCAGATCGCGCGTCTGAATGCGGACGTCGCCGAGCTGAAGGTGAAGCTTGTCGAGAATCAGGAAGTGCTCGAAGAGAAGAACTTCGAGTATGCCGACATAGATCTGCGTCGCTATGCGGAGGCGATGAAGCAAACGCAACAGGATCTGTCTGCACACGAACGTCGCGTGGCGCAGATGATGTTCGAGGTCGAGAAATTCGAGCGGATCATTTCGAAGAATGCAGGCGAACGCGGTGCGCTCTCCGGCGAGTATGCGGAACTGGAGATCCGGTCGAGCGAACTCGCACCGCGCATCGAGGAGGTTCGCGTACAGCAGAGCAATGTCGAATCGGAAGTCGACGCCGAGAGCGGCGTGCTGGTCGAACTCGAGCGGCTGTACAATCACAGCAACGAGGAGCTCAGTGCGAGCACGGTCGCCGTGGTGCAGAAACGGGGTGAGATACAGAATCTGCGCAACGAATTCGAGCGGCTGACGCGGTCGCAGGCAGAGACGCAGGCCACGTATGAGCGGGCCGAACAGGAGATCGTGCACGCACAGGAAACTGCGGCGGCGCTGGCTGTGGAGATTGCACGACTCGGTGCATCACTTGTGCATCTGCGCGAGCTGCGCACCGAACAAGACGCTGGTGTGCGTGCGATCGAAGCAGAGCTGACCGAACGACGCACCGAAGCCGAGCGTCTCGAGCGGACGTTGCACGACGATCGAGTGAAGCACAATCAGACGGTCGCGCTGGTGCACGAGATGGAATTGAAGATCAGCGAGATCCGACAGAAGATCGAGATGCTCGAGCAGCACGCTCGCGACGACTACGAGATGATACTCGTGCGGCAGGAATTGAGCGAGGATGATGTGTTCGACCTCGGGCAGGCTCGGGATGAAATCCAGGATCTTCGCATCAAGCTCAAGACGCTCGGGCTTGTCAATCCACTCGCGTTCGAGGAGTGGAAGAAGGAGAAGGAGCGCTTCGATCTTCTGACCACCCAGCGGCAGGATCTGCTCGAGTCGCAACAGACGTTGCGCGACACGATCCAGGAGATCAACGAGACCGCTCAGCAGAAGTTCACCGAGACGTTTACGCAGGTGCGCGAGAACTTCATCTCGATCTTCAAATCACTGTTCGACGAAGGGGACGAGGCGGATCTCACGCTGGAGGAGTCGAACGATCCCCTCGAAGCCAAGATCGACATCATGGCCAAGCCGCGAGGCAAACGTCCCCACTCCATCGACATGCTCTCGGGTGGTGAGAAGACCTTGACGGCAATTGCGCTTCTGTTTGCGATCTATCTGGTCAAGCCGAGTCCCTTCTGCATCCTCGACGAAGTCGACGCGCCACTCGACGATGCGAACATCGACCGGTTCATCCGCATCATCCGTCGCTTCTCGGCCAACACGCAGTTCATTGTTGTCACGCACAACAAGCGCACGATGGCCGCGGCCGACACGCTCTACGGGGTCACGATGGAGGAGGAAGGCGTTTCGAAGATCGTAGCGGTGAATTTCGAGACAGACAACATCGGGCGCTTCACTCAGAACTGAGTCGGAGGACGGACGTCCTCGTCGTTCCTCACCAGGTCCATTTCGGCGAGCACGTCCGTGTTGCGCGCGCATGGGAACATAGCTTCATGCGCGGTCGTATATTCAGGGTGCATTGACGTTCATCAACAACCACATCCATCATCATGACACCACAGATGGCAGCACGCAGGGTGCTGACAGCAATCATGCTGTCGGCCGGTCTTCTGGCTACGATCACACCACACGCGCAGGCACAGGGTCCGATGGGCCGCAGCTTCGGCATCGGATTCTCGGTCGGAGAACCGACGGCGGTTTCAGCACGAATATGGACGAGTCGTGAAAATTCGTGGGATGTCGCTATCGGACATTCCTACGTCGGAAATCCCCACATCCACGCCGATTATCTGTGGCACTTCAACGATGCATTCAATTCGCGGATCGTAAGCCTGTACGCGGGCATAGGTGGCATCGTGGGATTCGGGGAGCGCGGGAGCTACTGGTTTGTACGCTACAGCAACAAAAACAAGAAGGAATACTGGTACTATCACGACGACGATTCCCCGGTGTTCGCCGTCAAGGGAGTGTTCGGCTTGAACATCATTCCCCGCAACACGCCGCTGGACATCTTCCTCGAAATCGATCCCGTGATCGGTATCGCACCAGGATTCGGGTTCGACATCATGCCGGCTGTCGGCATCCGCTTCTATCCCTAAGACGTATCGACCGTTCTATTCATCGGATAACGACACCTTACAGTAAGCACCAACAGGAGTGTGCAACATGAAATCCCTCATTTCTTCCTTCCTCGCCGTCGCGCTCATGGTCTTCGCGTCGGGCTGCTCTGATGACACGTCATCGCCGGCAACAACTGGACGCCTAAAGATGTACATGGCCGATGCGCCGCTTGCAGGCATCGAGAAGGTGAACATCACATTCTCGACGATCGAGGCGCACATTGACGGCACGTGGATCGCGGTCAACGCCGCACCGGTGACCATCGATCTTCTTGAATGGAACAATGGCAGCGCGATGCTCATCGGCGACAAGGAACTTGGCGCCGGCAAGTACACGCAGATCCGCCTCATGGTCACGAAGGCCGAGGTCGTGGTCGACGGTGTGACCAAGCCGCTGACGATTCCGAGCGGCGATGAAACGGGACTCAAGTTGACGCACAATTTCGACATCGTCGCAGGTACGACCGTCGAGCTCGTCCTCGACTTCGACGTTGCGAAATCAGTGACGGTCACCGGCAACGGCGAGTACAAGCTCAAGCCCACCATCCGCGTCGTGGCCAAGCCCGCGACGGGTGCGATCAAGGGCAAGGTCTCGAACGTTCTCGACGTGCCTGTCGCGACAGTGACACAGGGCGGCACGGTGATCACGTCTGCGATTGCCGATCCCCTTACCGGTGAATTCGTCGCGGGCTTCCTACCCGCAGGCTCCTACGACGTCGAGATCCGCAATGCACTCAATCTCACGGCCACAAAGACCGGTGTCGTCGTGACAGTTGGTGCGGTGACGGACATCGGGACGGTCGAACTCAAGTAGTTTTCGGAGGCACAACGACGAAGGGTGGACCGCTTGGTCCACCCTTCGTCGTTTCAGGCAGGTCGATCTCTCAGGGTGTAGCCCACACCTCGTCACTGCGGGCGCTTTCGATATTCTTCCGGTTCGTGCTCGAGAGGGAGTAGTAGTACACCGTTCCGCTCTTGACGGATTTGTCGATGTACTCGCTCGACGATGCGGGGAGAGTCGCGAGCTTCTTCGCATCGCGACCTCTCTCGGCGCGATAGACGGTGATCCCGGCGAGGTCGTCGACGAGAGCTTCGCTCCACTCCAGACGTACGTGAGCATCCACGGTCGACGCGCGCAGATCGGCAGGCGGGAGGGGGACGTCAACACGAACGCGGGCTTCCACGGCGGCGGTACGTTTGCCCTCGGCACCGAGGAGGTCCACTGAAGCGACTGCGTACAGATACATCCTGCCAGGAACAATCGTGCTGTCGAGATGAGACGTGCGCTCGGGATCTCCGACCATGCGCGCGATCGGTGCGAAGACGGGATCCTTGCCGCCGGTGCGTTCCGCCCGGTAGACGACATAGCCGAGCACGGATTCATCGTAGGTACGAGGATCGTTCCAGTTCAGGGAGATGCTCGTCTCGCCCGCACGCGCATACAGGGAGCGGGGTGGGGCGGGATCGGTGGCGATCTGGGCGCGGACGATTTCCGCATTCGAGAATCCGCTGCGCAACTGGCTGTGGTTGACGGCGAGCACAGCGTAGCGGTACTGGGTGAGGGCATTGAGCGTATTGCTTGTGTCGACAAAGACGGTGTCGGTCACGAGCGGGGAGATGACAACAAGCGAATCCATCTCCGACTCCGCACGGCAGACATAGTATCCCGCGATGTCGGGTTCCGCGTTGTGGTTCCATTGCATCGTCACGCCGCCCTTCATCGGCCTGGCGGAGAAGCCCTGCGGAGTAGCGGGTGGAATCGGCGAACGCCCGAAGCCGAAGATGGCACCGGTGCGCTGGGACTCATGGTTGTTGTACGTGAGCGTCGTGAGCTTGTAGAAGTAGCGTGTCATGCCGACCGCTCCTCCATCGAGCCACGACGCCTCCGTCGCAGGAACCTCGGCGACGAGCACGAAGCCCGTGTCGTGCTGCAGGCTCCGGTAGATGCGCGTGGCGATCAGGTGTTCGGAGATGTCGGTCGTCCACGACAGCCGGATGCCGAAGGTATCCTGTTCGGTACGCAGATTCTGCGGCATCGGCAGGCGCGCATAGTTGACCGTGTACACCGACGCCGTGTGCGAGGCAGCGCCCGCATTGCCGAAAAAATCCTCAGGCACGGCGTAGAATTCGTACTGCTGGCTGGGATTGAGGTTCTTTTCGAGGATGGTGCAGTAGACGCTGTCACCGCTCTTCCAGATCGAGGCAGGCCGCGACGACGGGCGGAAGTCTTCCTGGCCGGTCATGCGGCGATGGACCGTCACCTTCGACGGCATGGGACGCGGAGCTGGAGCCGTCCAAGTAATTCGGACCGAGCTATCCGTTTCTTCGGTCTGCGAGACGGTCATCGACGCCATCGGCCAGGGCGCGCCCGCGGTGACAGGTCCACTTTCCCTCGCACGTGCGGTCTTGCCGGAGGCGAGCAGCATGGATACGCGATATTCGTAGATCGTGCCCTTCACCACCGTGGTGTCGCAGTAGAGCAGACCGAGCGCCTCGAGTGTCGCACGCTCGGGTGTGATGAGGATCTTCTCGAGCCGTGGTGCGGCGACGAGCGCCTTCCAGAATTCCTCGGGATTCTGAAGTTTCATGCGACGCACGGCGTCATCGATCGGCTGCGTTCCGATGCGCGAGCGCAGTTCGGTCAGGGAGGCGACTGACGAGAGATCCGCAAGCGGTGACCAGGTGCCCCGCTGCACGCGGCGTTCGATGCGGTAGCCGACGGTATCACCGACGGGATGCACGGCAGATGCGACCAGGGTTCCACAGGAAATGTAGATGCCTCGAGGACCCGATGCGGCGATCGACATCGGGGTCTGGTTTGTACGTGCGGACGGCGTCGCCGCCGTCCGCTGGGGCTTCTGACCACGTTGCTGTGCGATGAGGAAGCTGGGAGCGGTCATCAGCATCGCTGCGCTCAGCAGAGTGATGCCAAGGAGTGGACGGACGCGGAGGTGAATGCTGTTCATGGTTATCGATTGCGGCGTGTGCATCATCAGAAGCTGAGGAATTTGAAGGTCGGGGTGATGTCGAGGTACTCATTGTTGCCGATGCGCCCGTTGACTTCCCCACCGATTTCGAAGACGGTGAAGGTACCGGTGCATGCCTCCGCGCCGAGCACCCAGACGCATCCCTCGACATCGAGCTTGCCGATGATGAACCCGGTGATGTCGAATGAGGAACCGGCGTTCGAGTTGTAGGTATAGTATCCACCCGCACCGGCAGCCACGAGGACGTGGCCGGAGACGCTGACGGCAACGGGAATCGGCGGGAACCAGATCGTCGCACCGGCGTGGATCTCGACTTTCGCCGTGGCGTAGATGCCGATGTAGAAGGTCGTGCCGTTGGCGAAGTTCAGGCCGAGGCGGGCTTCGCCGCCCATGGTGCACTCGACGCTGAGCGAGAACATGACGACATCGATACTGAAGTTGGGCGTGCCGGGAATCGGCATCACGACGGCGACCTGGGTGAAGAAGCCGGACATCGTCTTGAACTCGTCGGGCAGGGGACGCTTGCTGATGCTGTAGTCGACGAGCATCTGCTGGCGCTCGGCGGGGACCTCGTAGTTGAGTCCCGCAATGAACACGGCCTTGCCCTCACAGGTGGGATTGTCGATGGTGCCGGAACCCGCCGCGAAGAACGACCAGAACTTCTTGGATCCGAAGCTCAGCACGGTTTCGATGAAGCCCTTGAACTGCGTGCCGGGTGTGACTTCGTAGTCAACCTGCACCGTCGCAATCAGGGCCATTTTCTCGAAGTCCGTGGTGATGGTCATGCCGCTGAAGGGGCCGTCGTCGGCAGGCGGCGGCGGGGCGGGACCCATCATCGTCGCGTCCCATCCGTCGCTGCCGTCCATCGCGATGGGGCCCTTCGGGTACTCGTCGGGACGCGCGATGTACAGCGATGAGAGTCCGCCCCGCGTTCCCTTCATCTTGAGCGTTCCGCTTGCGGTCACGACCGTGCCGTTGCCTCCGGAGCCCTGCACCTCGAAGCGCACGGAGTCCTTGCCGGCGAGTTCCGGCGTTGCGTACCAGCCGACGAGTCGGGTCGTCCATACATTGCCGGGTTCGAGCTGGGTGCGTCCATAGACGTCCTTCACATCCGGTTGACTGGTGTTGCCGAACAGCGACTGGCTCTGCGGGGGATTGTGCGAGGCGTTGATGACCTCGGCCACGGTCGAGAAGCCTCCGCCAACCTTCCGATGCTTGAACACGGTGTTGAGCGAGAACTTGCCCTGCAGCGCGACACGGTTCTTGTACTGCCCCCAATCCCCTTCTGCGATGAAGCCGTTGGGTCCGAGCAATCCGTTTGCGACATAGAGCTTGACGCCGCCCGCGTTGTATCCGTCTGCGAAGAAGACGCCGTCCATGCCGAACTTCCCCCCGGTGCTGAAGTAGAAGCGCGTGGCTTGCGGTGACAGGTCGGGAATTCCCGTGAGCGTGAGGCTTCCCAGCATGGAGAGCTTTGCACTTCCTCCATCCCAATCGATCTTCATCGAAGCGATCTTGAAGGTCGAGACCTGGTAGACGACGTAGGTCTTTTCCGACATGCTGAAGGCGTGGGTGGCGTTCGAGCGGAGTTTGAATTCGGTAAGGGTGAATTTCTCGGTCGGGTCGAACCCTTCGAGCAGGACGCCGTTGCCCTGGTTGATGCGGATTTCCGGATCGAGCGACGAGAGGTACCACGAATCCTGATCCGCAGCGAGCACGAAGGGATCGGTGAGTTCGACCTTGGTGATGCCGAGGATGTTGATGGGGTCGGTGGGGAAGGTGCCACCTGTGAGCTCAGTGGGACGCAGCTGCATGCCGGTGAAGGGCACGCTGATGCGGGAGGCGGCATCGGTCTTGTTGGCCACGACCGGTGCGCGGATGTCGCCGTTGAACGTGATGTACCCGCCCTGGATGCTGAAGGTGTTCGCATGGAGGTTCCACTTCTGCAGTGCGATCATCTGTTCGGCGATCGACGAGGGGTCGAGCGGTTCCATGCCGGACTTCTTCACGAGGGTGATGCCGAGGGGGAAGTCGATGGTGCAGGTACTCGACATCGTGTTTCCGCAGGCGGCCAGCGAGACGCGGACGAGGGGGGCCAGGTGCATGCCGTCGGAAGCCAGCCACGACGAATCCGCTGTGGCCTTTGTGTTGTACGCGTAGAGCTTGAACGACGCGTCGCCACCTGTCGAGCTGCAGATGCGCAGGGGGGAGCCGCCGTCGTCGAAGCTTCCCTCGGAGGTGAGCGCCGTGACGAGGGCGATGAGGGGCGCGCCGCCGGAACGCACGCGGCGGACGTGGAACTCCATCGGATTGCCTTCCGCATCCTCCAGTTTCAGTTCGTTCGAGTTGAGGGACCAGCCGGCCATGGGCAGGCGAACTGGTGCGCGGAAGCGACCACGCGACATGTTCGAGCCGTCGGGTACGACGAGCACGCCTCCGCCCGCGATGAGTTCGGTGTTGAACGTGGCGTAGGCGGTCAGGGGCACTTTCGTGTCGAGCAGCGGGACGTTGCCTGCTGTGGGTTTGGCCGGAGCGGGACTCCCGGTGCCGTCGGGTGCGAGTTCGACGTTCACGAACGTGTAGCGGTCTTCGTCGTTACGCACGCGAAACACGTTGTTCTGCGGGATGTCGACAAGTGCGCCGTCGATGCGGATGCGTCCGCCGGCGAGTTCGGTGAGCTTGTCGATTTCGAGCGGGAAGCCGAGCAGGCGCGTGATGTCCATCCCGTCGTACTTGCTCAGGTAGAGATTGACCGATGCGGTCTGCATTGCGACGACCATGGTAGACTGCTGATCGCCGATGAGCTGTGCATTGACACTGTCGGTCGCGCGCGCAGCTTTCACGGTACGCACCCCGGGTGGAACGGCGCGCAGTTCATACCGGCCGTTCTCGTCGGTGTACACCGGGAAGTCTTCGCGTCCCTCGATGAACACCCGTGCGCCCTTGACCGGCACTCCGAGCGCGGCGATCTGCGCGCTGATGCTCTGCCCGGCCTGCTGCAGTCCCTGCTGCACACCGCTCTGTCCGCCCTGCGGCGGCGTCTGCTGCTGCGGCGTCTGCTGCTGCGGCTTGATCGTGCCCTGCTGTTGCAGCTTCAGCTTCGCCGGCTTGTCGCGCCGTTCGCCGGCATACACCACACCCGCCACGCGGCCACCCGCCTTGAGCGTCACGCCCCACTTCGACCACGTGCCGTTCTCGCGGATGTTCGGCAACGTGACCTCCTTCGGGATGTAGTCGCTGTTCGGCACGGTGATGCTCACCTTCACGTCATCGAGCGGCGACTTGTAGGCGAATTGCACCCAGCCGTTGGCGTCGGTATGCTTCAGGTAGGGGGATGCGAGCTGCAAGGCCATCTTGTTGGAAACCTTCAATCCCCCCGACGAATACAGACCGCCTCCTCCGCCTCCGGACCCGCCGCTTCCGGGGGAAGTCACCGGTCCCGAATAAAAGTCGGTAAGGATCACCTGTGCATCCTTCACCGGCTGGCCCTGTTCGTTGTAGACACGGATCGCCACGCGACGCAGCGCCTTAAACATCACGATCTTGTCGACGAGCAGTGCGCCGAACACCTCGAACGCGTTGTCCTGGATCACCACGTTCGTATCCTTGTCCGCATACTCGACGCGCTTCTCGAGATGGAAGGGCTGCCAGCCCGGGACCGCACGGCTGACGAACACACCCTTGGCGTCGGTCTTGATCGCCAGGCCATCGCCGAGCACACCTTCCACATTCTGCAGCGGCTTTTCCTGTTCGTCGACGACCGTGCGCGTAACGACGAGCTTCGGCGTGATGTCGACATCCATGACCATCTGATTGCCCTTGGCAATCGCCACCTGGGTCTTGACGAGCTTGTCGTACCCGACTTTCAGGAAAGAGACATCGTACGACCACGAGGTACCCGAACTGACGATGTTGTTGACCTCGTATCGGCCATTGCTGTTCGTGACATCGTAGAACCAGCCGTCGTACTGGTCGGGCTGGAGTCCGGCGGGATTCTCGGGATTCGTCGTCAGACGCACGACCACGTTTGCGACCGGCTTGCGGCTGTCACTGCGGATCACCTGCCCGATGATGCGCGGCGGCTTCGGTGCAAGTTTGATCGTCTTCTCGAAGACCGGGATGACATAGTACTTGTTGAACACCACCGCGGAGCTGTAGTTGGAATTGATGCCGCCGAAGCCTTCGTCCTGCGGGCGCGTGGGGAAGGACGCCCACCACGCCTTGTTGTTCGGGTGGTAGTAGAGGAAGTTGTAGTTGCCACTCGGTGTCTTTTCTGGAGTGTTGGCCGAGACGTAGTACCCGTCCCACCCGCCGATGTTGCGCACGAGATTCTTGAAGATGACCACGCCCTTTGCGGGAGTGTCGCGCGTGTGGGTGGCACCGATGACGTACCCGTAACTGGAGGAATTGAACTTGTACTTCGGGTCGTCGAGCACGTCGGTACTGGCTGGCTGGATGCCGCTCGAGCCCGAGATCGTGCCGATGGCCTGGGCCGAGATGCCACCTGCCTCGAGCTCGCCTTCGTCTTCGGGCACGTCTGCCGGACGCAGGCTCTTCGATGCGCGTGCGACATACACGTTGACCCGATCGCCGAGCTCGACGTTCTTTTCCGAATCCTTGATCGTGAGCTTGAGATGGTACGAGCGCACAAGCGAACTGAGCGACACCGTGGTCGACCCGCCCGGTTCGACGGTGATCTCATGTCCTGAACTGCAGTAGTGGGGATTGACGACCTCGACGTGGTAGTACTTGTACAGCGTCACGTTCTCCTTGTAGTCGGCGAACTCGCCGCCGCCGCAGCGCATGGCGACACCGGACACCACGACGGTCGGCACCGATTCAATGAACGAAAACGCGAAGTTGCCCGCGGCATCGGTCTTGGTCTCTGCAACGATCTTCTCGCCGGTGTTGTAGCTCTTCTGATTCGTCACATCGTAGACCGTTCCCGCCATGTACATCAGTTCGGGAATGGTCTTGTACCGGCGCACCAGTCGAACAACGATGTTGGCCAGGGGCTTGAGCTCGGAACCGCCCCCGAGGTTCATGTGAATCGTCCCTGATTCGAGGAGCGACTTGCCGACCACACGTTCGTTGTACAGTTTCGAGCGGCTGAACGTGTACATGTACTGACCTTCGATGCGGGCGTTGGTCAGGATTTTGATCTTTAGATCGTTCTTCCCGATCGGGATGGTGACGGGCGAGTACGGAGACTTCGTCGTCGATTTCACGATGATCTTCGCTGTGTCGAGTCCCATGGGAATCACGGGATTCCACGTGAACGACCAGATCTCGCTGAGTCCGTTGTTCGCAAACATGTAGCGATCCTGCAGGTCATATGCCCGCACACGCCAGGCGTAACGCCTTCCCTTTTCGAACGTGGGATCCGATGCCAGCATTTGATACACCGGCAGCGCACTCTCGCGTACGAAGAGCGGGATGTTGGTCTGCATGGCATTTGCCACGTTCGTCTGTCCCGGATCGAGTTCCACCACCGTCAGCTCGTAGCGCGCGAAGGCACCCCGACCGAGCGTGACTACCGACCACTGGAAGGCCGGTGGTGCCTGCACGCTCGAGGCGTTCGCTGGCGCGATGAGGTTGGGAGGCTGGATGAGGCGGATCTCGAAGCGGGCGCAGGCTTCCGGTGTCAGGGGAGAGAACGGCTCGAGATAGGTGAGCAGCCGCACGCACAGGCGGAAGTTGTCTTCGGGCAGGCGTCCGGTGCGCTGCGTCTGCGCGCGGGTCGCACCGATGTACTCGACGGCCTGCTCGTTGAGCAGACCCGCATCGATTCCGTTGAGCGTTGTGGTGCCGGGCTGTATCGTCACCGGCGGGATCGCCGCTCCGGACTTCGTCTGCGCGACGCGTCCCCGAGCATCACCCTCGATGTACGCATCGAAGCGCACGTCGACCGGCGCGCCGGTGGAGTTGGTGACGATGAAGCGGATGGTGTTGGGATTTGACCGCCAGTCGGAGATGTACGGCGACGGTGTGGGATCCATCTGCACTGCCAGCGACAGCTGGGCTTCCGCAGTGTGGGTGCCGAGCAGGAAGACGGCGAGGGTAAGAAAGGTCAGCGAAACGCGCATGGGTAGTCCTCCACGCATAAGTAGAGCAGGATCGTAATCGGTCTGGGTTCTGTGTGTGCCGGCTCAGCCGGTGGTACAACGAAACGGAGCGCGTCAGTTCGTACCGAACGAGAACGCGCGCGTGTATTGCAGGCGCGTGGTCGTCCCATCGTACGAACGGCGCGTGATGTCGGAGGCGTCGTAGCTGTTGTACTGGAAGCGCAGGTCGAGGGCGTCGGCGCCCGAGATGCGCCAGCGGCCGGCAAGCGTCACCAGGTGCTGGGTGTCGGTATCGCTTGCGCTTCCGGACTGTGTCAGATTGAGCGTGTACGAGAGGTCGGCCATGAGGGCGTTCTCGAAGAAGGGATGGCTCACCCCTGCGGTGATGCCGCGGATGATGTTCGTGACGAAAGCCGTGTGCACTTCAGTGAACTGGAGGGAACCTTGAAGACCGAGTCCACTCTGCAGACTGCCGGTCCAGCTGAGCATCACCGTCAGCACATCGTTGTCGGAGTTCGATCCGGTAAGGATGTTGCGGTCGCTGAACAGTTGCCGCGTCGCAAAGAGCATGATGAAATGCTGCATCGAGGTGGAGGCGAAGCTCAGACGCGGGGCGAAGGAGTAGGATTCCGAGACATTTTCGACGCGGGATGTGTCGTTGAGGACGATGGCCGCCGATGCGTTCGACATGCTGTAGTTCGAGTAGTTCGCATCGATGCCGAAGGTCTGAGACGGCATCCAGTTGGCATTGGCGGAGCCGATCACGCGATTCGTGGTGAAGGAGCGGTCTTCCAGCAGGTTGTCACTGCGAAAACCGACGGAGCCACTGAGCCTGAGGGTTCCCTCCACCAGACGGAGGCTCGGTGCGATCGTGATGTCTTCGCGGTCGTTCATGATGTAGAGCGCACCCGCGCTCTCGAACTCTGGTTCGACGCGCGCGTATTCTGCGCGGAGACCCCAGGTCTCCTCGTTCCAAGCCGCACCGAAGCGGAGGGCCGTGGTGAGCCGGGTGGAGAGGCGCGTGTCGTAGATACCGTCGGTGACCGAGACGATGTCGGCGTTTTCAACGGCAGGCTGGTAGAGGTCCCGCGTGAGGAAGCTGCCGGCGAGTTCGCCGTCGAGCTGGAGACGATTCCCCACCATGGAGACGCGGGCTGTGGTGCCGATGGTCAGGTTCTCTTCGGGCAGCACGCTCGTCTGCAGTGGTGTGCGACCGATGGATGTGGAATCATCCCAAGCGTGGACGAGGTGGATGTCGATGCCGTTCTGTCTACTGCCGACGCCTGCACTTGCCGCATAGCCCATGCGCTTGTACACCGCGCGGATTCCGCTCGTGGTGTCTTCGCTGATCGCGCGTCGGAAGCGTCCGTAGATCGCGCCCACGCGAAGCCATTCCGCGTCGACCTCGGCACCA
The DNA here is from genome assembly GCA_023432805.1 of Bacteroidota bacterium. Taxonomy (GTDB): domain Bacteria; phylum Bacteroidota; class Ignavibacteria; order SZUA-365; family SZUA-365; genus JAEYUG01. The sequence continues at coordinate 567 of JAEYUG010000056.1, read as the reverse complement.
CCACCGAGGATGACCGCATCCGACAACGTGAATTCGCTGAACCGGAGTGAGCGATACCCTGCATGCGCGGTGATGGATTTGTATCGCGGACTCACGCCAAACTGGTTGAACGGTTGATTGTACGACCGTTCATTGGTCGAGAGCACGACGCTGAACGGGAGTGATACCCCATACAGCGTGAGCGTCGGATTGAAGTACATCCGCGCGGTATTGGTCGGTCGATGTGTGTCGAGCCCGGGAATCGAGTAATTCTCGGCCGATGTCACGATCGATCCGGTCAAGGTAACGGGACGCAGATCGGGTGCAGAGAGGTCTTGTGCCAGCACGGCGTGCGAGCTTGCCACAATTGCGAACATGCTGCAGATGCAGCGGCCCACTCGTGACAACATGAGAACCCGTCTGCTCGATCGAACCCGTCGGTGTGGGTCTTCGGCTGACATGGTGTATGACGAACGATTGATACGGGATAAAATACGCTTTCCCTAATTAAGATCAACAGCATCCTGATACATCCTGGGAGGACGGACGCCCTCGTCCGTCCTGCACGCACGGAGCATTCGTCAAGAC
>JAEYUG010000100.1 GCA_023432805.1 Bacteroidota bacterium | reverse complement strand
CACCACCGACGCACGCACCACATGATCGATCCTTCACACCGCATGAACCACGAACACGCATGACCATCGCCTGCGAGACATACACCCTTGCCAACGGACTCCGTGTCGTGCTGCACCGCGAGTCTGCGCTGCCGGTGGTCTGCATCTCCATCGCCTATCACGTCGGCTCGCGCGACGAGCAGCCCGGGCGCACCGGCTTCGCGCACCTGTTCGAACATCTGATGTTCGATGGGTCGGCCAACGTGCCGCGCGGTGCCTTCGACCGGCACTGCGAACAGGCGGGCGGATACAGCAACGCATACACCGTTGAAGACAAGACCGTGTACTACGAGGTGCTGCCGGCCAACCAGCTCGCCCTCGGTCTCTGGCTCGAATCGGATCGGCTGCTCGCGTTGTCGCTGACCGCAGAGGGACTCGAGACCCAGCGCAGCGTCGTCATGGAGGAGAAGCGCCAGCGTGTCGACAACCAGCCCTACGGCACGTGGGACGAGCGCATGGCCGCGCGGCTCTACACCGGACATCCCTACGGGCACACCGTGATCGGCTCGATGGACGACATCGCCGCCGCGACGATGGATGACGTAAGCGCGTTTCACAGCGCCTACTACCGTCCCAACAACGCCGTGCTTTCAATAGCCGGAGACTTCGACATTGCTGCGGTACGCGACCTCGTCGAGCATTACTTCGGATCGATTCCCGCCGGTGCGCCGCCCCCCCGCAACGATGCGCGCGGGTGGCTTCCCCCGGCGGGACGCGTCGAGACCGTGCACGACCACGTGCCCTTGCCGGCGGTGTTCGCCGCCTGGCGCATCCCGAGCGAACGCGATCCCTCCTTCCCATCCATCGATCTGCTCAGCGACGTGCTCGGCAACGGCGACACCTCGCGACTGCATCATGCGCTGGTCTACGACCGGCAGGTGGCGAGCCAGAGTTCGGCCTACGTGGATGCGCGCGAGGATGGCGGCATGTTCGTGATCTATGCGGTTGCGAATCCCGGTCGCACGGCCGACGAACTCGAGGCGGCGATGGACACCGAACTTTCGCGGCTCGTCGCGGGCGGCATCACGGACGCCGAGATGACCAAGACCCGCAACCGGATGGAGAGTTCGCTGTACCTGCACCTGCAGACCGTGCAGGCGCGGGCCGACCGGCTCGCGCATTTCACCGTCGTGCACGACGATCCCGCACTCGCCTCGACCGTGCTCGACCGCTACTCGGCCGTGACGGTCGACGACGTGATGGCCGCGGCCGCGCATCTGCGCGCCGACGACCGCGTCGTGCTGCGCTACGTGCCCGCCGAAACCGAAGACACCCCACACCCCTGACGAACGACGCGCAATGATCGATAGAACACAGCCACCCGCACCGGGCATTCCGAAGGATGTCGTCTTCCCGGACTACACCGAGACCGTGCTTGCCAACGGCCTCAAGGTGATCGTCTACGAACGGCACGACATCCCGACCGTGACCGTCAACGTCGTGTGCCGCCGGGGATCCTTTTCCGATGGCGAGATGCCGGGCACAGCGTCCATCACCGCCGAGATGCTCACGCGCGGCACGGCCACCCGTAGCGCCGTCGCGATCGCCGACGAGATCGAATGTCTCGGGGGATCCATCGGGGCGAGTGCTGGGTGGGACAGCCTGTATGCGGGACTCACGATCCTGAGCCGCAACCTCACGCCTGCGATGGAGGTGCTGGCGGATGTCGTGCACGCACCGGCGTTCGCAGACGACGAACTCGACAGGGTGCGCGAACAGCGGCTCGCCGCCATCATGCATCGGAAGTCGAATCCCGCCACGCTCGCCGGGGCGCGCTTCACGAAAGCGGTGTATGGTGCGTTCCCGTATGCGCGGCCCGCCGAAGGCAGCGAAGAGAGCGTCGCGGCGATGACGCGCGCGCATCTGGCCGGCTTCCACGCCGCGGCCTTCGTGCCCGCGACCATGTTCGTGATTGCAGTCGGCGACGTGCATCCCTCCGAATTCATTCCTCTGGTCGATCGGCTCTTCGGCTCGACGCCGCCAGGCGAAGCGCTGACGCATGTGCATCACGACCTCGTCACCCCCGAAGCGGTGCAGGTGCATGTCGTCGACCGGCCCACCGCCGTGCAGTCGTCGATCATCGTCGGGCATGCGGGCATACCCCGCAGCCATCCCGACTACATCGCCGTGACGATCATGAACACGATTCTCGGGGGGTATTTCGGTTCCCGTTTGAACCTGAATCTGCGCGAGGACAAGGGCTTCACCTACGGGGCACACTCGCGCTTCGAGGCGCGTTCGTATGCGGGGCCCTTCAGCGCCTCGACCGATGTGCGCAACGAGGTGACGGCAGACGCGATCGCGGAAATCATCCGTGAGATCACGCGCTTGACCGAGGAACCGGTGGGCGAGGCGGAACTCGAGGGCGTGAAGCGTTACGTGACCGGCAACTTCCCGATCCAGATCGAGACGCCGGTGCAGGTCGCGCAACGGATCATCACAATGGAATTGTTTGGTCTTGCCAAATCGTATTATACTACGTTCAACAGCGCGGTCATGGCACTCACCCCCGACGACATCCTGCGCGCGGCGCAGGCGAGCATGCATCCCTCGCGGCTCATGATCTCGGTGGCGGGCAGGGCGGAGGTTCTGCGCGAGGCGCTCGGGCGCTTCGGTACCGTGCATGTGTTCGATGCCAACGATGTCGTGCTTCAACCAACCACGTAAGAGAGTATGACCAGTACCTTCCGAACCCTCGACGATGTGCAGGCCGTTGCAGCGCTGAAGCGCAGCTATGCAGACCTGCGCGCGGAAATCGGCACCGTGATCATCGGGCAGTCCGACATCATCGACCAGCTCTTCATTTCGCTGTTGTCGCGTGGTCATTGCATGCTGGTCGGCGTGCCCGGTCTGGCCAAGACCCTGCTCATCAAGACGCTGGCCGAAGTCATCGACCTCGCCTTCAACCGCATCCAGTTCACGCCCGACCTGATGCCGAGCGACATCACCGGCACCGAGATCATCGAGGAGAACGTGACCTCGGGCCACAAGGCCTTCCGCTTCGTGAAGGGTCCCCTCTTCGCGAACATCGTGCTCGCCGACGAAATCAACCGCACGCCGCCCAAGACGCAGGCCGCGCTGCTCGAGGCGATGCAGGAGCACAACGTGACCGCGGCCGGCACCAAGTACGTCCTCGCCGAGCCCTTCTTCGTGCTCGCCACGCAGAACCCGATCGAGCAGGAGGGCACCTACCCGCTGCCCGAAGCGCAGCTCGACCGCTTCATGTTCAACCTCTGGCTCGACTATCCCTCGCGGCAGGAGGAGATCGACATCGTCAAGAGCACGACGAGTCCCTCGACCACCTCGTTGAAGAAAGTCTACACGGCCGACGACATCATCTTCTTCCAGGATCTCGTGCGCCGCGTGCCGGTGGCCGACAACGTCATCTCGTATGCGGTCGACCTGGTCACGCGCACGCGTCCCAACACCGAGGGCGCCCCGCAGTTCATCAACGACTTCGTGCGCTGGGGCGCGGGTCCGCGCGCCTCGCAGTACCTGATACTCGGTGCAAAGGCGCGTGCGGTGCTCGAGGGACGCCACACACCCGACATCGAAGACGTGCGACGCGTCGCGCGTCCCGTCCTTCGCCACCGCCTCGTCACCAACTTCAACGCCGAGGCCGAAGGCATCTCGTCGGTGCACATCGTCGACCGCCTGCTCGAGGCGAAGTGATGACACGCGCGTGTGGTCGCACGCTGGCCGCGTGCGCAGTCATGCTCTTCGCGTTCGCACCCCTGCACCTCGCTGCACAAGGCGGGGGGGATGCGTCAGGCGTGTCGCTTCGCGCGGACGCCGTCCCACCGGCGCACCGCGCATACTGGGTGTTCTTCACCGACAAGGGTCCCGATGCCCCGCAACGACTGGCGGAAGCCATGCCCGCCGCACTCGGATTGTCGGAGGCCTCCCTCGCGCGTCGCGCGGCGGTGGCTTCCGCTCGGGGGGAGCGGCCGGGCGAGCAGGGCAGCGTGCCGGAACTGCGCGCCCTACGCGAGGCTGGTCTCGTGACGGTCGAGGATCTTCCGATTCATCCATCCTACATGCAGCGCGTCGTCGCCACCGGAGCCGTCGTGCGCGCGACCTCGCGCTGGCTCAATGCGGTCAGCGTGTCGTGCGATGCGGCGACGCTTGCGCGGCTGCGCGCACTGCCCTGCGTGGTGGAACTGCGACCCGTTGCGCGCCGCCGGGTCAGGCGCGATGTGGAGACGTCGGAGCCGGTGTTTCCGGGGCTGTGGAAGCGCACGGCGGCACTCGCGCTCTCGTACGGCGAAAGCCGCCTGCAGCTCGATCCCATCAACGTGCCGCGCGTGCACGACGTGTGGATCGACGGCACGGGCATCACGGTCGGCGTGCTCGACAACGGGTTCCGCTGGCGCACGCACGAGGCGATGCAGAACATCGACGTGCGGGCCGAGTATGATTTCATCAACCGGGATTCTGTGACGCAGAACGAGGCGAACGATGTGCCGGGGCAGGACGGCCACGGGACGCTGACGTTCTCGGCGCTCGCGGGATGGCTGCCCGGGGTGCTGTACGGTCCGGCGTTCCGCGCCGCGTACTATCTCGGGAAGACCGAGGCAAATGCCTCCGAGACGCAGATCGAGGAGGACTGGTACGCCGAAGGCATCGAGTGGCTCGAACGCATGGGCAGTTCGATCACGAGTACGTCGCTCGGGTATCTGGACTGGGACGACGGGTCGGGGTATTCGTATGACAATGGTGACTTCGACGGACAGACGGCGGTGACCACGCGCGCCGTGGCGCGGGCCGCACGGCTCGGCGTCGTGTGCGTGACAGCCATGGGCAACGAGGGCAACCGCATCGGCACGCTGATCGCACCGTCGGATGCCGATTCGATCATCTCGGTGGGCGCCACGACCTTCACCGGCACGACCGCGTCGTTCAGCAGCGGCGGACCCACGAACGACGGACGCATCAAGCCCGACGTGATGGCGCCGGGTGTGGGCGTGTTCAGTGCCGCCAACTACGGCGACGCCGCATACACGCGCAGCAACGGCACCTCGCTCGCGACGCCGCTCGCCGCGGGCGTGGCCGCGCTCGTGCGGTCGGCGCGTCCCGAGCTTACGCCGCTTCAGGTGCGCGATGCAATGCGCGAAACCGCGAGCGGTGCCGCCGCGCCGAATCCCCTCAGCGGCTGGGGCGTGGTCGATGCGTGGAAGGCTCTCTTGTATCACGGCATGGTGTTGTCGACGAATCCCAAGGTGCTGTGGGACGGCCGTCAGAACCTGATCGCCATCTGGGTGGTGTCGCCGCATACGGTCGATCCCCGCAGCGTGCGCCTGACCTGGGCGGTGGGGCGTGGACCCGATCAGACGATGGACATGTCGTATATGCGTCCCGTCGAGGGTCACCCGGCGAATGGGTCGGGACTCTACATCGCCACGCTGCCGGATCTCGGCACCGGCGGGGAGGTGCGCTACTTCGTGCAGGCATCCGACGCACGCGAGCTGCGGATGAGTCCATGGGGTGCTCCCGGCACACGTCATCGTTTCGTGCTCGGCGAATCGCAGGCCGAAGGCGCGGAGGATCTGCTGCCGAAGGCATTCGCGCTCGACACACCCTTTCCGAATCCCCTCTGCGCCTGCGGCACTGCGCTCGTGCGCTACGCGGTGCCCGTGCCGGGTGCCTCGGTGCGCCTCGAGGTGCATGACATGCTCGGTCGCCGTGTGGCCGTGCCGGTTGACGGTATGATGTCGGCCGGTGTGCGCACGGCGATGATCAGCGGTGCCGCGCTCGGCAGCGGTGCCTACACGATCAGCCTGACTTCCGGAAGCACGCAGCTCGTGCGTCCCTTCATCGTCGTCAAGTAGAAGCGGCGACTCGTGTCCTTCATCCACTTCACGTAGCCCTCACCCGTGCCCATCGTCGCCGCCTTCAGTCTGTCGTTCGCCGCAAGCATCGCGCTGCTCGTCGCGCTCGTGCTCGTGGCCGTGGCGCTCGCCATCTGGGTGTACCGGCACACCGTGCCCGAAATCTCCCGCGCGCGCCGCATCGTGCTCATCACGCTGCGTTCGCTCGCGCTCGCCGTGCTGCTCTTCCTCCTCTTCGAACCCGTGCTCAACCTCGAGCGCACTGAGAGCATCGATCCCCACGTCGCCGTGCTCGTCGACGACAGCCGCAGCCTCACGATCGAGGATGCCGGCGTGCCGCGCAGCGACGCGGTGCGCGCCCTCGTCGACGATGCGCGCTTCGCCGATCTGGCGGGATCGGGCACGACCGCACCCTTCCTCTTCGGCGACAAGCTGTATCCCCTGCAGCAGCTGCGCGGCGATTCGCTGCGCTTCGTGTCGGGACTCACCGACATCGGAGCCGCGCTCGAACAGAGCGCCGATGCGCTGCGCGAGAAGAACCTGCGTGCCGTCGTGCTGGTGTCGGACGGCATCGTGACCTCGGGCCGGAGTCCCCTCTACGCCGCCGAAGCCCTCGGTGTGCCGATCTATGTGATCGGTGTCGGAGACTCGACCGAGAAGCGCGACCTGCTCGTGGGCCGCGTGCTCGCCAACGAGATCGCCTATGTCGAGAGCGCCATGCCGGTGGATGCGACCCTGCGTGCCGCGGGACTCGCAGGCGGCACGGCATCGGTCGTGCTGAAGGATGGTGCGACGGTCATCGACCGTCAGACCGTGACGCTCAGCGAAGGCGCATCGGAGTATCAGGTCCGATTCTCTTATATGCCAAAGGCGGAAGGCGTCCGCAAGCTGACCGTCGAAGCAGCGCCGCTCGCAGGCGAGCTGACCGTGAAGAACAATCGGCAGACGGTGTTCGTCACGGTGCGCAAGAGCCGCATGAACGTGCTCGTGGTTGCGGGAGCGCCGAGCGCCGACGTTTCCATGTTCGAGCAGGTGTTTCGTGCGGACCGCAACGTCGCGCTGGATCTCCACGTGCAGAAGCCCGCCGGCGCCTGGTACGGCGAGGCGCCCTCGCGCGAGAAGGTGATGAAGGCAGACTGCATCGTGCTCGTGGGGTACCCGGGTCCCCAGAGCGGCACCGCCGTGCTGCAGCACGTGCGTGCGGCCGTCGAGCAGCGCGGCACGCCGCTCATGATCGTCTTCAGTCGCGAGCTCGATCAGGGCGCGCTCCGGTCCGTGCTGGATCCCTGGCTTCCCTACGAGGCCGTGCAGACGCGCAGCGACGAAACCCAGGTGTTCTTCGAACCGGGCGATGCCGCGCGCCAGCATCCCGTCTCATCGACAGGCATCCCGCAGGATGCTTGGAGCAAGCTGCCGCCGCTGTTCCGCACCGAATCGAGTTACAAGGTGCGTGCCGGTGCGCAGACGCTGGGGGCGATGAAGCTGAACGGCATCGTGTTCAACGAGCCGCTGCTGCTCGTGCGCACGCTGGGACGCTCGAAGGTGACGGTGTTCACCGGTTACGGTCTCTGGCGCTGGCAGCTGGCGACCGATGTGGCGGGGGGACGGTTGCCGGAGCTGCTGTTGTCGAACAGCGTGCGCTGGCTCACGACGCGCGACGACGACAAGCGTGTGCGCGTGCGTCCCCTGCGCGTGCTCTACGACAGCGGCGAGCCCGTGGAGTTTGCCGGGCAGGTCTACAATGAGAGTTTTGAGCCGGTGGACGATGCGGTCGTGACCGTGACCGTGCGCGGCGAGGGGGAGCAGCGCGAACTTGTGCTCGGGCAGCTCGGTGCGGGGCGCTACACCGGGGCGGTCGAGGGACTTCCCGAGGGAGACTACGCATACACGGGAGTTGCGGTACGTGATGGGAAGGAGCTTGGTCGTGATGCGGGCCGGTTCACCGTGGGCGAGATGAACATCGAGTTTCTCGAGACGCGGATGAACAATCAGCTGCTGCGGCAGATCGCCGCGCGAAGCGGGGGAGCGGTGTTCACACCCGACCAACTCGGGGCCTTGCGCGATGCGATCACGCAGGCACCGGGGTTTGCGTCCGCAGAGCGCACGATCAAGAGCGACATTCCTCTCTGGAACCTGATCTGGATGCTCGGGGCGGCGATCCTCCTCTTCGCCCTCGAGTGGATGCTCCGCAAACAGGCCGGGATGCTGTGACAGGTCGGTGGACGTCGCCGTCCACCATGCACCCAATGAGCATTCGTCAATGCGGATGGTGGCGTCCGCGCTCCGGTATGGACGGACGAGGGCGTCCGTCCTCCCTTACCACTGGGGTTTGGTTTTGTTCAGGAAGGAGGTCACGCCGGTGCGGAAGTCGTCGCTGGTGCGGGCAAGCGCATTGAAGACGGCAGCGTGCCGCATCGCCTCGTCGAGGCTGAGGGGTTCGATCTCGAGAAAGAGCTGCTTGGTCAGGCGCACGGCCTCGGGTGCCGTACTCGTGGCGATTTCCGTGGCGAGTCGGAAGGTCATCTCGCCGAGTTCCTCCTCGCCGACGACGTAGTTGATCATGCCCATCTGCTGCGCAGTGTCGGCATCGATCACGTTGCCCCGCAGCAGCAGCTCGCGGGCGTTGCCCATGCCGACGCGCTCGATCACGAGGCGCATGACGACGGCAGGGACGAAGCCGATGCGCACCTCGGTGAAGCCGAAGCGCGCGACCTCGTCGGCGACGATGATGTCGCAGGCGAGCGCGAGTCCGCAGCCTCCCGCGAGCGCGGGTCCGTGCACCTTCGCGATCACCGGTTTGGGACATGTGCGCACCGCATGCAGCATGGCCATGAGTGCGCTCGAATCCATCGCATTCTCGAGCGGGGAGTTGGTGCTGATCGTCATCAGGTATTCGAGATCCGCACCGGCGCAGAACGCGGGTCCCTCGCCCGTGAGCACGACCACGCGCACGTCGTCGTCTGCCGCGGTATCCCTGAACGCACGGTGCAGGTCGGCGACGACCTCCGCATTGAGGGCGTTGCGCTTGTCGGGACGGGTGAGGGTGATGGTGCGGACGTGGTCGAGGGTGTCGATGGCGAGATGCGGCATGGCGGTCTGCGGCGAGTGAATCGATTGGGATGATCGGTGCATCTATATTAGGAACGAACCGCGCAACGCACAACAGGACGCTCGACCCATGACCAGTCAGGACCTTTTCGACCGCATTCGGCAGACGCCGCTGCTGCTGGCGTATTTCTCGATTCCCGCCTGCAATGTGTGCGTGGTGCTGCGTCCCAAGGTGGAGCGGATGGCCGCCGAGCATGCCGGGGTGGAGTTCATGTATGTGGATTCGTCGATGTATCCGGATGTGGCAGGGCAGCATGTGGTGTTTGCGGCGCCGACGGTGATCGTGTTCATGGAAGGCCGTGAGGTCGCGCGCTTCAGCCGCTCGGTGTCCGTCGGGGAGATCGAGGCGGTGCTGGAACGAGTGGTCGGCGCGAGGGAGTGATGTCTTGAGAGGAGGGTGGACGTCCACGTCCACTCTTGACGAATGCTTTGTGGGTGCAGGGTGGACGAGGACGTCCACCGACCTTTCTGGTGGACGAGGACGTCCACCGACCGTTCTGGTGGACGAGGACGTCCACCGACCGTTCTGGCGGCGAGACGCCGCCCGTCCATTGGCACCGATTATTGTGGAACGGGGGGCTTCCGCTGTTTGTTTTCGTAGGAGCAGGGTCCTAATTTCAGGGCTGTCGCGACGCACCTTCCCACATTTCCATCCACCTGCCTGCATGAGCCAGGAGAGGATTCGATGACTGAAGACGCATTACTCGAGCAGTTTGAGGCACGCATCACTCGCGGCGAGAAGATCGAGCCGGGAGACTGGATGCCCGAACGGTACCGGAACGGACTGATCCGCATGATTTCGCAGCACGCACACAGCGAGGTGATCGGGGCGCTGCCGGAGGGCACGTGGATTCCCTACGCGCCGACGTTCAAACGCAAGATGGCGCTGATCGCGAAGGTGCAGGATGAGATCGGGCACGGCCAGATGCTCTACCGTGCCGCCGAGACCCTGGGTCCCTCGCGCGAGGAGATGGTCAATCAGCTCCTGACCGGACAGGCGATCTACTCGAACGTGTTCAACTATCCCGCCGAGACCTGGGCCGATATTGCGATCATCGGCTGGCTGATCGACGGTGCGGCGATCGTCAATCAGACAAAGCTGCTGCTGGGCAGCTACGGTCCCTACGCCCGGGCGATGGAGCGGATCTGCTTCGAGGAGGGCTTCCACCTCAAGCAGGGCTACGACAGCGTCTGCCATTTGATGGCCGGTACCGGGAAGCAGCGCGCGATGGTGCAGGATGCGCTCAACCGCTGGTGGCCGCCGATCATGACCTTCTTCGGTCCGCGTGACAAAGACAGCGTGCACAGCGCCGACCTGATGCGCTGGAAGGTGAAGATCAAGTCGAACGACGAGCTGCGGCAGGAGTTCCTCACGAAGTTCGTGCCGAAGATCCGCGCCTTCGATCTGGTGATTCCGGACCCCGAGCTCCGTTTTGACGAGGAGAAGGGCGAGTGGCTGTTCACCGAGCCGGACTGGGACGAGTTCAAGCGGGTGATCCGCGGCGACGGTCCGATGAACAAGGAGCGTCTCGGCGTGCGGCGGCTTGCGCACGAGGAGGGACGCTGGGTGCGCGAGGCGCTCGAGGCGTTCGTGCATGAAGGCAGAAGCGCATAGGCGAACCGCACACGGGTGCACACACAGGAGACATCGTGAAACGCTGGTCATTCAAGTGTTATCATCAACCGATCGAGAAAGGACTCGCACAGCTTGACGCACCGCTTCCGGAGCACGACACGCAGTGGCCGGAGTGGGAGGTGTTCGTGCAGGAGAAGCGCGGCGATGCGCACGTCAACGTGGGCGCGGTGCACGCACCCGATGCGGAGATGGCGCTGGTGCTGGCCAAGGAGAACTTCACGCGGCGGCAGTCCTGCGTGAATCTCTGGGTCGTGGACACGCGCCATGTGCATGCGACCGCGTATGAGGACGAGGAGATGTTCCACGCCCGCTTCGACCGGTCCTATCGCAACACCTCAGGTTACAAGCTCGACAAACCGCTTCCCCGCAGGGATGCGTAGCGCATCTGCAGGTCCGCATGCACGTCGCCGCCCCCGGGCGACGCGATGTGCAACCGGCGATTTTCCAATCCCACACCAGAGCGATCCCACATGAACGACGACATCCGCACAGCACTTGTCACCTACCTGACGGCCCTCGGTGACGATGAATTCATGCTCGGGCATCGCGACAGCGAGTGGACCGGCCTTGGGCCGATCATCGAAGAGGATATCGCCTTTTCGAGCATGGCGCAGGACGAGCTCGGGCACGCGCTCGGCATCTTCGAACTGACGCATGCGCTCGGCGCATCCGACGCAGACACCTACGCGTTTCACCGCGCGCCGGGCGAGTACCGCAACGCGGTGCTGACCGAGCTGCCGCGCGGCGACTATGCGTTCAGTCTCATGCGGCGGTATCTCTACGACGCGGCCGAGAACGAGCGGCTCACGGGGCTTGCGACATCCGCCGACGACCGCGTGCGAGAGCTGGCCGCGAAGATGCTGCAGGAAGAGCGCTACCACATGATGCACGGTGTGATGATGGTCGAGCGCCTCGCGGGCGGCACCGAGGTGAGCCGCATCCGCATGCAGTCTGCGCTCGACGAGTGCTTCCCCTACGCGCTCGGACTTTTCGAGGGCGTGCCGGGGCAGGGTGTGCTCGTGGCCGAGGGACTCGTTCCCGACGAGGCGCAGGTGCGTGCGCGCTGGCTCGCGCGTGTCGTGCCGCAGCTGGCGGGCTTCGGTCTGCAGGTGCCTGCGCAACTCGAGGGCGAGTCGTGGGTGCCCTCGGTCGACGCCGTGACCGGCGGTCGCACAGGCGCGCACACCGAGCATCTGCTCGCGATTCTCGAGGCGATCACGATGCTCTCGAACGCCGATCCCGACGCACGCTGGTAGAGGATCGCCATGTCCGAAATACTGCATGCCGATTCCGTCGAGGCGCTCTGGCGCGCGCTCGACGGCGTGAAGGATCCCGAAATCCCGACCGTGTCGCTGGTGGAGATGGGCATCATCGATGAGATCAGGGTGGAGGATGGGATTGCGCACGTTACGATGATCCCGACGTTTTCGGGGTGTCCCGCCCTCGATGTCATGCGCGACGATGTTGCGGAAGCCGTGCGCGGCGCGGGCCTGGAACCCGACGTCACGGTGGTGCGGAAACCGTGGTCCACCGATCGCATGAGCGAGAGTGCGCGCGAGAAGATGAAGAAGATCGGGCTGGCGCCTCCGCATCTGCACGGCGGCAACGTCGAGTGGGAAATGTTCGCGCCGGTGGCGTGTCCCTGGTGCGAGAGCGTGAACACGAAGATCGAGAACGGGTTTGGTCCGACGCTGTGCCGCGCGATCTACTACTGCAATGCGTGCCAGCAGCCGTTCGAGAAGTTCAAGGCGTTGTAGGGATTCCGTTTCCTGCGGCAGGATTTGCCGGCAACGGACGGGGGCGTTCACCCTCTCACAGGGGCGTCCGATCTCCCACAGGGGCGGCCACCCTCTCACAGGGGCGTCCACCCGCAGTTGCCCTTTCATTGTGTCGGGGAATTGTGTAATCTTCGCATCTGACATGCAACTGATCCGGAGTATTCTCATGCGCTCGTTCCGTACCGCAGCAGCGACACTCACGTTCGTACTCGGTGTTTCACTCGCACCCCTGCCTGCTCACGCACAGGGTGCGGCAGTTCCGACCGGCGTCGTTGTGCCTGCGGGTGTTTCCACACCGCCCGTCGCATCGCTGAAACCTGCGATGAAATATCTGGCAACACAGCAGCGCGCGATTTCCGGCACGAACGCCTTCCGCGAAATGGTGCCGACCTCCTCCCTGCAGGATGTGATGATCGAGACAGGTGAACCGAAGGGGGGATCCCTCCCGGTGACGCTGACCGTGTATCGCTTCCGCGGTGACGCCGGTGCGGAAGCCGCCCCGATCGACTACAAGGTGCGTTTCGATGTGGCGTCCGATGGCACGATCGGAACCATGACGCCCGATGTGATCGAAGGGCCCATGCCCGAACCGATGCTGCGCCGCATGGTGCTGCGCGATCTGCGGGGACTTCTCTTCCTCACGGGTCTCGCTACGCACGATGCGTCGGCGCAGATCGTGCGTGTGAGCGGCGTGTCGCCGCGCAAGGGTTCCCAGCTCGTCGATGTGACCTTCACGGTCGATGCACCGAAGAACGAACCATCGGCGAATGCCTCGGCAACCGTCGAAACGACGGGGTCTGCGCTCTATGACGCACAGCACGGCTGTTACGTCGAACATCGCGAAAAGGAAGTGTCGACGCTCTACGTGGTCGAAGATGCGACCGGGGATTCGAAGACCATCCGCATGGAGACGACCCGGGCCTGGAAGGTGGCGGTGTCGCCGCGCTGAGGTTGCGGCCGGCGGGGGCTTCCCCCGGATGAAACGAAACGAGGCGCCCGCGGGCGCCTCGTTGCATGAAGGGGATCCGGTGACCTACGCGGGATTCTTTACACGGCGCGCATCCCAGTACAGATACACAGCGAGCAGTGCGAACATCACCATGGCGAGCATTTCCGCACCGGGGGTCTCCGACCAGGTCCACCCGAAATCCATGTAGTTGATACCGAAGAACTTCAGGGCCGCGCTGAGCACGCCCATGATCGAACCGCCGGCGATGAAGCCCGAAGCGATGAGTGTGCCGCGCTCGCGCCGCGCGCCGTTGAGGGCTTCGTTCTTCGAACTGTTCGAGACGAGGTGGGAGATGATGCCGCCTGCCAGCACGGGGGTGTTGAGCTCGAGGGGGATGTACATGCCGAGGGCGAAGGCGAGGGGCGGCACCTTGATCATCTCGAGTGAGAGAGCGATGAGCGCGCCGGCAAGGTAGAGCACCCAGGGAGCCGGCTGGTTCGACATGAGGGGCTGGATCACGGCAGCCATGGCGTTGGCCTGCGGTGCGACGAGTGCGTTGGGTCCGGTGAACCCGTAGGTCTCGTTGAGCAGGAGGATCACGCCGCCGACCGATGCCGCTGCGAGCACGACACCAAGGAACTTGTATTTCTGCTGCTGCATGGGCGTGTTGCCGAGCCAGTAGCCGATCTTGAGGTCGGTGATAAAGCCGCCCGCGGTCGAGAGTGCGGTGCAGACCACGCCACCGATGATCAGGGCCGATACCATGCCGGTTTCGCCGGTGAGGCCGACCTGCACGAGGATGAACGACGAGAAGATCAACGTCATCAGCGTCATGCCGGAGACGGGATTCGTGCCGACGATGGCCGTGGCACGCGCAGCGACGGTCGTGAACAGAAACGCGATCACGGCGACGATCAGGAGTCCCGCAATGCTCTGCATGAGATTGCCGACCACGCCCTGCCAGAAGAACACGAACAGCGCTGCCAGCACAACGACGATCAGCGACACGACGGTCGCCATCGGGATGTCGCGGTCGGTGCGCTCGGCCGAGCCCTCGACCTTCGCGTCCTTCTTTCCAAAGATCTCTCCCGCCGCGAGCTTGAAGGCGCCGCCGATGATCTTGCTGGACTTGATGATGCCGATGATGCCCGCCATCGCGATGCCGCCGATGCCGATGTGCCGCACATACGCGCGGAAGATCTGCTCTGCGTTCATGTCCTTGATCAGCGTCGTCACGTTCGCGCCGATGGGCACGGTGAGTGCGTCGCCGATGTATCCGACGAGGGGAATGAGAAGGAACCAGGAAAGGAAGGAACCGGCCGCGATGATCGCCGCATACTTCAGGCCGATGATGTAGCCGAGACCGGTCACCGCAGCCAGCGTGTTGAGCCGGAACTCGATGCGGAAGCTGTTGGCGATGTGGTCGAGTCCGGGCAGCACCTTGGTCGAGAAGGTCTCCTTCCAGAGGCCGAAGGTGGTGACCATGAAGTCGTAGAGTCCGCCGACCAGCGAAGCGCTGAGCAGTACCTTGGCCTGATCGCCACCGCCCTCGCCCGCGACCAGCACTTCGCTCGTGGCGGTGGCTTCGGGGAAGGGAAGCTCGCCGTGCATCTCCTTGACGAAGTAGCTACGGAAGGGGATCATGTAGAGAATGCCGAGGAAGCCTCCGAAGGCGGAGGCAAGGAAGATGTGCCAGAAGTTCGCTGGCAGGTTGAGGATGTAGAGCGCCGGGATGGTGAAGATCGCACCAGCCACCACCACGCCGGATGCGGCGCCGATGCTCTGGATGATGACGTTCTCGCTCAGCGCGTTCTTGCGCTTCATCGCGCCGGAGAGTCCGACGGCGATGATCGCGATGGGAATGGCGGCCTCGAACACCTGCCCGATCTTCAGGCCGAGGTAGGCGGCCGCGGCGGAGAAGAGCACGGCGAAGAAGAGTCCCCAGCCCACCGAGTAGAAGCTGATTTCACGGGGATTCGCAGAGGCCGGCACGAGCGGCACGTACGTCTCGCCGGGCGCGAGGGTGGTGTAGGCGTTCTTGGGAAGACTGCGTGATGTTGGTTCCATGCACAATCCTCGTTGGTGGTCACGATGTGGGAGGGGAGGGCGATGCAATAGCGGACCAATGGGTCCACTTTGCACGATCACGCAAGGTAGCGAAACCCCACGGGAAACCCAATGGGGTCGGCCGATGGTGGGGGACCGACAGGTCGGTGGACGTCTTCGTCCACCAAGACAGGTCGGTGGACGTCTTCGTCCACCAAGAAAGGTCGGTGGACGTCTTCGTCCACCAAGAAAGGTCGGTGGACGTCTTCGTCCACCAAGAAAGGTCGGTGGACGTCTTCG
>JAEYUG010000087.1 GCA_023432805.1 Bacteroidota bacterium | reverse complement strand
CCAGGGGTACCCGACCACCAGCGACACGAATTTACTGACGCGTGTACTTCTGCACGAGCATCTGCCCGAAGGCACCACCCGACGAGCTGCCGAAGCCGCCGGCCGCCGTGGGCTTGGTCACGCCCGTCAGAGGCGGTGCTGTCTGCACGACTTCATACTTCATCGTCACGGCGCTGCCGCTGATGCCGACCTCGTAGATGCCTTCGGCCGTCACACTCGATGGCGTGGCCTGGCTGGCCGTGATTGTGCGAATGTAGTTGTTCGGTGCGGGCGCACCACCGTCCTGCGCAACGTAGGTGCCGTTCAGCGTCAGGCTCGTGCCCGCGCTGTCGGTCTGCACCACCGTGTAGCTGCCGTTCGAGTTGAACGTCGCCACGATCCTGCGGATCTTGAACGGCGCGGCATACAGCAGCGGCGAGACGTCGAGTCCCTCGGCCTTCCACACGCCGACGATCGGATCGTCGACGGTGAAGTTCGCACTCACGGTCTTGCCGCCCTTGGTCACCTTCACGGTGGTGGCACCGATCGCCACACCCACCGGCACGCGCACGGTGATCATCGTGTTCGAAATCGTCTCGATGGTCGCGGTCGTCGTTCCAAACGACACCGTCACAGCGCCGGCGTCATCGCCGAAGTTCGTGCCGGTCAGGGTGATGAGTGTGCCCGCGCCGCCGCTCACCGGTGCCACCAGCGTAAGGGTGGGATCGGTGTTCGGGGTGACGGGATCGTCGTCGCTGCAGCCGACGACGAACAGCGCGGCCACGAGCATGAGGGGAAGAAGAAAGCGTTTCATGTGGATCCTCCAAATGGTTGGATGTGAATGAACACGTACAACGGTTCAACTCTTTTTCGGCGAGAGCACGCTTTCGCCCTCGGCAACGACCTCGCCGTGCTGATTCGTGCAGCGCGTGGCGAGTCGCACGCGGTTGCGGTCTGCAATCAGTTCGACCACCTCGGCCGAGGCGGTGATCGTGTCGCCGAAGTACACGGGCTTGGTGAAGCGCAGGCTCTGCGACACGTAGATCGCGCCCGCACCCGGAAGCTGCATGCCGAGCACCGCCGACACGAGTCCCGCCGCCAGCGCCCCGTGCGCGATGCGGCCCTTGAAGATCGTGCCCTCGGCGTATTCGCGGTTGATGTGCACGGGATTGAAGTCGCCCGTGATGCCGGCGAATGCGTACACGTCGGCTTCCGATATCGTTTTCGTGAACGACGCGCTGTCGCCCACCTTCATGTCGGCAAGGCTTTTGCCTTCCATCATGCCTCCAGTGCCGCGCGCTGCATCAGGACGCATCCTTCAGGGACACATCCCGCAGCGCTCGTTTGAGAATCTTTCCGCTGTCGCTCACCGGCAGTGCATCCAGAAAGCGCACGGACTTGGGAATCTTGTACCGCGCCAGCCGGCCGCGGCAGTAGTCGAGAAGCTCCGCCTCGGTCGCCGCAACGCCCGCACGCAGCACGACGAAGGCGCGTCCCACTTCGCCCCAGGTCGCGTCGGGCACGCCGACAACGGCCACCTGATCGACGGCGGGATGGGTGCGCAAGAGGTGCTCGATCTCGGCGGGATACACGTTCTCGGCCCCGCTGATGAACATGTCCTTCTTGCGGTCGACCACGTAATAGTAGCCCTCCGCGTCGCGGCGCACGAGATCGCCCGTGTGGAACCAGCCGTCGCGGATCGCCGCAGCCGTGGCTTCGGCGTTGTTCCAGTAGCCGGGCGTGCAGACGGGTCCCCGCAGCACGAGCTCGCCGACCTCGTCGACGCCGCACTCGCTGCCGTCGTCGCGCACCACGCGCGCGTCGATGTAGAAGTTCGGAAATCCGATGGACCCGATCTTGCGGATCGCATCCTCCTCGTTGAGCGAATACACGTTCGGTCCGAACTCCGTCAGTCCGTAGCCCTGACGGATCGGCACGCCCTTCTCCTGCCAGGCGCGGATCAGCGGCGCGGGCATCGGCTCGCCGCCCACGATCGCATAGCGCACGCTCGCGAGCGATGCGTGCGCGAACCGCTCGGAGCGGTGCATCATGTCCATCATCGTCGGTACGCCGAACAGGATCGTCACGCCCGCGCTGTCGCAGAGCCGCAGCACCGCATCCGCATCGAACTTCCGCATCAGGATGATGCGCGCGCCCCGATGCAGATACGGCGTCGTCAGCACGTTCCATCCCCCTGTATGGAAGAACGGCGCGAACGTGAGCGTCACATCCGACTGCACGAGATTGAGCCGCAGTCCCGTGTTGATGCTGTTCCAGAACAGCATCCCGTGCGTGATGATCGCGCCCTTGGGTGCGCCGGTCGTGCCCGAAGTGTAGAGGATCATGACCGGTGTCGCAAACCCGGCATCCGCCGCCGCCCCGTCGAGGGGAAGCGTCTCGTCGTGCATGCGTGCTGCAAAGCCCGCCTCGCCGTCCCACGCGGCACGCGCCATATCGGACACCTCGTCCAGCGCCGCGACGGTGTCCGCAAACTGCTCGGCGTGCAAGAGCAGGCGCGGCGCGCAGTCGCCGAGCACGTGCTGCACTTCGCGGGGAGCGAGGCGATAGTTCACAGGCACGAGCATCGCCCCGAGCCGCATCACCGCGAAGAAGAGGAAGACGTACTCGGCGTCGTTGGTAGAGAGGATCGCGACGCGGTCTCCTGCGCGCACGCCGTACGCGTTGCGCAGCAGCGCGGCCGTGCGTCGGATGATGGTGTGGCACGCCGCATAGCTGAAGCGGCGACCGGATTCGTACTCCTCGATCGCGATGCTGGTGGGAGCGAAGCGCGCCCACTCGGCGAACCAGTCGGTGTGCACGTGATCCATCACGTCCGATCCAGGAGCGACGGCCATCATGCGCGCGCCTCCCCGCCGCCGCGCGCGAGCAGCGTGGCCGCGCCCATGATCACGGTGCTCGTGATGATGGCGCAGGCCGCCGGCACGGCGGGATTGTTGTGGTACATGGTGATCTCGAAGTAGTACATGCCGAAGTGCACGACCACGGCGGCGACCGAGGCGATCATGGCCCAGGTCTTCGAGGGATGCGAGGCGAAGATGCCGAAGAGCACGGGCACGAAGGTCGCCGAAAAAAGACCGTACACTCCGTTTTGTGCGAGCATCGCCACGCTGAGCGAGGGATGCAGGATCTGATCATACGATAAAAAGAACGTCACCGGCGAGAGCGCGACGAGAAACACGCGTGCGATCATGAGGCTGCGGGGCTTCCACGCGTCGGATGCGGTGATGCGCCGGGGCAGCACGTGCCGCAAGAAATCGTTCGAGAAGATGCTCGAGAGCGCGACGAGAATGCCTTCCATCGTGCTGAATCCCGCCGAGAGGATGCCCAGCACCACGATCGCACGCAGGAACGGCGAGAAGGTTTGCACCATGTAGGTCGCGATCACGGTGTCGGGCTTGAGCAGCTCGCCCGGCATCGCAAGGCGGGCGAAGAGTCCCGTGGCCAGCACGAGAAAGAAGAGCGACGAGACGACGAAGGCGGTCGTGAGATATACGCGCACGTCTCGCGCGCTGCGCAGGTACAGGGCCTTCGAGATCACGTGCGGCTGCATGATGATCGCGATGCCGATCACGGCGTTTGCGACGATCACCTCGAACAGGTCGCGGTAGAGCAGGCTGTCGGGATTGGTGGCTGCGGCGAAGTGGGGACCCACGGCGGCGAGGCGTTCGAAGAACGCACCGATGCCGCCGTCGAAGAAGCGCAGACCGGACCCGAGAAACATCAGCGCCACGGCGATCATGATGAAGGCCTGGATGGAATTGGTGAGGATGTGTGCGCCCGCCCCGCCGATCAGAATGTACGTGAAGGTGAAGCCGATCACCACGAGCAGCGCGGCGACGATCGGAATCCCCAGTGCGCTCGAAAGCACGACGGAAAGTCCGACGACGATCAGCACGAGAAAGGTGATCTGCAAGAGGCTGAGCAGCGCGAAGTAGATGGTCATGCGCCGGTCGCCGTAGCGGTCGCCGATCCATTGGGGAACCGTCAGCACGGTGAAGCGGTCGCCGATGGTGCGGAAGCGGGTCGTGAACACTGCCAGCGCGATGAAGAGTGCGAGGGGTGTGGCGATGCCGTAGCCGATGAATCCCGACACACCGTACAGGTAGATGAGACCGGGATTGATGACGAAGGTCGCGGCGCTCGTGAGATTGGCGGCGAGGGAGAGGCCGATGAAGAAGGGACTGACGGTGCGCGTGCCGACGCTGAAGCTCTCCATGTTTTTCGTACGCGCGCGGCTCCACAGGGCGATGCCCGCAATGGCCGCCGCGTAGGCGACGAAGAAGATCCACGACCAGGTGTGTTCGCCCATGTCCGTTCCGCTCCGCTATGTGGTCGTCGTCCAGTCCAGCGCCACGGCGGCCATGGACATTCCGCCGCCGCTGCCGACCATCATCACGAAGTCGCCCGGCGCAAGCAGATGCTGCCGCGCCGCATCGGCCAGCGCCATCGGAATGCACGCACTGCCGGTGTAGGCGTAGCGATCCATGATGTTGTGCGCACGCGCATGCGCCACACCGAGCGTGTCGAGTGTCTCGTTGATGCTGTTGATGTTGATCTGCGTGAAAAAGAAGCGGTCGACTTGATCGATCGTACGTCCCGTCTTCTCGAGCAGCGTGCGGACCAGCCGCGGCCAGTGCGTTGCGTTGGTCTCAATGGGAATCTTTTTCGCGAAGCGCAGCAGATGATCCTTGCGCCCGAGCACGTCGGCCGTGACCGGCATGTGCGTGCCGCCGGCGTAGATGCCCATGTAGTCGTGATACTGTCCGTCGGCGTAGAGCGTCGAGGCCAGGATGCCCGGCTGCTCGCTCGCGCTCACGACCACCGCGCCCGCACCGTCGGCGAACAGCGTGGCGATCTTGTGGTCGTCGAAGTCCAGATACTTGCTCATGCCGTAGGCGCCCGCGACGAGGATGTGGCGGTAGTGCGCATCCGCCGCGATGTACTTGCCCGCCATGTCGAGCGCCGTCACGAATCCCGAGCATGCGGTGTTCACGTCGAACACGCCGGCATTGCGCGCGCCGAGCTTGTACTGCACGACCGCGGCGGTCGAGGGCGAGACGTAGTCTGGCGTGTCGGTGGCGATGATCACGAGGTCGAGGTCCTCGGCCGTGATGCCCGCGGCCGCGAGGGCCTCACGCGCGGCGGGCACGACGAGGTCCGACGTCGCCTCGTCGTCGGCCATGTAGTAGCGCTGACGGATGTTGCGGTTTTCGACGAGGAAGCTGTCGACGTCGATGCCGTAGCGGAGGTTGAACTCGCTGTTGGGCACGAGGCGGGCGGGAACGTGCAGGCCGCCTCCGCTGATGGTTGCGTGGCGCATCGGGGTCTCGGTCATGGGGTGCGCAGGGTCATGGGGTGCGTTCGCTGCGTGCGGCCGTCGTGCGGGTACGTTCCCATTCCGCGGCGAAGCCGCTGTAGAACGATTCCATCAGCGTGTAGAAGGCATGCATACGGCGCAGGTTCTCTTCCATCGCGCGGTGGCCGTCGCCCGCCTCGCGGATCTCGCCGAGAAAACGCTCGGCGATGGCGCGGTTGCGGCGCACGGTGCGCATGTTGAGCTTGTGGTTGCTGTAGAAGATGTCGTCGTCGGCACGGTAGTAGTCGCGGCGGTTCTCGGGTCCCGCCACGCGCTGCACGAGGCCGAGCGAGGCGAGCTGGCGCACCGCCACGGAAATGGGACCCTTGCTGCGGCCGAGGCGGCGCGCGATGTCGTCGAGCGACACCGGCTCCTCGCTCGCCAGCAGCAGTCCGACGATCATGCCGTTGAGGCGCTTGAGTCCGTACGACGCGTACAGATTACCGAATTCCTCGACGAACTTCTTCTCGATATGGATTGCGGATCTCGTCATCCTGTTTCCATCGTTTGAAATTTTTCAAACGATGGAAACATACTACGGACTCCCCCGCTCAATGTCAAGCCCCCCGCCTCCCCCTCCCGCCCCCACCATCGGAAGCCATCTGGGCCACCCATTCACGTATTGACATTCATATCTTGGTATCATATCTTGGTATCATTGATTATATGGCCGGGATGTGAGCGCGAATGAACAGGAAACAGCACCGAATACTCACCGCCATTTTCGAGCGGCCTCCACGTTCTGACCTTGCGTGGCGGGACGTCGAAGCCCTGCTCCGCGCGCTCGGAGCAACGATGGAGGAAGGTCGCGGATCACGAGTACGGGTCGTCCTGAACGGAGTGAGGGCGGTTTTTCACCGGCCGCATCCAGAGCGTGTAACGGATCGCGGACAGGTGACATCGGTGCGGATCTTCCTTGAACGCGCACACATATCACCGGAGAATGTTCATGAGTAAAATGGGCAGAAAGCCTGTTCAGAGGAGTTGACCACATGCTCGAATACAAGAATTACAGAGGACGGGTGGAGTACATTGAAGACGCTCGCATCTTCCACGGCGAGGTTCTCGGAACGCGTGATGTGATCACATTCCAGGGATCGACCCCGGATGAAATAGAGCAGGCGTTTCGCGACTCCATCGACGATTATCTTGCATTCTGTGCAGAACGCGGGGAAGAGCCCGACAAACCGTTTTCCGGGCGTTTTCTGGTGCGTATGCCTGAAGAACTGCATCGCTCCGTTTCAGACCTCGCCCACGCCGAGCATCTGAGCATCAATAGCGTCGTGCTCCGTGCAGTATCCGAGTACGTTGCTCGTGAATTGCGGATGCCGTACGGCGCCCCCTCCGACACCGAAGAACACCGGACTGCACGTCGCAAAACAGCCGCCCACTGACAATCAGTGTGAAGGCGCTGCAAGGCCACACCGATACGTGAACCATTCGAGGGATGCGTATGTTGTGGAACTGAGTCTCTCATGCGCCTACTCCTCTCCTACATCCGACGCCACCGCTGGCTGACGCTCATCGCACTTGTGCTGGCGTCGATCAACCAGGTGTTCTCGCTGCTCGATCCCCTGATCTTCCGGCACATCATCGACACCTATGTCGCACGGTTTCAGGAGTATTCGCAGCAGGAGTTCCTCTCCGGCGTCGGCCTCCTGCTCGCCGCAGCCGTCGGCGTCGCCTTCGTCTCGCGCGTAGCAAAGAACTTCCAGGATTACGTCATCAACGTGATCACGCAGCGCGTGGGGGCCGCCATCTACAGCGACGGACTCCGCCACTCGCTCGCCCTGCCCTACGCGGCGTTCGAAGACCAGCGCAGCGGCGAAACCCTCGGCATCCTCCAGAAATGCCGTACCGACGCCGAGCGACTCATCTCGGCCGTCATCAACATCCTCTTCACCACGCTCGTCGGCGTCGTGTTCGTCATGGTCTACGCCTTCAGCATCCACTGGCTCATCGCACCCGTGTACTTCTCGGCCGTGCCGCTGCTGGGATGGCTCAGCTCGGTGCTCAGCCGCCGCATCAAGCGCGTGCAGAAAAGCATCGTCAGCGAAACCGCCGCACTGGCGGGATCCACCACCGAATCACTCCGCAACATCGAACTGATCAAGAGCCTGGGACTCGCCGCGCAGGAGATCTCCCGCCTCAACGGCACCACCGACCGCATCCTCGCCCTCGAACTGCGCAAGGTCAAGTACATCCGCAGCCTCAGCTTCGTGCAGGGCACCGTCGTCAACGCCGTGCGCACACTCCTGCTCGGCTTCATGCTCTACCTCATCTTCGCGCAGGAACTCACCTTCGGCCAGTTCTTCTCGCTGTGGATCTACTCGTTCTTCCTCTTCGGTCCCCTGCAGAGCGTCGGCGACATCATCAACATCTACCGCGAAGCCGAAATCAGTCTCGAGAACTTCGAACAGCTCATGCAGCGCCCGGTCGAGGAGCGCCCCGCACACCCCGTGCCCGTCACCGCCGTCGATACCGTCACCTTCGATCGCGTGTCCTTCCGCCACACGGGCGGCACTGCGCACGCTCTGCGCGAGGTGAGCTTCACTGCGGGACGCGGCGAGACCATTGCGTTTGTGGGACCCTCGGGCGCGGGCAAGACCACGCTCATCAAGTTGCTGGTGGGATTGTACCGTCCCTCAGACGGCGTCGTCGCCTACAACGGCGTGGCGGGAACCGAGATCGATCTCGACGCGCTGCGCGCACGCATCGGACTGGTGTCACAAGACACGCAACTCTTCAGCGGAAGCATCCGCGAGAATCTGCTCTTCGTCAATCCGCACGCCACCGACGACGAGGTGCTCACCGTGCTGCATCAGGCCGCCTGCGACACCCTGCTCGCACGGGCCGATCGCGGACTCGATTCCCTGCTCGGCGAAAACGGCGTGAAGGTCTCCGGCGGCGAGAAGCAGCGCCTCTCCATCGCCCGTGCGCTGCTGCGGCGACCGGATCTGCTCGTCTTCGACGAAGCCACGAGCGCGCTCGACTCCCTGACCGAAGAAGACATCGCCTCCACCATCCGCGACATCTCGGCACGCGGCGACATGATCACCGTGCTCATCGCACATCGCCTGTCAACTGTCATGCACGCCGACACGATCCACGTGCTCGAGCGCGGCGCAATCGTCGAGAGCGGCACGCACGACGATCTCGTCGCGCGCAAGGGACTCTATTACGCCATGTGGCGCCAGCAGGTCGGCGAAGCCGCCTGACTACCGCCCTTCCGCAAGTTTCTTGAGGGCTTCGAGGGTCTCCCAGGCCTGTACGGGGCTGAGTGCGTGCACATCGACCGCACGCAGACGGTCTTTGATCTCCATGTCGCTCGCCTCGAAGAGACTGATTTGCAGGGGACCCCGCTTCCGCTCGGCGATGCGCTGCTGCGCCTCCTCGTCGTCGCGCGCCACGAGCACCGTCAGATCCTGTCCCTCCAGTGTCTTGAGCACATCCTTCGCGCGCGCGATCACCTGCGCCGGCAGCCCCGCCATCTGCGCCACCTGGATGCCGTAGCTGTGGTCGGCCGTTCCCTCCGAAACCGTCCGCAGAAAGATCACCTTGTCCTTGTACTCGCGCACCTCGACCTTCAGATTGCGGATGCGCGCGAAGATGTCGGCCATCTCGTTCAGCTCGTGATAGTGCGTGGCGAACAGCGTGCGCGCGCGCGACTCGGGATGGTCATGCAGGAACTCGGTCATCGCCCACGCGATCGAAATCCCGTCGAAGGTCGACGTGCCGCGCCCGATCTCATCGAGCAGCACCAGACTCTTAGGCGTCGCGTTGTTGAGGATGTTCGCAGCCTCCTGCATCTCCACGAGAAACGTGCTCTCTCCCGCCGCGATGTTGTCGGAAGCCCCCACCCGCGTGAAGATCCGGTCCACCAGCCCGATCTCGGCACGCGCCGCCGGCACGAAACTCCCGATCTGCGCCAGTAGCACGATCAGTCCCGTCTGCCGCAAATACGTGCTCTTGCCGCTCATGTTGGGACCGGTGATGATCATGATCTGATCGGCCGCCGACAGCCGCACGTCGTTGGCCACGAAGCGCTCGCCCGGCGGCAGCATCCGCTCCACCACGGGATGCCGCCCCTGTTCGATCACGATCTCATCGCCGTCGTTCACTGCGGGACACACATACCCGTACTCGTCGGCCACCACAGCGAGCGACACCACACAGTCGAGCACCGCCAGCGCACGCGCCAGCGTCTGCACCCGTCCCGCCTCGTCGGCCACGCGCAGCCGCAGCTCGTTGAACAGCTCCGCCTCGATCCGCAGAATCTGCTCGCGCGCGTTCAGCACCTTGTCCTCGTACTCCTGCAACTCCGGCGTCGTGTAGCGTTCGGCGTTCACCAGCGTCTGCCGCCGCACGAACGAGGCCGGCACCTTGTCGAAATTCGCCTTCGACACGTTGATGTAGAACCCGAACTGCCGGTTGTACTCGACCTTCAGCGATCCAATGCCCGTCTCCTCGCGCAGCCGCTCCTGATACCGCGCCATCCACTCCTTGCCGTGCTGCGCGATGTCACGGATCTCGTCGAGCTCGGGATGGAAGCCCGTGCGGATCACCCCGCCGTCGGTCACGGTCGCCGGGGGATCGTCGACCAGCGCTTGCTCGATGCGTGCAATCACGTCCGTCATGGGATCGAGCTGTGCACGCACGTCCACAAGCAGTGTGGATGTGGCGGAAACGACCGCCGCTTCGAGCGGACCCACGCGCCGCAGACTCAGGGCGAGCACCGCAAGATCCCGCGGAAGCGCCCGCCCCGTGCACACCTTGCCGATGAGCCGCTCCAGATCGGCCATCTCACGCAGGAGGCCCGTGACGGTCATCCGCATCTCGAGACCGGCCACGCACTCGCGCACCGCCTCCAGCCGCTGCTGCACCGCATCGAGCCGGCGGAGAGGATGCGTGACCCAGTACTTGAAGAGCCGGGCACCCATGGACGTTCCCGTCCGGTCGAGTGTCGCAACGAGCGTCCCGGTCTTTCCGCCCTCGCCCATGGCCGCGGTGATCTCGAGATTGCGGCGTGTGGCCGCATCCAACGTGATGTGGTCGTCGGGCAGGTAACGCCGCAGCGTACGCAGATGCGGCAGCGCCGCCTTCTGCGTCTCGCGCAGATAGTGCAGCGCCGCCCCCGCGGCGACAATGCCGAGATCCATCGTCTCGATGCCGAATCCCTTCAGACTCTGCGTGCCGAAATGCGCCGTCAGCAGCTCGTAGCCGACATCCCGCGTGTAGAGCCAGTCGTCGAGCTTCGTCTGCGGTGCGTTCGGAAGATGCCGCCCGAAGAGCCCGCGCACCCGGTCGGCATCCTTCTTCGCCACGAGAATCTCGCCCGGCGAAATGGCCTCGAGCTGATCCCGCAACGCATCGAAGGCAAACTCCGACGTAAAGAAGTCTCCGGTGGAGGCATCAACGAACGCCACGCCCGCCCGGTCATCGCGCAGGGCCAGCGCCGCGAGAAAGGTGTGGTTCTTGTGATCGAGCAGCTTGTCGCTGAACACCACGCCCGGTGTGACCACCTCGACCACATCGCGCTTGACGATGCCCTTGGCCTGGCGGGGATCCTCCATCTGCTCGCAGAGCGCCACCCTGTAGCCGGCCCGCACGAGCTTCGGAAGATAGGCGTCGAGCGCATGGTGCGGGAATCCTGCCAGCGGCACCTCGCCCGCCGCGCCGTTTCCACGGCGCGTGAGCGTGATGCCGAGCACGCGGGAAGTGATGATGGCGTCTTCTTCAAACGTCTCGAAGAAGTCGCCCATACGAAAAAGGAGGATCGCATCCGGATAGTCGGATTTGATCCCCTGGTACTGCCTCATCAGGGGTGTGGACATGCGATGCGTGCGCTCAGACGAAGAGGTCGGTCACTTCGAAGCGCTCGGTGTCGACGAGCCCGAGGTCGGTGACCTTCAGGGCGGGGATCGGCGAGAGCGCGAGGAACGACAATGTCATGAAGGGATCCGGAAGCACGCACCCGATCGACGACGCCGCGGCGATCAGCGCGTCGACTTTCGCACGCACCTCGTGCAACGGTTCGGGAGACACGAGCCCCGCGATCGGAAGCGGCAGTTCCTCGATCAGTTGCCCGCCTTCGACCACACACTGCCCGCCACCCATGCGGATCACCTCGAGCGCGGCGATGTACATGTCCCTGTCGTTCGTGCCGACCACGATGATGTTGTGCGCATCATGCGCAACAGTCGAGGCCATCGCACCGCGCGTGAGACCGAATCCCCGCACGAATCCATGCCCGATGTTGCCCGTGGCGGCATGCCGCTCGATCACGACAAGTTTGAGGATGTCGCGCTCGACGTCGGCCACGACCTCATGGTTCTCGACCTTCGGCTCCACGAGGGAAGCCGTCGTGACGATCTGCCGCGGTACGATGTCGATTACCTTCATCTGTCCGATGCGCGCCTCGACGGCGAGATCCGCTATCGTGAAATCCTTCACCCGCATCGTGTCGGTCAGCACCGCAAAGGCGACGGGATCCTCCTTCTCGTGCAGATACGCGCCGTCGCGCGCGACGAGATCGCCGTGGTAGTAGACGAGACGGGGACGTATGTCTTCGAGCGAATCGAACACGACCAGGTTCGCGTGGCAGCGGGGTGCGATCGCACCGTGGTTGCGCAGGCGGTAGTGCCGCGCGGTGTTGATCGTCGCCATCTGGATCGCGAGCATGGGATCGAGTCCCGCACGGATGCTCTCGCGCACGTGATGGTCGATGTGTCCCTCGTCCTCGAGATCTGCGGGATGCTTGTCGTCGGTGGCGAACGAGAAGTTGACCGCGTTCGCGGCCGTGACCAACGGCAGGATGTCATGAAGATTCCGCTCGGCGGTGCCTTCGCGCACGAGCACGTGCATGCCGCGCCGCACTTTTTCCCGCGCTTCCTCGAGCGTCGTGCACTCGTGGTCGCTGGTCACGCCGGCGAGGATGTAGGCGTTGAGCAGCCCGCCTGTCAGTCCCGGCGAATGGCCGTCGACCATCTTCGCGAACTTGACGCCGAGGTTGATCTTGCCGAGCTCGGTTTCGGTGCCGTTGTACACGCCGGGGAAGTTCATCATCTCGGCCACGCCGGCCACATTTTCGCGGCTCATGTAGGGGAAGATGTCGTCACGGCCGAGGCGGGCGCCGGAGGTTTCCAGATGCGTGGCGGGTACGCACGACGACATCATGACGAAGACGTCGACGGGCACGTGCTTGGCGGATTCGAGGATGTACTCGATGCCGGGCAGGCCGACGACGTTGGCGTATTCGTGGGGATCGGTGACTACCGCACCGGTACCACGGGGAACCACTGCGCGTGCAAACTCGGCGACGGTGAGCATCGTGCTCTCGAGGTGGATGTGTCCGTCGATGAATGCAGGTGCGATGTAGCTGCCGGCGAGATCGACCACGACGCGGCCTTCATACGAGCCGATGCCGACAATGCGTCCACCCGACACCGCCACGTCGCCCTCGTGGATTTCCCCGGAGAGCACGTTGACGATGCGACCGTTGGTGAATACGAGATCCGCGGGATTCTCTCCACGCGCGACGGCAAGTTTCTCTTGAATGTCCTTCATCATCGCCTCAGGTTGTGAACCCGGCAAGATAGCCGCAATCGCCCCAAACCTCAACCCCCAACGGGAGGACGGACGCCCTCGTCCGTCGCGGGAGGACGGACGCCCTCGTCCGTCGCGGGAGGACGGACGCCCTCGTCCGTCGCGGGAGGACGGACGCCCTCGTCCGTCCAAGAGAACGATGCGATGAGGATGCGGGCGGCGAGACGCCGCCTCCCCATCGTCAGTACAACCGCTGCTTGAGCGCGACGATGCGCCGATACGACGCGTCGATGCGTGCCTCCGTCACCTTCCCCGACCGCACCAGTCCCTTCACCGTGCGTGCGATACGCACAGCGGCCTCTCCGTCATACGCCCCTGCGTTGTTGCCCATCAGCAGCAGGTCCACCCCCGCATCCAGCGCGAGCGCCACCGCCTCCTCGAATCCGTAGTGATCGGTGATTGCGCGCATCTGCAGATCATCCGACACCACCACCCCCTGCCAGCCCAGCGAATCACGCAGCATGCCGATCACCGCGCGCGAGAGCGTGGCGGGGTAGCGTGCATCCAACTTTGAATTGAAGATGTGCGCCGTCATCACCATGTCGCAGTGTCCCGACGCGATGAGCCGCGCAAACGGCACGAGCTCCGCACGCGACCAGGTCGTGGTCACATCCACGAATCCCTCATGCGAATCCCCTGTCGAACTCCCGTGTCCCGGAAAATGCTTCACCGCCGTGAGCACGCCCTGCGACCGGTATCCCTCGACCGCCGCCACTGCATGCACCGCCACGCGCGCGGGATCGGCGCTGAACGAACGTCCCAGTTTTCCGATGACAGGATTTGCGGGATTCACGTTCACATCCACCACCGGCGCGAAGTTCAGATTGATGCCGAGGGATGCGAGCGTCGCGCCTGTCCGTGCGGCGTGCGCGCGCGTCGAGTCGGGCACATTCATCCGTCCGAGTTCCTCCTGCGTCACCGTCGGGGGGAAGCCGTTCTTCGGCTTCAGCCTGTTGACCCGACCGCCCTCCTGATCGATCGCCACCAGCAGCGGCAACCGCGACGGGGACCGGCGCGCGGCAGCCTCGAAGGCCCGCGTGAGCGTGCGCAGCTGGGCGGGATTCTCGATGTTCCGAACAGGACTCTTCCGCTCCACGTCGTAGTCGAAGAGGATCACTCCCCCCACGCCGCGTTCGACATCGGCGAGGGCGGGTGCGGCGGCTTCCGCAGTCAGCCCGCGGAAGCCCACCATGATCATCTGGCCGATCTTCAGGTCCAGACTGTCGACCGGCTGTGCGCAGAGGACGTGGGATCCGCCCGCAAGCAATCCCCCCACAACCGCGACAAGCAGCCGGATGCGTTTCATCGGACGATCTTGCCCCGCCAGCTCATGATGCCGCCGGCCAGGTTGCGCACGTGCGCAAAGCCCATCTGCGTCATCATGCGTGCGGCGTGCGAGCTGCGGCTGCCGCTGGCACAGTAGACGTAGTAGGGCGTGGCGCGGTCGAGGGCTTCGAGCTTCTGCGAGAACGACGGACTCGAGATGTCCATCAGCCGCGCGTCGGGAAGACGGCCGCCGTTGTACTCGCCCGAGGTGCGTACGTCAAGCACGACCGCGTTCGGGGTGGATGCAAGTTCAGAGGCGAAATCCTCTGCGTGGAGATCTATGTCGGCGTTTCCGGGACGAAGGAAGGAGATAAGGGACGAGAACATGCTGCCTTGCAGTTGGTGAAGGGATGGAATTGTCATCGTGAATATTTGTCACATGCATGGGTGCTTGTTCGCAGCATTGGGCGGAAGCCCCCATGTCGGCATGATGACAGGTCGCATCGTCATGCAATATGACACCGCATGTGATGCGAAAAAAGGCGAAAGGATTCGGTTTTCGCGTGTTCATCACGCATGAACGCGCAGCGAATGCCCGGCTGTTCATCGCCGGGATCCGCAACACCCCCTACGTGGGACCACGCATACACGCGCGAACGTGATAAATCTTCACAGATTCGCCACAAATGTTCACGCTCGCCACAGGCAACCTGCGCAATTACGCTCATTTTCGCGGTTTTCGTTTGGCCTACAAATTGCACTTTGTGTAGTGTGCGTGTAGTTCTGGAACACACGCCGAACATATGCCTCACGCAGTATACGAGAATTGTCATGATTGGTCAGATGCTGGTAACGGAGATGAATGGCACGCGCGGCGTGTCGTCCCGCCGCCGCACAGCCCAGTCGGATCGCCAGAAGCGTCAGTCGTCGGAGCACAGTCGTCACCACCACAGCATGTGGTACACCATTGTTCACTTCCTCGGCTTCTGCTGATCCCTTAGAAACCTCACATCAATACCTCCTCAACGCCAACACCCGAGCCTCGGCTCGGGTGTTGGCGTTATAGACCGTACGGACGAGGGCGTCCGTCCTCCTGTGCCTACGCCGCCTGCGCTTCCTTTGTGAGGTCGCGGGGACCCAACGCGATGCCGCACTTCACCAGGAAATCGTTCGGCGGAATTCCCCCCGCGAATACCCACACGTAGTCGTTCGGCAGCAGCCGCTCCGCACCGTCGACCTCGAGCACGACCTCCTCGTCGCGGATCTCGACCGGCATCGAGTTGAACACGACCTCGAGCATGCCCCGCTGCACGCAGTCGGCGATGCGCTGGGCATTGCGCTCCTTGATGCGCGAGAATTCGGCCTTGCGGTACGAGAGCGTCACGACGTTGCCCCGCTGATGCGCCAGACCCATCGCCGCCTCGATGGCGCTGTCGCCGCCACCCACCACGAGAATCCTGCTGTTCACGTACGCATCGGCCTCGATCAGGCTGTACATGACCTTTGGATGCTCCTCGCCCGTGATCTCCAGCTTCCGCGGGGTGCCGCGGCGACCCAGCGCAAGTACGACGTGCCGGGCCCGGTGCACCCCGGCCGTCGTGGTCACCGCGAAGATGCCGTCATCGCCACGCACGATTCCCTCGACCCGCTCCTTCGTGCGCACCTGGAGTCCGCTCTTGTCGAAGACCTCGGTCCAGAACGCGAGCAGCTCCTCCTTGCCGATCTCGAGCTTCTTGAAACGTCCATGCATGGGCAGTTCGACGGGACTCGTCATCACGAGCTTCTGGCGGGGATACTTGGCCACCGTGCCGCCGACCTCGTCCTGCTCGAGCGTGAGGTAGCGCAGCTTCCGCTCGATGGCGCGCAGCGAGGCGCTGATGCCGCCGGGACCCGCCCCGACGATGCATACATCGACGATATCCGCATCATCAGACGGCGGGGGATGCATCGCCAATCGCGCGGCGATCACGTCGATGCAGTCGCGTCCCTGATTCACGGCGTTCTTGATGAGCGCGAGTCCGCCCAACTCACCCACGATGAACATGCCCGGCACGTTCGTCTCATACTCGTCGGTCAGGGCCGGCATGTCGGCGCCGATGCTCGGACGCGCCATCACGATCTCGATCGCGCCGACGGGACAGGCCTCCGCGCAGAGGCTGTGCCCGATGCACTTGTGCCCGTTGATGATGGCCGCCTTGCCGCCGATCACGCCGAGTACATCGCCCTCGGGACAGGCATCCACACAGGCGCCGCAGCCGATGCACTGTCCGATGTCGATGTGCGGATGCTGCGACCGGGGTCCCGACGAATGCAGCGCGCCCTTCTTCGCCGCCTCGCGCGCGCGGGCCTCGCGCTTCTTGACCATCTTCATGTAGGGCGTGACGGTGACGAACACCAGAACGGCGAAGACGAGGAAGGTCAGAAACGACTCCATGGCGCGGGCGGCGGGTTGTGACAGGAAATGCTGCGCCCAATATCGCAATTGTGCAGGGGCGATGCTATCTTGGGCACTTCATCCACGCTCCAGCACCACGGTATATATATGAGCAAGCAGGTCCACACCCTGTACCTTCTCCTCTTGTTCACGCTCGGCATCGGCACGGCGGTGATCGTCGGCATCAACGGCTTCACCTACTACAGCACGGCCGAAGAGACGATCAGCAACCACAAGGCCGATCTCGACGCCCGCATCAGCGACATCGACGTCGAGCTGGAGATGATGGATGCGGGACTCGGCACGCTCGGACTCTCGAGGGAGGAATTGCTGACGCGGAAGGATTCGCTTCGGCGTGATGCCGCGTACTGGCAGGAGTGGAAGCCCACGGGCTTCTACGGGCATGGGTTGGGAATCCTCGGCTCCGCAAGCATGATGATGGGAGTCGCGCTCTACAGCTCGCGCAAGCGGGTGCGGCGCATGCGCAATCTGGGGAAGATCAAGCACTGGCTCGAATTCCACATCTTCCTGTGCCTGCTCGGTCCCGTACTCGTACTCTACCATACCACCTTCAAGTTCGGCGGCATCGTGGCCGTCAGCGCGTGGAGCATGATCTTCGTCGCACTCAGCGGCATCCTCGGCCGCTACATCTACACGCAGATTCCCAAGACGATCGAGGGACAGGAGTTGTCGATGGGCGACCTGGCCGCCCAGAACGACCGCATGCGCACGGTGCTCACGCGCACCTACAAGGTCGACGACGACACCCTCGCGATGATCGACGGCATCAGCCACGTCGACGCCGCTGGCGAGGATCCGTCGATCTTCGCAAGCGTGCTCGCCCTCGTGCGCGACGATCTCGGCCGCCGCTCGCGTCTGGCGCAGCTGCGCGCACATCTTGCGTCGCGGGGGCTTCCCACTGACGCCGTGCGCGACGTGATGGAGATCGCCCGGCGCAAGTCGCTGCTGCTGCGGCGCATCGCCTTTCTGGGCACGGCGCAGGCCATCTTCCACTACTGGCACGTCGTGCACTTCCCCTTCTCGATCATCATGTTCCTGATCCTGATCGTGCATGTCGTGGTCACGGTCTCGCTCGGTTATACCTGGATCTTCTGACCCCCGCCGGGAACGCCCCGGCGGCTTCCCCCGTATGATGAGGATACCTCGTTTCGGAGACATCATGTTCGTTGTGCCGCGATTCATCCGCGCCGCAGGCGCACTCCTCATGCTGTCCCTGGTCTGGCCCGTGCAGCTCGCCGCGCAGGAGACGCCCGGCAGCGCGCCGCACGCATCGTATGGAATTCCCTGCGGCACCTGCCACACGGCCGCATCGTGGAAGTCGCTCAAGAAGGACATCCGTTTCGATCACGCGCTGACAGGGTACGCGCTGGTCGGGCGGCATGCCTCGGCCACCTGCGGAAGCTGCCATGCGAAGATCGCGTTCAAGGATCTGACCACCGCCTGCGTGCAGTGTCATACCGACCGGCATGCGGGCGAGTTTGGCGACCGGTGTCAGGACTGCCACCAGCCCACGGCGTGGCGCAATCCCAGTGCCGAAGTGGCGCGGCATCAGCTCACGCGGTTTCCGCTTTTCGGCGCGCATCAGCAGCTGCCCTGCGAGAGCTGCCATGCGCAGCAGCTCGACCAGCAGTTCCGTGCGACGCCGGCGGACTGTTTCGCATGTCACGAGAGCGACTACCGCGGGGTGGTCGAGCCGAATCACGCGGCGGGGGGATTCTCGCACGCCTGCATGGAGTGTCACGATCCCGCCCGGTGGACGCCGGTGCGCTTCGATCACGACAACACGAACTTCCGTCTGACGGGCGCGCATCGCCGCATCGAGTGCGCACGCTGCCACGAGGGCGGCCGCTACGCGGGGCTGCCGCTGACCTGCGACGGTTGTCATGCCGAGACGTATCACGCGACGACGCGGCCGAATCATGCGGTGGTGGGCTTTGCCATGCAGTGTGCGGACTGTCACTCGACACAGGCATGGCAGCCGGTCGAGCGGATGCCCGCGACCATCGATCACGCAAAGACGGGATTCCCGCTGGTCGGCCGGCATGAACAGGTCCCCTGCGAGCAGTGCCATATCGGCGGCACCTTCACCGGCACGCCGAACACCTGCATCGCCTGCCACATGAAGGAGTACGCGGCGACCACGAATCCCCCGCACCAGGCCGGATCCTTCGACACGAACTGCCTCGCCTGCCACGCCATGACGGGGTGGCGTCCGGCCACCTTCGATCACGCGACCACGCAATTCCCGCTCGTGGGTGCGCATGCCGCACAGGCCTGCCAGAGCTGCCACGTGAACGGCAACTACACGAATCTGCCCACGGACTGCTGGTCCTGCCACCAGAGCGACTACACCGCCGTCGTACAGCCTTCGCACGTGGCCGGACAGTTCAACCGCGACTGCACCGTCTGTCACGGCATGACCGCATGGAAACCCGCGACCATCGACCACAACCGCACGCAGTTTCCGCTCACCGGTCGGCACACCGCCGCGCAGTGCCAGGA
>JAEYUG010000028.1 GCA_023432805.1 Bacteroidota bacterium | reverse complement strand
GGCCAGGGGCGATCGGTGGGAGTGCTCGCGAATCTGGGGGTGATCGGCGTGATCGCGCTGGTGTGTATGGGACTGGATCGGATTCCCGAGTCGAGGGTGACGCGGGTGTTGTTTGTGAGGTTGCTGCTGGGAAGGTAGGTGGGGGGATGGACGCCCTCCAGTCTAGAAGTATAATCCGTACCAGATCATGCCGGGGGAGATCCGGATGGCAGGACTGGGCCAATGGATGAGATTGAGCTCCTCTTTCAGGAAGCGGAGGAAGGGCGTGTCACCAGGGAGTTTGCGCAGGTCGTAGTCGAGGGCGATGTACCATTCCTGATCACCGAGTCCCTTGTTCTGCGCGTTCGAATTGTAGGTGTTGCGCGCAATGACGGTGTTGGCCGCCCCGTAACCGACGGCGATGCCGAGCCAGTCGGGCCAGTAGGGCTTGAGCGCCCGCGGCAGGAAATCCTCGACCGAGAACGCGAGCCAGTAGGTGAAGCCGTCGTAATCCTTCAGCACGTAGTCGACCCACTTCTCGGTGATGAGCCGTGAGGGGCGGTAGCTCATCTTGAGGTTCACCGACTGCAGCGCGGGCACGGCGCGCTGCAGATTCGGCCAGACCGATCCCACCGTATTGGCCCCGACATCCCACCACGAGAATCCCCAGCGCTTGTAGTACGCATCGGTCATCTCCATCTCGAGCTGGTAGAGCCAGGCGAGCGAACTCGACCAGAGCATCGACGAGGTGGTGCCGAGGTTGGCCCAGCGGAAGATGTGGTAGAGGGTGTTGGTGTAGGCCTGCGCTCCCCAGACATGCCCGAGCTTGTCGACGTTCAGATCCGCATTGTACCAGTCGTTGAAGGTGTGCCACTTCGATCGCTCGGATTCACGCGGGGTGTAGAACGTCGTGTAGTAGTAGTACATGATGCCGACGTTCGAGGCACCCATGATGCCGCCGACGATCCACGCACGGGTGGTGTTGACGCCGCCGATGGTGGGACCGTGGACGTAGTCGGAATCGCTGGAAAAAACGAGGGTTCGGGGGGGGTAGGGTGGACGGGGACGTCCACCGTCCGGTTCTCCCACCGCACCAACGACTGTTGTGTCGAGCGGGGCTATTGCGGAACTGGGGTGGGTGTTGGGTGGACGGGGACGTCCACCGTCCGGTTCTCCCACCACTCCAGCGACTGTTGTGTCTGCAGCAACTTCTGTTGCGGTGAGGACGTGCTGTGCCGCGGCGGCCGGGGGAAGCAGCAGGAGCGCGCAGAGCGCGAGGGGAATCCACCGGCACGCCATCAGTGCACCGCGCCTCAGAGCGTGACTGCCGCCTTGAGAAGCTTCCGCACCTTGGCCTCGGTGTCGGCCTCGGCGTAGAAGCGCAGGATGGGTTCCGTGCCGGAGGCACGCACCAGGAGCCATCCCCCGTCAATGCGGAACTTGAATCCATCCATCGTGTCTGTCTCGATGACGGGGTAACCGCCGATTTTCGCGAGTCCCTTGGTGCACGCGGCGAGGATGCGCTTCTTGTCCTCGTCGGTGGTGCGGAAGTCGACGCGGTCGTAGTGGACGCGGCCGAACTCCTGATAGATCTCCTCGACGGCCTGGCCGAGGGTCATCGTGCGGGTGGCGAGGTATTCGGCGAGCAGGAGGTTGTTGAAGATGCCGTCGCGCTCGGGGATGTGGAGGCTGGTGCCGACGCCGCCGCTCTCCTCGCCGCCGATGAGCACTTTCTCGGTGATCATGATTTCGGTGACGTACTTGAAGCCGACGGGACGGCGGTAGAGCTTCAGGCCGTACTTCTCGCACATGCGGGTGACGAGGTCGGAGACCGAGACGGTGGCGACGACGCAGCCGGTCTGCCTGCGGTGCTCGACCAGGTACTTGAGCAGGATCGGGATGATGAGCTGGGTGCTGACGAAGGTGCCGTTTTCGTCGACGGCGCCGAGACGGTCGGCGTCTCCATCGGTGACCATGCCGAGGTCGTAGCCATCACGCTTGATGAGGGCGATGAACTCCTGGAGGTTCTGCGAGAGGGGCTCGGGGGCGATGCCCTTGAAGCCGGGATTGTGCTCGTCATGCAGGGTGCGCACCGAGGGGAGGAGGCGACCCATGACGCCGGCGGCCGCGCCGTACATGACGTCGTAGGCGATGCGCATGCCGGAGGCTTCGATCTTCTTGAAGTCGATCTTCTTGCGGATGTCCTTGTCGTAGAGGGTGTGCACGTCGATGGTGCGGATGAGTCCCTCTTTCTTCAGGTCATCGAGGGCGCGCATCTTCGGCAGGGTGCCCTTGGTGACGTAGTCGGCGAGGATTGCCTCGACCTTCTTGATATCCTTCATCAGCGCGGAGCCGCCGAAGTCGCCCTTGATCTTGAAGCCGTTCCATCCCGGGGGATTGTGGCTGGCGGTGATCATGACGCCGGCGGCGGCCTTTTTGCTGATGATGCCAAGCGAGACCATGGGTGTGGAGACGACGCGGTCGCAGAGCCAGACCCGGATGCCCTGGCTGGCGATGACGCGTGCGGCGGTTTCGGCGAAATCCTGCGAGCCGAAGCGTCCGTCGCCACCGACGACGACGCCGTTGGCGATCTTCGGGTGCTTGCGGTAGTGCTTCGCGAAGGCGAGTGCCACGCGGGCGACGTTGTCGAAGGTGTAGTCGGCGGCGATGATGCCGCGCCAGCCGTCCGTGCCGAACGTGATCGGGGTCATGCAGGTCTCGTGTTGTGGATATGGGGGTGTGGGATGTTCATCAGCCACAAATGTACGGATTTTGGGGATGGGTCGGTGGACGAGGACGTCCACCGACCTTTGAAGTGGACGAGGACGTCCACCGACCTTTCCAGTTTTCGATTGCTTGTTCGAGGAGGCCGGGGGCGTGGAGGATGGCAGTGGGGTCGTTGATGTCGTCGCCCGCGGCGACGATGATGTCGTCGAGCGCGAGGGCATCGCAGAGTTCGCGGGCGTCGCCGGCGAGGCGTCCCACCACCGCGACCACGGGTACGCCCGCCGCTCGGGCGCGCCGCGCAACCACGGCCACGAGCTTGCCCTCGCGGGTCTGCGTATCGAGCCTCCCCTCCCCTGTCATCACGAGATCGGCTTCGCGCACGCGCGCGTCGAACGCGACCAGGTCGAGCACGCCGTCCGCACCGGATACTACCTCGGCATTCATGAATGCGCGCAGCGCGAATCCGAGTCCGCCCGCGGCACCCATGCCCGGCGCGTCGGGATCCACATCGCGCACGTCGCGGCGTACGAGGTCGGCGAAGCGCGCAAGCGCACGCTCGAGCGCCTCGACATCCGCGGGCGCGGCGCCTTTCTGCGGACCGAACTGCCGCGCGGCACCGCGGCTTCCGCAGAGGGGTGCGGCAACGTCGGACCATGCCGTGAAGGGTATGCGGTGCCACTGGGCGGGCCAATCCCGCGGCGGCTCGATGCGGACCACCCTCTCCACCACATCCACCACATCGTCGCCGGTGACATCGCGGCCGGCGGCATCGACGAGGCGCCATCCCATCGCGCGCACGAATCCGATGCCGCCGTCGACCGTGGCCGTGCCGCCGAGACCGATCACGACGCGTGTCGGAAGCTCGGCGCAGATGCGGCGTACGAGGAGGCCGAGTCCCGCACTCGTCGCACGCCGCGCATCGCGCTCGCCGGCAGCGAGCTGCGCGAGTCCGATGCATGCGGCCGCATCAGTGAGGGCGGTGCCGTCGGGCAGGCGGATCCACTCCGCCGTGACGGGCCGCGCGCGCGCATCGAGCGCGGGCGAGTGATTGATGCAGAGGGATGCGTTCGCCGCACGCAGCGCATCGCGCACGGCCGCGGTCGTTCCCTCGCCGCCATCCCCCAGCGGAAGCAGCGTGACGGTGCAGGCGGGATCCGAAGCACGAAGCGCGTCGCCGATGATGCCGGCGACGCGCTGTGCAGAGAGAGATCCCTTGAACGAATCCGGTGCGACGAGAACGCGCACGTTACCGGATCGCGTGAAACGCCGAGCGACCGGCGTAGATGGCCGTCACGTCGAGTTCCTCCTCGATGCGCAGCAGCTGGTTGTACTTGGCGATGCGGTCCGAGCGGCTGGCGGACCCGGTCTTGATCTGACCGGCGTTCGTGGCGACGGCGATGTCGGCGATCGTGGAGTCTTCGGTCTCGCCGGAGCGGTGGCTGATCACCGAGGTGTAGCGCGCGCGCTTGGCCATCTCGACCGCGTCGAGGGTTTCGGTGAGCGTGCCGATCTGGTTGACCTTCACGAGAATCGAGTTGGCGATGCCGCGTGCGATGCCGACTTCGAGGATGTTGGGATTCGTGACGAAGATGTCGTCGCCGACGAGCTGTATCCTGTTGCCGAACGTCTCGGTCAGAAGCGCCCAGCCGTCCCAGTCATTCTCGCCGAGGCCGTCCTCGATCGAGATCACTGGATACTTCTCGACCATGCGCACGTACATCTCGATCATCTCCTCGGCACTGCGGAGACTCTTG
Source organism: Bacteroidota bacterium (assembly GCA_023432805.1). Classification (GTDB taxonomy): domain Bacteria; phylum Bacteroidota; class Ignavibacteria; order SZUA-365; family SZUA-365; genus JAEYUG01. The sequence continues at coordinate 42,852 of JAEYUG010000028.1, read as the reverse complement.
TCCGATTTGAAGAAGCGGTACATGCCGGGTTTCTTGCCCTTGCCCTTCTCGAACATCTCGCTGGCCGCGACGTCGAGCGCGATGCCGCACTCCTTGTCGGTGTACTTCGCCTTTTCCATCGCGGTGAGGATGCACTCGATCGCCTCCTCGTTGCTCTTCAGGCTCGGGGCGAAACCGCCCTCGTCGCCGACGGAGGTGTTGTAGCCACGATCGGACAGCACCTTCTTGAGCGCGTGGAAGATCTCGGTGCCGCAGCGCAGCGCTTCGCTGAAGGTCGGCGCGCCGTAGGGCACGATCATGAATTCCTGGATGTCGACCGTGTTGTCGGCATGCTTGCCGCCGTTGAGGATGTTCATCATCGGCACGGGCAGCACCTTCGCGTTCGTGCCGCCGATGTAGCGGTACAGCGGCAGTTCGAGCGTCTCGGCGGCCGCACGCGCCGTGGCGAGCGAGACGCCGAGCATCGCGTTCGCGCCGAGTCGGCTCTTGTTCTCGGTGCCGTCGAGTTCGATCATGAAGGCATCGATGCCGGTCTGGTCGAGCGCATCCCAGCCGATCAGCTCGTCGGCCAGATGCTCGTTCACGTTTTCGACAGCCGAGAGCACGCCCTTGCCGACATAGCGCGCCTTGTCGCCGTCGCGCAGCTCGACCGCTTCGCGCTCGCCGGTGGAGGCACCGCTCGGCACGGCGGCACGGCCGACGACACCGCTCTCGAGTTCGACATCCACCTCGATGGTGGGATTGCCGCGGGAATCGAGAATTTCCCGCGCGAAGAGGTCAATGATCGTGGTCATGGTGTTGCTCATCCTATGAATGATGTCAGGAACGGTCTGTGGGGGATGGTGCCGCGACGGAGGCGGCGGGGTCGGACGGCGCATAGCGCGCATCCACGTGGAAGTCGTCGACGACGCAGACGACGATGCTGTGCACCGGCACGTCGGTGCGCGCGAGCACCTGCTGTGCCGCGTCACCCTCCTGGGCCACGAGCACGTAATCGCCGACACCCGCACCGGTGTGGTCGATCGCCATCACCTCGCCCTTGGGGAGAAAGGCGCGGTCGAGTCCGACAGGATGGCAGATCAGCATTTTGTAGGGACGCAGGGTCGCATCCTTCTTCACCGACACGAGCGTGCCGAGCACGCGGCAGAGAATCATGCGTGCGGCTCCGCTTCGGGACCGAAGGCGATCGCGGCCACGCGTGCAGCGAGCGCATCCGCCGTCTCGGCTGTGGAGGCTTCCGCGATGACGCGGGCGATGGGCTCGGTGTTCGATGTACGGATGTGCACCCAGCCTTCGGCGAAATCGATGCGCAGTCCGTCATCCGCATTGATCCTCTCACCTGCGAACGCTGTCGCGACACGCGCAAAGGCCGCGGGCATGTCGAACGATGCGGTCGCGTACTTCGACTTGCGGATCACATAGTCGGGCAGCGTGGCACGATAGGCGGAGGCCGAGAGTCCCGTGCGCGCAAGCGCATCGAGCGTGAGCACGAGTCCCACCAGCGAGTCGCGTCCAGCATGCACGGCGGGAACGATGACTCCCCCGCTGCCCTCTCCCCCGACGGGTGCACCATGGGCGAGCATGTGGCGGGCGACGTTGATTTCGCCGACAGGGGTGCGTTCGACGCGAGCACCATAGCGGGCGGCGACATCGTCGACGGCGCGCGTGGTGGAGAGGTTGACGACGACCGGGGCGCCGTCGGGGTGGACGAGGCGTGCGAGCAGTGCGTCCGTTGCCGTGGTGACGGTGTATTCCTCACCGAAGGGACGTCCCTCCTCCGTGAAGAGCACGAGCCTGTCTGCGTCGGGATCGACTGCGACACCGAGATCGGCCCCGAGTGCGGCGGTCTGCCGGCCGAGTTCGGTGAGGTTCACCGGGAGGGGTTCGGGGGTGTGGGGGAAGCGTCCCGTGCCGTCGCAATACAGGGGGTGCACGGTGCAGCCGAGACGCTCGAGCAGGGTGGGCACGGCCATGCTGCCGGAGGCGTTCACTGCATCGACGACAACACTGAACCGGCACGCACGGATGGCGTCGAGATGCACGGGCAGTGATGTGAGCACGAGATCGATGTGACGGTCGACGGCGTGGGAGTCGATCGACAAGGTGCCGATGGCGTCCCACCGCACTGCACGATGCCTCCCCGCATCCGCGAGTGTAAAGAGGGTCGCGTTCTGCTCGACATCGAGGAAGACGCCACGCGCGTCGAGAAACTTCAGGCCGTTCCATTCCGAGGGATTGTGGCTGGCGGTGATGGCGACGCCGCCTGCCGCTCCTGCGCGCTCGACACTGACTTGCACGGTCGGGGTCGGAGCGAGTCCAATGTCGATCACCGCACACCCGGCCATGCGCAGCGTTGCGCTGACCAGATCCTTGATCGGGAGTCCCGAAGGACGCCCGTCGTACCCGACAACAACGGTACCCCCGTCGCACATGACAGCGAAGGCAGCCGCGTATCGAATGACAGTATCGGGAAGAAGTGAATCGCCGGGAATGCCCCGGATACCGGAAATGCTGGTGATGAGTGTGGGCATGATCGAGGAATGTCAAGGGCCGGGACAAAGCTACGAACGATGCGTGCGAGAATCAAAGGAGAGTCCCGGGTTTCTTGTTGCACTTGAGCAGTGCATTCGATAGGTTGCCGGGTCATTCGCGATTCGTTCCATTGACATGTCCTCTTCCGCAGAACGATCCACAGGCCGATTCACCCGCGTCAGCACGCGCATCAACCGCGTGCTGCTGCCTCTGTACATCCTCGCGATCGGTGCGCTGATCCTCGAGTACGGGTTCCGGCTGTCCCCGGAGTGGGCGTCTGTCGTGCGCACATTCGAGTTCATGGTCGTCGGGGTGTTCATGACCCAGCAGCTGGTCAAGCTGGCCCTCGCGCCGGACCGTGCTGAGTTGATGCGCGATCGTCGCATGGAGTATGCGGCATCGTCCACACTCCTTCTCATCATCGCGTTCACGCAGGTGCTGCTGATGCTCGGAGTGGAACTGCCCTGGGTGTTCGCATCGCGCAACCTCTTCGCGCTGTACATCGTGCTCTTCCAGTCGGTGATCGCGATCGAGGTCATCGCCTCCGCCATCCGGTACAGCAGAAAGCTGACCATGCTCCGCATCCAGCCGGCACGGTTGTTCATCGCGAGTTTCCTGCTGGTGATCGTGAGCGGTGCACTGATGCTGAGCCTGCCCCGCGCGACCGTCGCGGGCATCGACTTCATCGACGCGCTGTTCACATCGACGAGTGCGGTGTGTGTCACGGGACTCGTCGTGGTCGACACGCCGACCACGTTTACGGTGTTCGGGCAGATCGTGATCATGGGACTGATCCAGATCGGCGGTCTCGGGCTGATGACCTTCACTACCTTCTTCACACTGTTCTCGGGGCGTCTGAGCATCAAGGAGCGCGTGTTGATGCAGGAGTTTCTCAACAAGGACAGCATCGGAGAGATACGCACCACGCTCATCCAGATCATCGCCATCACCCTGATCATTGAATGTGCCGGCGCACTCATACTCTATGTGTCGTGGGATCCATCGCTCTTTTCCACAGGCAGCGATCGCGTGTTCGCCTCCCTTTTCCACGCGGTCAGCGGATTCTGCAACGCCGGTTTCTCGACGTTCAGTCTCAATTTCGCGGATCCCCGTGTGGCCTTCAATCCGGGCATTCTGCTCACCATCAGCGCGCTGATCATTTCCGGCGGTCTCGGGTTCATGGTGATCTCGAACATCATATCCCTGCGTCCCTTCAGCAGCCGGGCATGGCGTGTGCGGAGCAGGCTCACCGTGCATTCGCGCATCGTCATCACGACGACGGCATTTCTTCTCGTCGCAGGCACGGCGGCGATCTATACGTTCGAACTCAGGCATACGCTGCGCGACATGAACACAGGGCAGCAACTGCTCACCGCCTTCTTTCAATCGGTCACCTGCCGCACTGCAGGTTTCAATACGATCGACATCGGAATCGTCACCATGCCGACCGTGCTGGTGATGATCATGCTCATGTTCATCGGCGCCTCCCCTGCGTCGACCGGTGGTGGCATCAAGACCACGACCTTCACACTGCTCATCTTCTCCGCATTCAATCTCGTGCGCGGCAGGCAGAAGCTGGAGATCGGTCACCGGCAGATCACCACAACGTCGATCGAGCGCGCATACGCGACATTCACGCTGTCGCTCATCCTGCTACTGATCACCGTACTTGTGCTTGTCTGGATCGAACCGTTCCCGCTCGGCGATGTTATCTTTGAATCTGTCTCGGCCTTCGGCACGGTGGGGCTCTCCCGCGGCATCACACCGTTCCTCTCCGATGCGAGCAAGGTGACCCTGATGCTGACCATGCTCGTCGGTCGCGTCGGAGCGATCACCATGCTCATGGCCCTGACGCGTCCGGCCGTGACTGCCAACTACGATTATCCCTCGGAAAACATCGTCATCTGATGCGGTTCCGCGTGTTCCCACTTCCCTCTTCACGATCTGCATCGCACCCAGCGGAGTAACTCATGGTCAAGCGTTTCGCCATCATCGGTCTCGGATACTTCGGGGAGCGCCTCGCTCTCGAACTGACCGAACGCGGGGCCGAGGTCATCGTCATCGACAACACGATGTCGAAGATCGAAGACATCAAGAACAAGGTCGCTTATGCGATCCGGCTGGACAGCACCGACGAGAACGCCCTGCGCAATCAAGGGCTGGAAGATCTCGATGCAGTGATCGTGGCGATCGGTGAGGATTTCGAAAGCGCCCTGCTTACTTGCGTGCATCTGCTGCGCTTCAAGTGCAAGAGGGTCGTGGTCAAGAGCACGAGTCCCCTGCACACGGAGATCTTCAAGAATGTCGGCGTGCATCTGGTCATCTCGCCCGAGGAGATCGTCGCCGAACGCGTTGCCATGCGCATGTTCAGCGACAGCGTGCTCGATCTGATACCGTTGACCGACGAATACAGCATCCTGCAGGTTGAAGCTCCCCGCCGATTCTACGGTAAGACGCTCAAGGAGCTGGACCTGCGCAACCGCTTCAGCGTGAACCTGATCACGATCAAGCGCGTGAAGATCGGAACGGACTCGAGCGGAGTTCAGACACGCGAGGAAAGTGTGATCGGCGTGCCGATGGCGGAGACGATCATCGAGGAACATGACGTTCTGGTGCTGCTGGGCCGCGAGCGTGATATCCACCGCATGATCGATTGATCCGCGCCATGGCCTCCACGTCCACCCGCCCGCTTGCCGGCATGTTTCTGCGCATCGTGCTGTCGCATCTGCTCGTCGTGCTGTTGTGTCTGATCGCCGGTGGACTCACCTTCGACTATCTCTTCGGCAGCGGCGTGCGTTACTTTCTCGTGCATGATCCAATCTTTCTCGTGCCGGTCATGCTCGTGCTGATCGGACTCGCAGGCCTGCTCGCCGTGTGGACCACGGCAGCGATGGCCAGGCCGCTCGAGAATGTGACCGAGGCGTTGCATGCTCCAGACAGCCTGACGCTTCTGCGCATGCAGACCGCAGATCGGCATACCGATGAGAGCCGCCAACTGCTGGACGCGATCACCCGTGCCCTCGAACACGTCCCAGTTCCATCCGATCCCGTTTCGACCGAGCCGGCTGCGAACATGCCCGCCCTCGCTGAGATCGACGGCTCGGGTCGGATCGTCTCGGTCAGTCCCACTGCCGCCCGCGTTGCGGGGACTTCCCCGATGGCACTCGTCGGGCATCCGTTCGTCGATATCTACGCCGACGCCGACCCCGGTGCTGCAGCCTCCGAACTTGGCGAGCGCTGCATCGCGGGCGCTTCCCCCTTCTCACTCCAGACCCTGCATCTGCAGGCGGACGCTGCACCACGACTCCTGCAGTGGCACGCCGTCGCGGTGCGGGGCATGTTCGGTCGCTCGGGGACGTGGATGCTGCGACTCGAATCAGGCCATGAGACGCATGTGTAACTCCGCCGATTGCGCGTCACGGCGCAGCATCGTGACGTGCGGTGTGGTGCTGTGCATGCTCGTGCTCGTGCCGTGGCTGCGTCCCCTTCACGCGTCCATTCCCGACAATGCCGCGCGCGGACTCTCCGCGCTGCGCCTGGTCGAGAACCGCGGGCAGTTCGGCCGGGACGGACTGCTCGCCGAGGCGCGGTACATCGCCTGGGGCGGAGGCGTGTACGCCTTCCTCTCCCCCACCGACATCACCTACGTCTTCACCCGTACCGATGTCGCAGCGCCGGCCGTGAGCGAATCCACCGGTGCGCCCCTTCGTGACGACGTGGATCCCGCGCACGCGATCGACCGGCTGCGGCGCACGACCGTCACGCAGCAGCGGCTCACCGTGCGCTTTGCCGGTGCGAATCCTGCAGCGCGGATCGAGGCGGCAGGCAAGGCCGTCGCGCTGTTCAACTACTACCTTCCCGCCTGTCCCGATGGCCTGACCGGTGTGCCCGCACACGACGCGCTCTTCGTGCGCGATCTCTATCCGGGTATCGATCTGCGCTACGACGTCTCGGAGGGCATGCTCAAGACGGCATTCATCGTGCATCCGGGTGCGGATGTATCGGATATCAGGATCCTCTACTCCGATGCCGTTCCGCGGCGTGGCGGCGACGGTTCGCTCGAGACGGAGACGGCGCTCGGATCCCTGCGCGAATCTCCGCCCGTCTCGTGGCTGCTGCCCGCCGGGGAGGATGCTCCGATCGACGGCCATCGACGGGGGGATGCGGCAGGCGACGGCTTCCGCGGGGATGTAGCGGTGACCACCCCACCGGGGGGAAGCGACCGCATCGCATCCTCCTACCACATGCAGAACGGTATGGTCGGCTTCACGGTCGAGAATCATGACCGCACGCGCACGCTGGTGATCGATCCGCAGATTCTCTGGGGCACGTACTTCGGCGGCACCTCGTCGGAGGTCGGCAACGATGTGGCGATGACAGCATCCGGGGGACCCCTCGTCACCGGGATGACGACGAGCACGAGCGGGATCGCGACAGCGGGCACGTATCAGTCGACATTCACCGGACCGAGCAGCGATGCGTTCGTCGCGCAGTTCGACGCTGCGGGCAGGCTGGTGTGGGGCACGTATTTCGGCGGACCTTCGTACGAGGGCAGCAAGAGTGTGGCGGTCGATGCGACGGGGGTGATCGCGTTCACGGGATTCACTGCGAGCACATCGGGTGTGGCCAGCGGTGGTGCATGGCAGACAGCCTACGCAGGGGGTGCACAGGATGCCTTCGTCGCGCTCTTCAACGCGAGCGGCGGACGGATCTGGAGCACCTATCTCGGAGGTCCGGGGTACGAAGACGGCAACGGGGTCGCCTTCGACCGGCTGGGCAATGTGATGGTGACGGGGTGGACGTCGAGCACCTCAGGCATCGCGACGCCTGGTACGCATCAGAGTGTGATGGCGGGTGGCGATGACGCGTTCATCGTCAGCTTCACGCAGACAGGCGCGCGACGCTGGGGCACCTATCTCGGCGGCAGCGGATCCGACTGGGGCGAGGGAGTAGACGTCGATCCGAACAACAACATCGTGGTCGTGGGACGTACCAACAGCGCGAGCGGCATCGCCGTGCCGGGGGTGCAGCAACCGACCTATGGCGGCGGTCCCTTTTACGGCGACGGCTACGTGGCGATGTTCGATGCGACGGGTACGCGGATCTGGGGCACGTATCTCGGCGGCACGGGCGACGACTGGGCGATGGATGTGGCTGTATCGCGCGACAGCGAGATTTTCGTGACGGGCTACTCGGAAAGCTCCACGCACATCGCCTCGCGCGGGACGCATCAGGAGACACTCGGCGGTGTGGAGGATGCGTTCGTCGTGCAGTACAGTTCGCAGGGCGTGCGGCGCTGGGGCAGCTATGTCGGCGGACTGGGGCAGGACCGCGGGCGCGGCATCGCGGTGGTCGACACGGCGTACGTGATGATCACCGGCTTCACGAAATCGGGCGACGGCATCGCCACCGCTGGCGCATTTCAGCCAGGGTATGCGGGCGGACTCGAGGGCGACGCGTTCATCGTCGAACTGACGACGACGGGCGTGCGCGTCTGCGGCACGTATTACGGCGGCTCCGGCAGCGATGTCGGGATCAAGATCGCGACCGACGCCCTCGGCTACATGTTCGCAACCGGCTATACCGAAAGTCTCTCGGGCATGACCACACCGGCTGCGTGGAAGGAAATCCACGGCGGCATGCAGGATGTGTTCCTCGGCCGCTTCGATCTGTGTCTCAAGTCGGAGGTGACGAGCATCACGGTGGAAGCCGTGCAGCAGGGTCCCTACTGCGCGGGCGATTCCATTCTGATTCCCTTCACCGTGCGCGGAACCTTCAACGCAGGCAACACCTTCACCGCCTATCTGTCGGATCCGTCCGGCAATTTCGGCGCGCCCGACTTCCTCGGTCAGCTGCAGGGCACGACAGCCGGAGTGATCCGCGGCATGGTGCCGATCGATGCGGTCGACGGCACCGGCTACCGTGTGATGATCATCTCCTCGAATCCCTATCAGCAGAGTCCCGCCAACGACCGCGCCATCACGATCCACTTCAAGCCGAAGGCGGAGATCACGCCGTCGTACACGGTCTATCTCTGTCCCGGCCGCTCGACGACACTGCGTGCGAACACGGGTGCGGGACTCAGCTACCAGTGGTACAGCAACGAATCTCCGAATCCGATCGGCACGGGCTCGTCGCTCGTGGTCGACCGCACGGGATCCTACGTCGTGCGCGTGACCAACGCGAACGGCTGCTCGACACTCTCCCCGTCGATACTCGTCAGTGTGGGGCTTCCCCCAGCTCGAGCGGGAGACGACCGCACGCTCTGCACGTCGGGCAGCACCATCCTCGGAGATCCTGTTCCTGAAAGCCTCGGCCTGTACCGGTTTTCATGGAGCCCGACCGACGGACTGAACGACCCGACGATTCCGAAGCCGACGGCGTCGCCGACAAAGACGACGATGTACTATCTGACACTGACCGACACGAGCGGTTGTGTCGGCATCGACTCGGTGCGTGTGACCGTGAATCCGCCGATCATCTTCGACCTGGGCGCCGATCTCACACTCTGCCAGGGCGAATCGCTGCAACTGCGTCCGGACATCGTGTCGGGACAGGGTCCCTACGAAGTCATCTGGGAACCCACGCTGGGCTTGTCGAGTCCGAAGGACCTCGCTCCCCGTGCCTCGCCCATGACAAGCACACGATACATCCTGCGTCTGCGCGATGGTGCCGGGTGCGAGGGATCCGATACGGTGTTCATTCGTGTCTTTCCCGTGACGCCACCGACCGTAGTGGCCGAGGGTCCGACAACCTTCTGCCAGGGCGACAGCGTGCGTCTCACTGCGGAAGCCGGGTACAGCTCCTACAGCTGGAGCACGGGCGACACGACGCGTTCTGCGGTCGTGCGTGTGACGGGCAATCATTTCGTGACGATCACAGACCGCAATGGCTGCCGGGTCCCGTCGAAGACGGTGTTCGTGCATGCCATCGAGCCGGAAGCGCCGAAGGTCACGGTCTGGCCTTCGGCCACGTTCTGCTCGGGCGACAGCGCGGTACTGACCGTCGAGGGTGTGCACCGCGCATACCGTTGGTCGAACGGCCTGCGCACACGCAGCATCGTGGTGCGCGCGGCGGGCACCTATACCGTCAGCGTGCTCGATACGAATGGCTGCACTGCGGGATCGGGACCGATCGCCGTGTTTGTCACGCCCGTGCCCACGCCGAGGGCGGCGGGTCCGTTGACCGTCTGCCGCAATTCGACACAGATCTACACGGCCGATGCCGCATCGCCTGTCACACGCACGTGGACCGCGGTGGGAGGCAGCGTCGTGGCAGGTCAGGGCAGCGCGGCTGCGACCATAGCCTGGGGCAGCGGTGACAGCGGCATGGTGATCCTGTCGGAGCGCTTCCCCAGTTTCAATTGTCCGAGACATGATACCCTGCGCATCATCATCGACACGACCTTCGCACCGCTCGTACTGCGCTCGGGTCCCCTGACCTTCTGTGAAGGCGACAGCGTCGTGCTGACGCTTCCCGCGGGAATTCGTTCGGCGCGGTGGAGCACCGGCGATACGACGCTGGCGCTGGTCGTACGCGCGAGCGGACGCTACACAGTCAGCGCAACCGATGCCGGCGGTTGCTCGGGCAACTCCGATCCGGTCGACGTCATTGTCCAGCCCGTGCCGCGTGCCGCGATCACGGGCGACAGCGTGCTGTGTGCGACTGAAGCGGCCGTGTTCGAGACGGTCGCACCGGCGGGCACGACGCTGCGCTGGCACAGCGCGCGTGCGGTGACCACGGGGGACAGTACGTCTTCCCGCGTCACCTGCGCATGGATGTCGGCCGGCATGGACACGCTGCGCCTCAGCGTGACCGACGATGCAACGGGCTGCACCTCGACAACGGAGTTTCAGATCCGCATATCCGACGTGCCCGCACCCCGTATCGTCGCGTCGCAGTCGTCTCCCATCTGTGAGGGAGACTCTGTCGTGCTGCGTGCCGAGCCGGCGGGACTGCTGTGGCGCTGGTCCACCGGTGAGACGACGGAACGGATCGTGGTGCGGGCGACGGGTGCTTATACGCTCGAGGCACGGAATGCCGACGGTTGCGCTGCTGGCGCCCTGCCCTTTGTTCTGGATGTCATCGCGCCTCCTGTTGCGGCAATGACGGGTCCGCGTGCAACGTGCACGAATGCCGTCTCGCGCTATACGACATCAGTCGAGTCCGGCGATGTGATTACGTGGACCGTTTCAGGCGGCACCATGCTCACCGCTGCAGACGCACCCGAGCTGCGTGTGCGCTGGGATGCAGCCGGCAGCTTCACGATCGTGCTCGAAGTGCGTCGGGGTCCCTGCACCGTGCGCGACACACTGCGCATGCAGGTCACCGACCAGCTTTCCCCAGTAGTCAGCATCGTCGGTGCACTCGCCTTCTGTGCGGGTGACAGCGTCGTGCTGTCGGGACCCACCGGGTACCCATCCTACCTCTGGTCCACCGGAGACACCACCCGCAGCATCGTCGTACGGACATCCGGCGTCATCACCCTGCGCGTGGATGACGGACTCGGTTGCGCTGGTATCTCGGCACCCATTGCCGTCACGGTGCACCAACCGCCACAGCCCGTGATTTCCGGCCCGGTGTCGTTCTGCACGGGAGACACCATCACACTCACGCTGACGGGTGCAGGCGGGGTGGTGCGCTGGTCCACCGGCGACACGACCACTGCAATCCGTCTTGCGGCCTCCGGCCTTGTGACCGTGACCGTCGTCGACGCCAATGGATGCACGGGAGTGTCGGCCGCGCATTCCGTCGTGATGCATCCCCTCCCTGCCACGCCGCGTGTCACGCGCACTGGTGCGACACTCACGTCGACGCCCGCCGTCTCGTATCAGTGGTACCGCGACGGTGCGGTCGTGCCCAATGCGACCACACGCGTTCTGGCCGGTGGCAGTGCAGGACTCTATTGTGTGCGCATCACTGATGCGAATGGCTGCAGTGCGCTCTCGGATACCATCAGCATTCCTGAAGCGGAAGAAGCCACGGCTCATGTGACGCTTCCCCACATCGTGGCGGCACCGGGAGATCTCGTCCACCTGCCCGTCGTGCTCGCATCCTCCCGCAATCTCGATCAGGCGCTTCCTTCAGAGGTGCATGCACGCATCGTCTTCGACGCCACGACGCTCGCACCGGTACCACCGACACCGGCGGGCATGGTGCGCAATGGAGAACGCGTGATCGATGTGCGCGCGTCGTTCGTCTGGCCGCAGGACACCTTGTTCACGCTGCAATTGCGGGCGACGCTCGGCGTGCTGCAGTCCACCCCCGTGCGCATTGAAGCGCTGGACTGGGGCACTGCGATGGTGCGGACAACGGTGGCGCCGGGTTCGGTGACGCTGGAGGTGTGTGAAGAAGGTGGGGTGCGGCTCTTTGACGCGACGGGCACGGTGTCGCTGCGGCAGAATCATCCGAATCCCTTCAACGCAACGACGGTCATTTCGTTCGAAACGATCGAGGATGGTCCCGTGCAGCTCCGCGTGGTCGACGTGAATGGACGTACAGTGGCGACGCTCGTCGATGAACACCTGAAGGGCGCGGCCTATCGGGTGACGTTCGACGCCTCGCAGCTGGCGTCAGGCACGTATCTGGCTGTGCTGCACACCACAGGTATCGTCAAGACGCTTGTGATGGTGCTGGCGAAGTAGGCGGACGCGTGTGTGAGGGTCGGGTCAGTCGCGCACGACGAGGGTGAAGTAGGTGGTGTCGTCCTCGACGCGCGAGCGGTCGAGGGAGTGCTTGAAGCGGGCGGGGAGTCCCAGAAAAAACGCAACACGTTCCATGAGCAGATCGAGGGCCTCGTCTTCCGAGGGCGCCCAGGCGCTGCATTCACGGATGGACGGGATCGATGCCTCGACCCCGTCCGTTTCGCGTACGACGGTGACCTTGAACTGCATGGGTGCTGTCAATCCTTGAGCAATGAACGCGCGATGACCAGGCGCTGGATTTCCGAAGTGCCCTCGCCGATGGTCAGCAGCTTGACGTCGCGGTAGAATTTCTCGACCGGGTAGTCCTTTGTGAATCCGTAGCCTCCGAAGATCTGCACGGCTTCGTTTGAGACATAAGTCGCCGTTTCGCTCGCGTAGAGTTTCGCGAAGGCGGCGGCGCGATTGATGTCCTGCCCGTGATCGCGCATCCATGCCGCCTTGTAGGTCAGCATGCGCGAGGCATCGATGCGCGTGGCCATTTCCGCGAGCTTGAATTGCGTGGACTGGAACTCGGAGAGGGGCTTGCCGAACTGGACGCGTTCCTTCGAATATCCCAGTGCGGCCTCGTAGGCGCCCTGCGCCAGACCGACGCTGAGCGCGGCGATCGCCACGCGTCCGCTGTCGAGAATCTTCAACGCCTGTTTGAATCCTTCGCCCTCGGCACCGAGCAGATTGCCGGCCGGCACGCGCACATTCTCGAGTATGAGCGAGGCGGTGTCGCTGGCGCGCATGCCCAGCTTGTTTTCCTTCTTGCCAACCGAGAATCCCTCCATGCCCATTTCGAGCACGAAGGCGCTGATGCCGCCCGTGCCCTTCTCGCGGTCGGTCACGGCCATGACCACGGCGGTCTTCCCGACCGATGCATGCGTGATGAAGTTCTTGCTTCCGTTGAGCACGTAGTGATCACCGTCGCGCACCGCGGTGGTGCGCATGCCGCCCGCATCACTGCCGGAGCCGGGCTCGGTGAGTCCCCACATGCCCATGACCTTTCCGGTCGTCAGGTCGGGCAGGTAGCGGCGTTTGATCTCCTCGGACCCGAATTTGAAGATGTGACTCGTGCAGAGTCCGTTGTGTGCCGCGACGCCAAGACCGATCGAGGGATCCACGCGTGAAATCTCTTCGATGATGATCGCATACTCGATGGCCGAAAGACCAGCGCCGCCATACTCTTCGGGAAAGATCACGCCGAGGAATCCGAGCTCGCCCATGGCATGGAAGATGTCCATCGGAAACTGCGAGGCCTCGTCGAGTTCCATCACGCGGGGACGGATTTCCGCCTCCGCAAAGCTGCGCGCTGAATCGCGGATCATCCGCTGCTGCTCGGTTTCGGCAACAATGTACGTGTCGGCAGGTACTTCCGATTGATGCATGGGCGTCTCCATCGGATGCGACGCGGGACTGCGCGCCGTCATGGTTCATGAATGTGGATCGATGTACGAGGACGTACGGACTCCCAAATATAGCCTGTCGCCATCATTCTCCCGAATCGAAAAGCACCTGCCCCGTGCCAGTGACCACCTCGCCTGCGCGCAGTGCGCGTGCCACACGCGCCTCATGCCCGATGCGGTCAAACCGATAGACCATGGTGCCGTCGTCACGCAGATCCGTGCGTCCGCGCTGTTCGAGGATGACAGCATCGAGGATGCGCCGGACGTCGGCTTCCTTGAGCGCGACCTGGGGACCGCGATTCACTGCGGTGACGATGTCCGCCAGCGGAAGTCCCTCATCCGGCATGTCGAAGACGACGCGCAACACGCGGCGGCGCTTGTTGCGTTCAAGGCGCGCTGCCTCGATGCGACGCGTGCGCACGGCACGGATCGCAGGCACGACAAAGAAGATCGTCGAGAACAGGAAGGGCAGCCAGCCGAGCCCGAACGCGATCATGCCGCCCGACACCATGCCCTCGCTGAGCATCGAGAGAAGGTCGCGGATGTTCGCGCTCGACAGGAAGACGAACGACATGACGAGATTGAAGGCGTTCATGCCGATGATGACGGCGTTGCGGGTCTTGCTGTTGCCGGTTACCTCGAAGGGTGCCTCATACTCGTCCCAGAACAGCTCGACCGTTCCCTCCTCGAGCGCGCCATCTCCCTGCATCATGACCGAGCGGAAACGCCCGACCAGCACGCCATCGTCGGTGATGTCGGCCTCGCCGCCGAAACGCGTCAGGTAGTCTGCCATGCGCGTTTCGGCCTCGTCGAGCGTCCACCCCGCCAGCGCGACGATCTCGGTCGGCGTCAGGAGTCCCCTGCTCGCGCGCAGCCACGCAACCACTTCCTTCTCGTTTGCAAAGGGATCGAAATTCGGACGTGGTGGTCCGAAGACGAAGTCGTAGACGGACTGCACGAGACGCTTCTTCGGTTCGACCGTCTCGTGGTCGGCGCGAGTGGTCTGCCGGTAGGCCCGGTGCCGGTAGCCGTAGCTGTCGGTCGAATACACGACGGCCATCGTGCGCGAGGATGCCACGAACAGGTCGCCCAGCAGATCGCCGATCCACGACAGGCGGATGCGCTTGGAATCCTTTCCCTGGCTGGCGACCAGCAGCGCGATGACGATTACGACGAAGAGCACGAAGTAGACGACGAGCGTGACGGTGATCCAGATCTTGAAGAGCACCGTGAACAGCTTCCACGCCGCGGCCTGGATGTCGGCAATGACTTCCCGTGTCGTCCGTTGGCCGCGCCGCACGAGGCTGCGGCCGAAGTCGTAGAGGATTTCCCCCGACTCGGTCACCTGCAGGCGGCAGACGTAGACGTGCATCGCATGCTCGAGCGCGGTGCGGGCATCCTCGATCGCCATGCCAGTCGCTGCCGAGGCGTCGGCCACGGTCATGCGACCCTTCGCGCTGCGCAGCGCAGGCATCAGGCGGGCGACGGCGTCGTCGGTGGCGAGCAGTTTCATCGTGGTGTGCGGATTGTGCGAAAGCAGGAATGTAGGAAAAAACCCATGATCGCGCACACGTGTTCAGGGAACCCTGATCGCCTGCCGCCACCCTCCAGCGGAAGCCTCCTGCGATGCGGTCAGCGTCGCCCCGCGCGTTGCTGGATGAGGATGCCTGCGATGATGAGCACGAGTCCGGCGACCGTGCCGGCGAGGATGCGCTCGCCGAGTACGAGGGAAATGAAAATCAGCGAGAGGAAGGGCGAGAGGTAGACGAGGTTTCCGACGAGCACGGTGCTGCGCGAATGCCGCAGCGCCTGAATCCACAGCGCAAAGGTGATGCCCATTTCAAAGAAGCCGACGTATGCCGCGGCGAGGAGTCCCTCGACCCGTGGCGGCGCCGCTTGCCCGGCGAGCAGCGCGTAGACGAGCACGAACAAGGTGCCGAAGACAAAGTTCAAAAAGAGGCGCACGATCTTGTCGGCTGCGTCCTTCAGTGTGTAGATCCAGTAGAGTGCCCAGATGATCGACGAACCGACGGCGAGCACGACTCCTTCCCCGCTCGTGACGCGGAATGCGAGCACGTCGCCACCGGTCGAGATGAGCAGCACGCCGACGAGACTGAGCGCGAGTGCCACGAGAGAGCGCCACGAGAGACGCTGGCCGAGCAGCAGTGCCGAGAGCAATGCGAGTGTGATGGGCCAGGTGTAGTTGAGCGGCTGTGCCTGCTGGGCGGGCAGGAGGCGATACGCCTCGAAGAGCACGAGGTAGTAGAGGAAGGGGTTGAGCAGTCCCGGCAGCATCGAACCCGCGGCAAGCCTGCGCAGATTGCCCTTCATCTCGCGCCAGGTTCCCTGCACGAGCACGATGGCCGCGAGCACGAGTGTGGATGTGATCGAGGCGTACAGCAGCAGCTGCACGGGGGTCATGTACGCGAGGGCGAGCTTGAATGCTGTCGCGACGGTGGACCAGAGGAGGATCGCTCCCCCGGCGAAGAGATAGGCGCGTGTCTGCTGCTGCATGGGGATGTCGGTGGCGCGAAGCACTGCGGGATGCGGTGCGCGCAATATACGACGGTGCGGAAGCAGCCGCTTCCGCAGGGGCATTCCCTCCCCTACTTCGTGTGGCGGATGATCGTGCCCTCGACCATGTAGATCACATCCTCTGCAATATTGGTTGCATGGTCGCCGACACGTTCGAGATTGCGCGAGACCGTGAGCAGATGCACGCAGGTATCGGTGAGATCCGGCGCGCTGCGAAGCTCGTCCTTGATGCGCGCAAAGACGGCGCGGTTGAGGGCGTCCACGTCGTCGTCGAGCGTGATGACCTCGCGCGCAAGGTTGGCATCGAGGTTCACGACGGCGTCGAGGCTGTGCTTGAGCATGCTGACCGTGCGCTCGCCGATGGCGAGGAAGTCGTCGGGAAAGGTGACCGGGGGAAGTTCCTTCAGGTTGCGTGCACGCTTGGCGATGTTTTTCGCGAGGTCGCCGATGCGCTCGAGGTCGTTGTTGATCTTCAGCACCGCGACAACAAGGCGCAGATCGACCGCGACGGGTTGATACAGCGCAAGCAGTTTGAGGCACTCCTCCTCGACATCGATTTCCATCATGTCGATCTCCTTGTCGGCGGCGATCGCAACGTCGGCCGCAGCCATGTCGCCCGTGTGCAGGGCGCGCAGGGAGCGCATGAGATTTTCCTCGACGAGGGCACCGAGGGCGAGGAGCTTGCGGGTCACTTTTTCAACTTCACGCTGGAGATGCACGGAGATGTTCCTGGGATCTGTGAACGGTGTATGGAATCAACGAATCGGGAGGAGCAGGCTGAACGTGCTGCCCTGCCCCCGCATACTGTCGACGACAGCGCTGCCGCCATGTGCCTGCGCGATGTGCTTGACGATGGACAACCCGAGTCCCGTGCCCCCATGCGTGCGGCTGCGGGCCTTGTCGACGCGATAGAAGCGTTCGAAGAGGCGGGGCAGATGCTCGGGAGCGATGCCGACGCCGAAATCCCGAACGGAGAGCCGGTACTCTGTCTCCGAGCTCTCGAGGCGCACGATGATGCGGCCGCCTTGCTCGCTGTAGGTGATGGCGTTGCTGATGAGGTTGACCAGTGCCTGCTCGATCAGGTGGGGATCGATGCGGGCGCTGATCGTCTCGTCGCATGCGATTTCGATCTGCATGCCCCGCTCGGTGGCCTGCATCTCGCAGGTCTGCACGGCGGCACGGACAACGTCGCAGAAGCGGACAAGCTCGCGTGCGATGTCGTTGCGCTCGGCGTCGCGCTCGATGCGCGAGAGACTGAGCAGATCGTCGATGATCGCATGCAGGCGATCGGACTGGCGCGCGATGATGCCGAGAAAGCGCCGCGCATCCTCGCGGTTCTCGATCGCCCCGTCAAGCAGGGTTTCGACAAATCCCTTGATCGACGTGACCGGAGTCTTCAGCTCGTGCGAGACATTCGAGACGAACTCACGGCGGATGTTTTCGAGTTTGCGCATGCGCGTGATGTCGTTGAGCACGATCACGGCTCCCGCGCCCCCGCCATTGATCTGCGGCAGCTGTGTGCCGTGGGCCTGCAGGTGACGGTCCTCCTGGCTGCCCTCGATGGTGATCTCTCCCTCGATCGGTGTCGCGCTCGCGAGTGCCTGCGCGGCGAAGCGCTGGAGATCGGAGTTGCGGATCACCTCTTCGAGACTGCGATGCTGCACGGCGGAGGCGTCGAGCGAGAGCATGGCCGCCAGCGCCTTGTTCACGGTGATGATGCGCTGTTCGCTGTTGACGGCGAGCACGCCCTCGACCATCGAGGCGAGCATGGCCTCCTGCTCGCGATGCTGCTTGAGGATGGTGCTCATGCGCGCGTCGAGCTCGCTCGCCATGTGATTGAGGTCGGTGGCAAGCTCGGCCAGCTCGCGCGTCGATGCAACGGGGATTTTCGTGTCGAAGGATCCGTGCGCGAAGCGCGATGCACCGGCACGGACGCGATCGACCGAACGCACGAATCCCCGAATCACAAAGAGGAGAATCAGCACGGTGAGCACCGCTGCGATTCCTGCACCAGTGAACAGCTGGGTGCGGATGCTTGCCTCCGCCTGCTCGACCCAGGTGATCGGCACCGAGACGCGTACGACGGCCTCCGGGGCTTCGGGGGGACCCATGCGCCGGGCGACTGCAAGCGAGATTCTCTGAATGGTGTGGCTGAAGCGCACGGCTTCCCCCCTGCCGGTGCGGAATGCATCGACGATCTCGGGGCGGGAGCCGTGGTTGTCCATCCTGGCCGGATCCTCCATCGAATCCCCGATCACCCGGCCATCGGGAAGGATGACCGTCACGCGCATCCGTCCGGCCTCACCGCGTGTACGGGCGAGGGACTGGATGTCTGCAGTGAGCATCGAGCGTACGAGGGGACGCATGTCCAGCTCGACCATCGCCGCGCGGGCGGCCAGATCGTCGGCGGTACGTTGCAGCATGAGATCGTGCACGTGGCGGGCGGCGTACCACGAGAAGCCGCCGAACACGACGATGGTGACGAGAACGAGGGGAACGGCGAGCTGCACGAACAGGCGGCGGCGTTTCATCGCGGCACCTCGACGGACGGATGGCGCTTCATCACACCTCCCTGAACCGATAGCCGACACCGCGCACGGTTTCGATCATCGTGCCGTGCGTGCCGAGCTTCTTGCGCAAGCCGACGATCTGCACATCCACGGAGCGATCGGTGACGGGGTAGTGTTCGCCGTGTACGGATTCGACGATCTGCGATCGGGTGAAGACCCAGCCCGGCCGTCCCGCCAGCAGGTGCAGTAGCCGGAATTCGGTCACCGTCAGGTCGATCAGGGTGTCGTCGATGCGCACCTCGTGCCGACCGGGAATGATGATGATGTTGCCGATGCGCAACGACTGCGTGTCGACAGGCGCCTCCGCGGCCGATCGGCGACGCAGCACAGCCTTCACACGCGCGATGAGCACACGCGGACTGAAGGGTTTGGTCACGTAATCGTCGGCGCCGAGTTCTAGACCGGTGACGACATCGGCCTCCTCTCCGCGCGCTGTCATCATGATGATGGGGATGGTGCGGGTTGCCTCATCGCGCTTGAGGGAGCGACAGACGTCGAGTCCGTCCACGCCCGGGAGCATGATGTCGAGCAGTATGAGGTCGGGGGAAGTTGTGCGCGCCTTCTGCAACCCGGTCTCGCCCGTCGCCGCGCGCTCGACGGCAAAGCCCTCGCGTGCGAGATTGTAGGAAACCAGTTCGAGAATGTCTTCCTCGTCTTCAACGACGAGAATCGTGCCTTTTGCCATGCCTGTGCGTCGTTCGTGCTTTGTGCGTATTGCGGGTGCAATATCGCGAAAACAATGTTAGCCGATCGTGAGGCGGGCGTGAGTTGTTGGTGTGATGCCCCTCTTAGATATAGCGTGCACGCAACATGGCCGCCGCATCGGGAGTCAGGGCGTCCTGACGACGCAGGGCCTCGAAGCGGGCGAGGAGGGCATGCGGACGCTGTGCACGCTTTTCGGCGCCCGCGACGTCCATCGCGACCGAGCCTCGATGCATGAGCACGAGACGGTCTCCGAACAGCGAGGCCTGCTGCAGCGAGTGCGTGACCATGACGGCGGTGAGGCGTTCGGCGGCGATGATCTCTGCGCTGATCGACGCGATGCGGTCGGCACTCTTCGGATCGAGTGCTGCCGTGTGTTCGTCGAGCAACAGCAGCTGGGGCCGGTTCCACGTCGCCATGAGCAGCGTCAGCGCCTGACGCTGCCCCCCTGACAGCGCGTGCATCGGTGTGTCGAGCCGCTGCTCGAGTCCCATGCCGAAGGTCGCGACACGTGCGGAGATCTGTTCGCGGATCTCGTCACGGACGGCATGGCGCAGTAGTCTGCGTCTACCCCGCATGGCTGCGATGGCGATGTTTTCCGCAACGGTGAGACCGGGAGCCGTCCCGGCAAATGGATCCTGAAACACCCGTCCGATGAAGGCCGCGCGACGATGCACCGGCATGCGGGTCACATCGATTCCTCCGATCATCACCGTGCCCCGTTCCGGCAGCACTTCGCCGGCGAGCATCGACAGCAGTGTCGATTTTCCCGAACCGTTCGAGCCGATGATGATCGTGAACGAACCTGCCTCGATATCGAGCGACACGCTGTCGAGCGCGGCGAGTTCGAGTTCGGTGCCGGCGTGAAAGCGGACGGTCACATCATGCAACGAGACGGCCGTCATGCCACGCCTCCCTCGTCGACACCCGCTGCCGTGGCGGGAGACCCGGACGCGTGCGGGCGGACCCCGCTGCGACGCACGCCGCGCACCTTGCGCATGAAGTGCTGCAGGCCGAGCGCGAACAGCACGAAGAGTGCCGTGATCAATCGCAGATCATTGTGGAAGTCGCCGATCTGCAGAATAACTGCAAGAAGGATTTCGTAGATGACCGCCCCGACGACTGCACTGAGCAGCATGCCGCGCACCGACTCACTGCGGATCAGCGCCTGGCCGATGATCACGTACGCGAGTCCGCGGATGATCATGCCGATGCCGAGCGCGATGTCGACGGAATACACGTACTGGGCGTAGATCGCGCCCGCCGCTGCAGCGAGCGCGTTCGAGATCGCGACCGCGAGGACGAACATCACACCGGTATGCACCCCCTGCGCACGCATCATGCGTTCATTGCCCCCCGAGGCGCGCAGCGCGATACCGGCGTCCGAAGCGAGAAACAGCGCCAGGCCGCCCACGACAAGCGCCGCGACCACGAGCAGAAAGAGAAAGAACACGAGCGTGCCCGACGGGACGTCCTGCCCGAGCAGCACGAACGTCGAATCACCCGCGAGCAGCATGGCGCCGAGTTCGTCGGCCATGGTCACGAGCGTGCGCTCGTCCTGCACCGCCAGACCGCTGCCCGACATGATGTGCAGATTGACCGAGTACAACGCCGACATGACGAGGATGCCCGCGAGCAGGCGGTTGACGTGGAAGACTGCATGCAGCACGCCTGTCAGCGCCCCCACCGCCGCCCCGGCCAGCATGCCGAGCACAGTCGCCCATGCCGGATGCATGCCCGACAGAATGCAGACCATGGCCACCGCCGCACCCGTCGTCACCGATCCGTCGACGGTCAGGTCCGGAAACGAGTACATGCGCCAGGTGATCGCCACCGAGAGCGCGAGCAGGCAGAAGACGAGTCCATGAACGAGTGTCGGTACGATGAGCGGCATGTCACCCCTTCAGATCGAATGAAACAAGCGGCGCACACCAGAGCGCCCCCCGCACGAAATGTGACGTGCCGGCACCGGCCAGGGGACGGTCGTCGTCGAGCAGATGCAAGAGCGCGTGGATGCCCCCGTGCTCGAACACGGCGCGCACCGTCGGTGCCAGGTCGAGTGCACCGCGCTTCAACACGGTCAGAGGCGCCACCGCCGCATGCATGTGCGCAGCAATGCCGGGCGCGGCTGACATGGGACGCAGCATCGCATCGAAGGCACGCCGGGCCGGCGACACGTCTTCCTCTGTGTGGGGGGATGGTACCCGGGCGCACACCCCTGTGATCAACGCCAGATCTCCCGCGTACGAAGGCTCCGCGGTGAGCGTCATGGCCGTCCGCACCCGGGGGAAGTCGAACAACGATGCACCATCGCAGGTATCGGGCGACACGGTCAGCGCAACGCCCACAAGCCCGGCGACCTCGGCGAGCATGACGAAACCCGCGGCCTGCGCATCGGTCGCATCGAGTGCCAGACGCGCGCAGAGCGCGGGATCGGCCGTGGCGTCCGGAGTGGCGGGCTCGAAGCGGATGCAGCGCGACATGGCACCGCTGCATGCGAGGCCATAGAGGACCCCAAGGTCCGGTATGTAGGATCCCCGCGCGGCCAGGTAATCGGGTTGCTGCGTACCGTCGGTCGGCAGATGCACGATGTGCCCGGCCATCGCGACGAATTCACCGAACTGACCGCGGAGTTCCTCGACATCCCTGCCAAGCGCGCCGAGTCCGAGGCCTGCCGCCGCTTCACCGAACTGCACGCGGACAGCATCTTCCGCGCGGTGCCCCCCGTGTGCGGGCAGCATGGCGCCTGCGACAATCGAACATGCGAGTCCGGTCGAGGACAGCTCAAACACCTCGATGCGCATGCCGTCGTGCTGCTCGATGCGTCCCTCGACTGCGGGCGCGGTGACGGCCACGTGGTCACCGGCCAGCAGCAGCGGCGTCAGTCCCGACAGATCGAACACCGATTTGACGGCCTTGACGGGATTGAGCACGCGCAGATACCCGTCGAGCGCCTTTGTGGCCTTGTAATAGCGGAGCAGCACACTGATGCCGGCCGAACTCATGAAGGCCACCTGCGAGAACTCGAGCACGATCCGCCAGGCGCCGTCCCGCAGCGATGTCTCCAGTTCCGTGGCCAGATGGTCGGCCCAGTAGGAATCGAGCCGACCGACGAGCGTCACGATGAGCCGGTCATCCTCCCACGCACGCGTGATCTCCATTACTCGGCGATCACCTCATCGGCCGCCGCGCGCAGCGCGTCGGGAATGGTCAAGCCCACCTGCCTGGCAGAGGATTCGTTGATCCGCAGATGGAAACGCGTGATGCGCTCGAAGGGAATCTGCTCGGGCTTCTCCCCCTTCATGATGCGCGCGATCATCGACGCGGCACTCTTGGCGGATTCGAAGTAATCCGGTGCGTACACGATCGAAGATCCCTTGCGGATCTGACTGTTCTCGAACGAGAACACCGGCAGCTTGTGGCGCGTGGCGGTCTGCGTGATTGTCTGGAACGTCGCCGAGGTGAGGTTGTCTTCGATCTGGCAGATCGCGTCGATGTTCTTCGTGCAGAGCGCCTGCATCGCCTGCGACACATCCGCGCGCGCATTCACACCGAACGTCTCCAGTTCGATGCCCGCCTTGTTGCACGCGGCGTGCAGCTGACTCTTGTAGTACACCGAATTGAGTTCCGATGTCGAGAACAGGGTGCCGAGTCGCTTGACCTTCGGCATCGCCGTCTTGATGTGCCCGATCATCGAGTCGAAGGTCGTCTGCGAGTACACGCCCGTGACGAAGGAGTGGTGGATGGAATCGTTGACGCCGACATCACTGATCACGAAGGGATAGGCGACGACCATGAATACGATCGGAAGCCGCTTCGTGCGCTTGATCGCCGTGTGCAGCGTCGCAGTCTGCAGCGAGACCAGCAGATCCGTTCCATCGGTGTTCACTGCGTCGATCAGACTGTTCACGGTCGGAATGTCACCCTGCGCACTGCGGATCGAGACGGTGAAATCCTTGCCCTCCACGAGCCCCAGATCGCGAAGACCTGCCAGCAGGCCCTTTTCAGCATCCTCGGTCTGCCGAAGGTCCTCGTACTTGATGAGGCTGAGCTTCCAGACCTTCCCGGCGCTGTCCGCGCCTTCGGTGTCGGAGGTTTTCCGCGTCCCGCAGGAGACGAGCACGATGCAGCAGGCGGCGAGTGCAAGCAGCTGCACGAGGCGCTGCAGCGGGTATCGGGTGGGTGACGTCATGGTATGATGCATGGCGAAATCGGACTCCTGATCAAGAGTTGGATGTGGAGGGGGCGGCGCCGATGGGGCGGTTATGCGCCCAGATAACGGAACACGAGACTGGTCAGATCGTCGGACTGCGGATGACCGGCGGCGAAGGCGCGCACATCGGCGACCACGGCATCGACGATGTCGCGCGAGGCGGCACCAGCGTGTGCGCGGAGAAGTTGTTCGAGGGCAGGTTCCTCATACATGTCTTCCGACACATTCATCGCCTCGGTCACTCCATCCGTGTACAGGCAGAGACCGTCGCCGGGGGCCAGCTGCAGCGAGAATTCGTTGTACGGAAATCCGCGCATCACACCGACGACCAGATCGGGCGTGGAGGAAAGCAGTTCGACGTTGCCGTCGGCACGGAGGATGAAGGGAGGATTGTGACCGCCGTTGCAGTACCGGAGTGTTCCGGTACTCAGGTCGAGAATCCCGTAGAAGGTGGTGACGAACATGCCCGACTCGCCCTCGACGGCGAGCGTGTCATTGACGCGGGCCATCACTTCAGCCGGTGTCCCTCCCGACAGTGCGGTCGAACGCAGCAGCGTGCGCGACATGGCCATGAAGATCGCGGCGGGAACGCCCTTGCCCGAGACGTCGGCAATGACGATGCCCAGTTGGTCGTGTCCGATGCGGAAGTAGTCGTAGAAGTCACCGCCGACTTCCCGCGCAGCGATCATGCCACCATGCAGATCGATCGAGGGAATGCCCTCGAGCGGGGGAGGAAGAATCGCCTGCTGGATGCGCCGTGCGACACCGAGTTCCTGCTGCAGCGCGAGAAGCTGCTCGCGGGCACGCTTCGCCTGGCGGATCATCTCGAGTTCGGTGATCGTCTTGTTGAGCGTGATCTCGAGATCGCCCGCATCGATCGGCTTGGTGACGAAATCGAAGGCTCCACGGTTCATCGCGGTGCGGATGTTGTCGAGATCGCCATAGGCCGACACGACGATCGACTTCAACATGGGATTCACGTCCGCATCGGGGATGCGGGCAAGGAGGGTGAGTCCGTCCATCTCGGGCATGTTGATGTCGGTCAGCATGATGTCGATGTCATGATCACGGCCGAGGGCGGCCAGTGCCTGCACGCCGCTTCCGGCGAAGACGAACTGCAGTTCCGCTCGCTGGATGCGCTTGCGGAACATCTGGCGGATGAGGAGTTCGACATCGGGTTCGTCATCGACGACGAGAATCTTTGCGGGCGCGATCGCAGCAATGGCGGCCGGATCCTGGGGTGTGCTGCTGGGCAGATGCATGCGTGTCCTGTCTACGGATATCTGATCAACGCCGCGGGCCTGGAAGGCATGCGACAGATGATGCGATCACAAAGACGCGTCACCGGGAGGCGACCCGGCAACTGGTTCAGTTGTGTGAGTGTGTGCTCGAATATACGAAAAGACAGGCCCTGCGCCAGTGCTCCACACCCCCGGCGGCAGAAAAATCGTCGGATCAGGATTCCAGCGCTTCGCCGCGCAGGATGGGACGGGGATTCCTCAGGATGCTGACGACGAGCATGAGGAGTGCAAGGACTCCCGCCGCTGCGGAAAGCGGAAAGACGATATCCGCCCCCAGACGCTGTGCGATGGGACCCGCGCCAAGGGTGACGGCGGCGGCACCGGTATCCATCAGTCCCGTGATGACCGCCATCGAACTTCCGGTCATGCTCTTCGGGGCGAGCGAATATCCCAGTGATGTCACGGCAGGAAAGGTGATGCCGTGGGCCGCTCCGGCCACCGCGCCCGCCAGCACCAGCATGGGCAGCGAATGGGAGAGGTGGACGAGCAGCATGCCGGCGGCATAGAGCGCAAAGCCGGGAATCAGCACGCGGCGCAGTCCCACGCGGTCGCCCCACGCCCCGCCGACGAAACGGATGAGAATGCCGGCGATGCCCCAGGCAGTGAAGTACAGGCTGAAATGAAGGATCGAGCGCAGCACCGACAATGTTGCGAGAAAGGCCGTGGGAGTGGTGTAGACCACCCCGAAGAGAAAGGCGAGGGCGAGAACGGGACGCATGCCCGGTGCGCGAAACAGGGCGAGGATGTCCGACGGTCGGGGGAAGCGCGCTGCATGGCGCGGAGGGATTGTGATGCGGGAGATGATGGCTGCAGCGATGATGCCGATGCCCGCCATAGTCGTGAAGAACCACGGGAGGCCGGGACCCGCGATGAGCACCTCGCCGAGCAGGGGACCCAGCATCGCGCCGGCGAGTCCCGATGTGCCGTACAAGGCCACTGCCTGCGTGCGGCGGCCTTCGGGTGCGATGCTCGCCGCCAGCGTGAACGTGGCACTGAAATGCGCGCCGTAGCCCATGCCCTGCACGGCCCGCAGCACCCAGACCGCGAGCGGGAGTCCCTGCCCGATCAGCAGCAGATACCCGAGCGCGGGAATGCTGAGCGTCAGGCTTCCGATGATGAGCACGGTGCGCGGACCGTAGCGGTCGAGCAGAATCCCGACCAGCGGCCGCGCGAGAACACCCGCAACGGCATAGACGCCCATGAAGAGTCCCACCAGCGCGACCCCTCCCCCCTCTTCGACGATGAAGAGCGGATAGAGGGCGTTGTTCGTGAAATGGAGACTGATGACGAAGTTGTAGAGGAACCCCAACAGGAACACCGGCGTGAACAGCCTCCCATCGTCGCCGGGTCCGGCGCAGCCGACGGGGGAAGCCGGGGTGAGCGTGCGCGCGTGGCTTCCGACGGGTGTCGCGGGACCCGTGGCTGTGGTGCGGTCATCCTGGCCGCGGGGGACATCCTGCATGATCCCCCAATATATGGGTCTCAGGCCACACCGCGCGAAGATGCTGCGCGAAGGGCGGACGCGGTGTCATGGGAAACCGGATATGGTGTGTTATCTTTGTGGATGGAAGTTCGCAGTTCCGGATCTGAAGATCCGATTGCGTTCGGCGCGACGCGGACGGTACATCACAGCACATATCAGGTCACAGCACACAGGTTATCATGAAAAGGATGCTGCTTCTCGGGGATGAGGCTCTCGCCCAGGGCGCGATCGACGCCGGCTTGTCGGGCGTCTACGCCTACCCCGGCACCCCCTCCACAGAAATCACCGAGTACATTCAGAAGGCGCCCGACGCGCGTGCGCGCGGCGTGCATGCGCAGTGGAGTGCAAACGAGAAGACGGCCATGGAGTCGGCGCTCGGCATGTCGTATGCCGGCAAGCGTGCGATGGCCTGCATGAAGCATGTGGGACTCAATGTCGCCGCCGACGGATTCATCAACGCGGGCATCACGGGTGCCAACGGCGGTCTGATCGTGGTATCGGCCGACGATCCCTCGATGCACTCGTCGCAGAACGAGCAGGATTCGCGGTACTACGGCAAGTTTGCGCTGATTCCGATGCTGGAACCTGCCAATCAACAGGACGCCTACGACGCGATGCATCACGGATACGATCTCTCGGAGCGTTATGGCACACCGGTGCTGCTGCGCATCACGACGCGTCTGGCGCATTCGCGCGCCGGCGTGAACACGCGTGATGTGCGCGCGCAGAACGAGCTGCGCCTGCCGGAGAACCGCCGGCAGTTCGTGCTACTGCCCGCAATCGCGCGCAAGAATTATGACGCGCTGCTCGCCAAGCAGGCGGCTTTCGAGGAGGAATCCGAACACTCGCCGTTCAACGTATATGAGGATGGCGCCGATACATCGCTCGGCATTATCGCGGCGGGACTCGGATACAACTACCTGATGGAGAATTTCCCGAACGGCTGTCCCCACCCCGTGCTGCGCATCGGGCAATATCCCCTGCCGAAGAACATGATCCGCCGCATCCTTGCGAGCTGCGAGCGCGTGCTCGTGCTCGAGGATGGAGCCCCCTTCATCGAGGAACAGTTGCGCGGTCTGCTCGATGCATCGTTTGCGATCGCCGGCCGTCTTGATGGAACCGTGCCGCGCGCGGGCGAGCTCAATCCGGTCATTGTCGCGAAGGCCGTGGGTGCGTTCGTCGCGCCGACGCTTCCGATGGCTGATGCGGTCGTGGCAAGACCGCCCGAGCTCTGCAAGGGATGTCCCCATATCAATTCCTTCGAAGCCCTCAATGAATCCCTCATCGAGGTCGGTGACGGACGTGTGTTCAGCGACATCGGTTGCTACACGCTCGGTGCGCTCGAGCCCTTCAACGCGATCAATTCGTGCGTCGACATGGGTGCGAGCATCACGATGGCCAAGGGCGCGGCGGATGCGGGTCTCGTGCCTGCCGTGGCGGTGATCGGCGACTCGACCTTCACGCATTCCGGAATGACGGGCCTGCTCGATGCAGTGATCGAGGACGCGCCGATCACGGTCGTGATTGTCGACAACGGAACGACGGGCATGACCGGTGGACAGGAGTCCAGCGCACGTGGCCGTCTCGAAGACATTGTATCCGGTCTGGGCGTGCATCCCGATCACCTGCATGTGCTCGAACCGATCAAGAAACATCACGATGAGAATGTGCGCGTGATCAAGGAGGAGCTGGCCTACAAGGGACTCTCGGTGATCATCGAGCGCCGCGAGTGCATCCAGACTGCGGCCGTGAGCCGCAAGGAGGGCAAGACCGCATGAAACGCGACATCATTCTTGCAGGAGTTGGCGGACAGGGCATCCTGACCATCGCCACGATTATCGGCCACGCCGCCGTCGCGCGGGGGCTCTACCTCAAGCAGGCGGAAGTGCACGGCATGTCGCAGCGCGGTGGTGACGTGCAGTCGCATCTGCGCATTTCAGACGCGGTGATCCATTCCGATCTGATTCCCCAGGGACAGGTCGACCTGATCATTTCGATCGAGCCGATGGAGGCGCTGCGCTACATCCCCTTCCTTGCCGGTGACGGCTGGATCATCACCAACAAGAAGCCCTTCGTCAACGTCCCGAACTATCCTCCCTTCGAGAAAGTCTGGGCGGAGATCGAGGCCTTCCCCCGCAGCGTGCTGCTCGATGCCGACGACATGGCCCGCGACGTCGCCACTGCGCGCGCGGCGAACATCGTCATTCTCGGCGCTGCCTCCGACCATGTCGGTCTCTCCGCAGACGAGTTGGAGACGTCGATTGCATCCGTGTTCGGCCGCAAGGGCGACGCTGTCGTGCAGGCCAACCTCCGTGCCTTCCACGCGGGCCGCGCCTTCGCACGCGAGCAGGCCGCTGCCGTGACCCCCTGACAGTCCGCTGTCTCCCTGACAGTCCGCTGTCTCCGCGTTCCAACGACGGTGCTCCCCCTCCCGGGAGCACCGTCGTCTTTTCAGAGGTCCCGCAACCTCGCCCCGAGCGGAGAGAGCGCGTCACGCCACTGCGCTCGGGGGACATGCAGCGCGATGCTGCAGACGGCCGCAACCTGTTCGGGGGTGATGCCGGTCATGCAGCGCGGTGTGGTGCAGTCGTTTCGCCCGCAGCAGGGTTCGTCGAGGTGCTGTGCGCGGACGTAAATCGCGCGATCGCTCCAGGGACCCTGTGACAGGTCGTTGACAGGTCCCAGCAACGCCACGACAGGTACGCCGACGGCGGTGGCGATGTGCAGGGGACCCGTGTCATTTCCCACCACAAGCGCACTGCGGGCCAGCAGGGCTGCCGTTTCCCGCAGAGGATGCCGTTCTGCCACCTGTGCAGTTGGCCCGATACCTGCGACGATCTCACGTGCCTCGTGCAGTTCTCTTTCGCTGCCCCAGATCACGAGAATGCGCAGATTCTTCTCTTCGGCGAGTATGCGGCCGAGTGCCGCATAGGATGCGGCCGGCCACTTCTTCGAATCGAATCCCCCGGTCGGAATGAACACGACAAGCCTCTCGCCATGCGGTGCATGTGTGCGCACGGCCGCATCTGCAGCGTGGGCCTCTTCTGGGAGTACGGTCCACACCAGCGCCTTGCTTACGATGGGGATGCCGAGGTGTCCGGCCGGATACAGGTTGAAGTCCACTGCATGCGCGCGGTTGGCCTCGTAGCGCGACAACACGCGATTATACAAATGTCTGCGTCCCCTGAAATCGAAGCCCACGCGCACCCGCGCAGCGAACCATGACTGCAGGGCTGTGGCCGGTGAGCAGATCAGATCGATCGACAGGTCGAAGCGGCGGCGGGCCAGCCGGGCGAGCAGGGCGATCTGCCAAGAGATGCGTTCGCTCTCGAAGAGGATGATTTCATCGATGTCGGGATTGCCGATGAGGACCTGTGCGGCGGCGGGACGCGCCACATAGGCGATGTGGGCCATGGGCCATGCCCTGCGCAGGTTCGCGAGCAGGGGCGTCGTCCACACCACGTCTCCGATACCGCTCATGCGGATGACGAGGATGGAGCGGGGTGGTCGCGACAGAGGACGCACCGGCGGGTGGAGCATGTGGAATTCCTTCAACACTGGGTGAAACGGCGCAATCTTCCGTTGAGACCGTACGCAAACATACGCAGTTGCCTGCGCACCGCCATGCGCATACGGAGGGCATGCACATGGCGCTTGACATCGTCGCGGTCCGGATGTATGTTGTAGTTAGACATTTCACTAACCACCCGAAAACCATGTACCAGCCCAGCCTTTTTCCCGAACAGGATCTGCGTCTGAAGCCGCATCGCAACCTCTGGAAGCTGCGTGGCAAGGGCATTCTGCTTGGCACGAGCGGGTATTCGTACGACGACTGGGTCGGTCCCTTTTACCAGCGTGGGACGCGCAAGCCGCAGATGCTCGAGTACTACCAGCAGTTCTTTCCTGCCGTGGAGCTCAACTACACCTACTACACGATGCCACGGCCGAGCACGCTGTTCCAGATCCGCAACAAGGCACCGCACATGCTGTTTTCGGTCAAGGCACACCGTTCCATCACACATGACCGCAAGGCGACACGGGAGGACTGGCAGCATTTCGCCGACGCGCTCAGCGTGCTCGCCGACACCGATCAGCTCACGAGCGTGCTCTTCCAGTTCCCGTCGAGCTTCCACTGCACGCACGACAACTTCGAGTATCTGGACGAAGTATGCGAGTACTTCAATCAGCTGAAAGTTGTGCTTGAGCTACGTCACGCAAGCTGGCTTCAGGAAACAACTTATAGCTATGCGACAAGACGACGCATCACGATTGCCTCGGTGGATGCCCCGGCACTGCCGGGATTGACGCACAGCATCATCCGCTCCTCACCGCGCATTTCGTACTACCGTCTGCACGGACGCAACGCACGCAACTGGTTCACCGGAGACAACAGCACCCGCTATGATTACGCATACACTCCCGACGAAATCCGCGGCCTGGCCCGGCACATCGTTGAACTGGCCACAACCTCAGAGCAGGTCTGTGTCTTCGCAAACAACCATCCCCGCGGTCAGGCGATCGAAACCGTCCTTGCCCTGGCTGATGCGCTTGATCACATACCTGCGCTGGCGGCACTTTGACCGGATTCGCAGCCGGCGGCACCGGACGCAGCATCCGCTTCCGCGGGACATCCGATAACATCCTCCGAATTGTCTGATGCTGCCGCCTCTAACTGGCTGCATTGCATGGGTATAGGGTCGGAATGTTCGTGTGGGATTTGTCACGATTCCGCTTGACATCGTGGGAATTTTCGCGTAGCTTGGAAACGCTTCCATTCCAACGATCGTTTCACCAGCTCATGACAGGTCTTCAGTGGGCGTGACCATCTACGATATTGCCAAAACTGCGAATGTCGGAGTAGGGACAGTTTCGCGGGTTCTGAACAACCATCCCTCAGTTTCTCCCGGGACGCGGGAGCACGTGCTCTCGATCGCGCGACAGCTTGACTACCGCCCCAATGCATCGGCGCAGAGGCTGGCGCGTCGCAAGAGCCGCACCATCACGGCAATCATGCCGTTCATCACCAATTACTTCTTTGTCGAGCTGCTGCGTGGCATCCAGGAGACGCTCTTCAAGCGGGACTACGACCTGCTGCTCTACGGAGTCATTCATCCCATGCAGATCGAGGGCTACCTGCAGCGTTCGCTGCGCGTGGGGCATGCCGACGGCATCATGCTCGCATCCGTGAGCATTCCCGCCGGCTACACGCAGAAATGTCTGAAGGATAATTTCCCGTTGATCCTGATCGACCGCTTCAACGAGCACTTCGATTCCTTCTCGGTCGAGAACACGCAGGGCGCCATGCTCGCAACAGAGCATCTGATCGAACTCGGGCATCGGCGCATCGCGATCATCACCGGAAATGAAGATGCAGCACCTTCGATCGAACGCCTCCAGGGCTACCGCAGCACCATGGAAGAGCATGGACTCACCTCGAACATTCAGGTCTTCCATCCCGAGACGCGGCAGATCGATGATGGGTTCAACAAGGAATCCGGATACGCGATCATGCAGACGATACTCGATGGTCCCGCCGAGAACGTCCCCACGGCCGTCGTGGTCACCAGCGACATCCAGGCGATCGGTGCACTGCACGCGCTCAAGGACCGCAAGCTCCGCTGCCCGGAAGACATGTCGATCATCAGCTTCGACGACATCGAGCTGGCGCAACATTATGGACTGACGACCATGCATCAACCCATCCGCACCATGGGAATTCTCGCTGTCGAACGTTTGTTCGAACGTCTGGAGCGTGCGGATCTCCCGCCAATTCACAAGCAGTTCACTCCCGAACTTGTCATCCGCACGACAACGTTTGCTCCCGCAACACACGGCGTCCTCCCACTCACGCATTGATGTCATCCCATACCCGGCGAGACAACGCGCATGAAACCTCGGATACCCACCCTCCTTTTCGCATTGCTGTTCCTTCCCCTTTCAATGGCCGTCGCCGCATCCGGAAAGATCGCCGGCAAGGTCGTCGACCAGCGGACCGGGGAGAGCATCCCCGGTGTGAACATCGTGCTCGTCGGTACCAGTCATGGTGCAGCCACCAACATCGACGGTGAATACACGATCCTGAATCTGCCGCCAGGGACCTACGAGCTCAAGGCCTCCGCGATCGGCTACACCTCCGTGACCATCAGGAACGTCAAGGTCAGCATCGATCTGACCACGCGGATCAACGTATCGCTCAGCGAGACCGTGCTTGAACTCGACAACGAGGTCGTGATCACTGCCGAACGTCCCCTCGTACAGAAGGATCTGACTGCGAGCACGGCCGTGGTCGGTGCAGAGGAGATTTCGTCGCTGCCCGTCACCGAGGTGAACGACGTGCTGAAGCTGCAGGCCGGCTACATCAACGGCCACGTACGCGGCGGACGCCGCGGCGAGCTGGCGTACTGGATCGACGGCGTACCGGTGACGGATGTGTACGACGGCGGCTCCGTGGTCGACGTGAACAAGGATCAGGTGCAGGAGTTGCAGCTCATCTCCGGTGCCTTCAATGCCGAGTATGGCCAGGCGAACAGCGGCATCGTCAACATCGCGACCAAGGAGGGTGCATCGGAGTTCCGCGGAACCCTCGGTGCCTACATCGGCGGCTATGCCAGCGGCAACACCAACATCTTTCCCGGCATCGACGACCTGGATCCCCTTACCGTCCAGAATTACGAGGGGTCGCTCAGCGGTCCCCTTGTCTCGAATCGCATTTCGTTTGTCGCCACCGGTCGCTACAGTTCCTTCGGCGGCTGGCTCAGCGGCTTCAAACGCTACGAACCCTTCAACGTCGGCTACATCGACAGTGCGGGCACGGTGATCAGGTTCCGCGATCCCTCCGGCATGGGAGATTCATCGAAGGTGCGCATGAACGACAGCCGTCGCATCTACGGGCAGGCCAAACTCTCCTTCCGCATCAGCGAGGCGATCAAGTTCTGGGCGCAGTACATCCACGACGACGTGATCAGTGAAGACTACAATTCCTTCTTCAAATTCAATCCCGAAGGAAATCCGAAGAATTACAGGCTCGGGTCGACCGTCATCGGCAAGCTGACCCATCTGCTGTCGAACAGCACCTTCTACGAACTCAGTGGAAGTCTGTTCGAGAAAGACTTCCGACGCCATGTCTACGAGAATCCCCATGATCCCCGCTACGTGCATCCGAACCTCCTGCAGTCCCTTCCCTACAGCTACTCATGGGGAGGAGTCGACATGGTGCAGTTCCACCGCACGACGCGGACGCTCGCGTTGAAGTTCGATTTCACAACCCAGCTCAATCAGCGCCACCTGATCAAAGCAGGTGCCACGTTCAACACGCATTCCCTGTATTACAACGACTTCCAGCTTCGGCCCATCGATGCGCAGGGAGACTTCGATTATGCGACCGGGAATCCCTTCATCACGACACAGATTCCCGGCATCGAGACGATCCTCCGCCAGGAGTACACCCGCACGCCCGTTGAATTCTCGTTCTATCTGCAGGACAAGATGGAGTTCGACGATCTCATCATCAATGTGGGTGTACGCTATGACGGTTTCATGCCTGAAGGACAGATTCTGGCCGATCCGAGCGACCCGAACATCTACGATCCGATCAGACCGGAGAACCGCTATCGTGATGTGAACGGGAATGGCGTGCAGGATCAGGACGAACCGGTCGTGACGCTCGCGGAGCGGCAGACGTACTGGTACAAGGAGGCGCGATACAAGCAGCAGGTGAGTCCGCGCATCGGCGCGGCGTTCCCGATCACCGACCGGGGCGTGCTGCATTTCTCCTACGGCCATTTCTTCATGCTGCCCCGCTTCGAACTGTTGTATGCGAATTCCCTCTTCAAGATCGGCAATGGGACGGGCAATCAGGGGACGGTCGGCAATGCCGATCTGGAGCCGGAGATGACGGTGAACGCCGAGATCGGTCTGCAGCAGCAGCTGACCGACGACCTCTCGGTCGACGCGACGGTGTACGTGCGTGATGCGCGTGATCTCGCCGGCACGCGCGCAGACCAGATCAATGTGTTCGGTGGGTTCGCCACGTACTCGCGCATCATCAACAGCGACTTCGCGATGACCCGGGGACTCGTGCTCTCACTCAACAAACGATTCGGCGACGGACTCGCAGCAAGTCTCGACTATACCTTCCAGATTGCGCGCGGCACCGCATCGGACCCCTACGCCGCGCAACAGGCCGCCGCACGAGGCGACCTGCCCGAAGTGCAGCTCACATCGCTCGGATGGGATCAACGCCACAGCGTCAATGCATCGGTGTCGTACAACGGTCCATCGTACGGCGGCAGCGTCGTCATGCAATACGGCAGCGGCATGCCCTACACCCCTCGCCGCTCCGACGACATCACATCGCTGATCACCAACAGTCTCGTCAAACCCAACACGCTGAACGTGGATGTGCGTCTGTTCAAGTCGTTCGCGCTGGGATTCACGAACATGAATGTGTATCTGCGCGTCTTCAACCTATTCGACGTGCTCAACGAACTCGACGTGTATGACGACACCGGTCGCTCCGGATACACGACCGACGTGCAGCGCATTCTTGCGCAGAATCCCAGGCAGGATGTCAACACGATCCAGGACTTCTTCACGCGACCCTGGTACTACTCCGAACCGCGTCGCGTCGAAATCGGCGCCAACTTCGAATTCTGATCCGAGGCAGGAACACCATGAAACGATCGACTCTTCTCTTCATCGTCTGCATGATTCTGGGTGCCTCGGTCGCGTCTGCCCAGAGTGGCCGCGAATACCGGCGTTCGAATGTCATGTCGGGCAACCGCGTCAAGACCGTGTTCGGCAACTGGGGCGTGATCGGTCAGCCGCCGACCGGCGGTCCGCGCGGCTCATGGATTTACGACAACAACGGGTATCTCGGAGATGTGAGTCCCTTTGTCGGCGCCGAGGTCACGACCGAGGGAAAGACCTTCCACAGCGTGGTCAGCGTGCCCGTCGATCGCCCGACGCGTCGTCGTGACGAATCTCCTGCCGGCAAGAGCTGGACCTGGGAGCCCGTTGCCGGCTACCAGAATTCCGCATTGCAGGGCGTGGCCCTGCTCACCGACAGCAAGACCTGGCCGGTCTTCTGGCCCGACAAGATGCAGGATGCCACCGATCCCGGTTGGAAGGGCTCGTGGAACGGATTCTTCGGCAAGACCAGTTCGGCCGACGAGGAGACCTACTTCGTCATGGACGACAACAACGACGAACGGTTCAACGTTGCGTCGAACAACACCTTCGGTGTCAGTTTCAAGCCGGATTCCCGCAACCTCGGGCGCAATGGCCTCGGCCTCGAGATGCGCGTGCGTGCGCTGCAGTGGGCACAGTTTCTGGCGCAGGACAACATCTTCTGGCTTTACGAAATCAAGAATACCGGGACGACGGATTACTCGCGCGCGGTGTTCGGCATGCTTGTCGGCACCTACATCGGCGTGACCGGCAATGATGGCTCTCCCCAGGAATACGACGACGACTTCTCCTTCTTCGATGTCGCGCTCAATATCACCTACACCGGCGACTTCCCCGACAACAACGGTCGCAACCCGAGCTGGGTGGGTCCCGTCGGCGTTGTGGGCTATGCGTTTCTCGAGAGTCCCGGCAACCCCTTCGACGGCATCGACAACGACGACGATGCGGGGTTCGCGGCTTCCGCACCGCGCTTCACGGCAGCATCGTTCGATTCGACGGTGGTGCGCGCGGGCGACAATGTCGTGGTGATCGAGAACGATTACAGGCGCACCCTCCTTCCCCTCACCGGCACGACCACATCGGTTGCAACGCGCGGCGCGACGATCACGATCGATCCCGCCGGCACGAAGCTGGCGGAAGGCAACATCATCCGCGATGCACAGAGCAATCTGATCGTCAATCCCAACGCGTACGATGGGATCGACAACGATCTCGACGGCATCATCGACGAGAATTCCTATCTCCACTTCCGGCAGTTCAAGCGCGATACGCAGGGCAACACGCTGATCGACATCATGCGGCCGGTTCGATATGTCGACTACAGGTCGGGCATGGGTCTGATGGACAGGATGATCGACGAGCGACGGGATGATCTGGTCGACAACGACGGCGACTGGAATCCTGATTTCGATGATGTCGGGCGCGACGGTTCCGCCGGAACGAATGATGTGGGAGAACTCGACGGCGTGCCGACCTCCGGGTACGATGCAGGCTTCGGCGACACGGGACTTCCAGGCGAACCGAACATCGACAAGACCGATGTGGACGAAAGCGATCAGATCGGTCTGACGAGCTTCCAGTACTTCACACCGGCCTCGGACATCGGCCTTGGAGAGGATGAGGATTTGTGGAAACGTCTCGCACCGGGATTCTTCGACGTGCCCCGCTCGATCATCAATAACCGTCCCCAGCGTGGGGAAGACGGCGATTTCATGTACGGCTCGGGATATTTCCCACTGCTGGCCGGACGCACCGAGCGTTTCTCGCTCGCCCTGGTGTATGGCGGCGGTGCCGGAGGTTTCCAGACCGATCTGGCGGATCTGCTCAAGCACCGCGAGACTGTGCAGAAGATCTACAACAGCAATTACCGCTTCCCTGTCGCGCCCGACAAGCCGACGCTGACGGCCGTGGCTGGTGACAGGAAGGTGACGCTGTACTGGGATCGCAAGGCCGAGAAGAGCTACGATCCAGTGCTGCGCGAATACGATTTCGAGGGGTACAAGATCTACAAGGCGACGGACCCGAATTTCAACGACGCTGCGCAGATCACGAATGCGGACGGCATCATCGTGGGATTCAAGCCGATTGCGCAGTTTGATCTGATCAACGCGGTGCGCGGGTATTTCCGTCCCGGACCGGAGCTGTTCGAGACGGTGGCCGGTCGGTCGTTCAATCTCGGGACGAACTCCGGGCTCGTGCACTCGTATGTCGACGAGGAGGTCGAGAACGGCCGCACTTACTATTACGCGATCGTGGCCTATGATCGGGGCAATGAGAGCACCGACATTTTTCCGGCCGAGAACACGAAGCGGATTCAGTTGTTCGCCGGTGCACCGCCGGAACTGGACATCAATACGGTGCGCGTCGTACCGAATGCACCAGTGGCCGGATATGTCGCGCCGGGCAGCGGTGTGACGGTGCAGGCGCAGCAATCCTTTGCCACCGGCACCATCACCTACGACGTGCTCGACGCGCTGAAGCTCGAGCCGAACACCTACGAAGTGACCTTCACCGACGTGTCGAGTGATGCAATCGACAACGATCACAATGGCAGGATCGATCAGCTCGACGGCAACGAGTTCGCGCAGGTGACCGCGACCTACAGCGTGCTGAATCGGACCGTGATGTCCGACACCCTCGTCATCGGCGACACCCTGCCCGCGAAGCTCGGGTACGAGAACATCCATCTTCCCAGCGTAACGCTCGTGAATGCATCGGGTACGATCGATCCCACGCGGTACACGGTCGACGCACGCCGCGGGGAGATCAGGCAGGCTTCCCCCGGATCGCTGTCAGGGACGATCATCGCGCGGTATCAGTATTACCCGGTGTATCAGAGTCCCTACATCCTCAACAGTCCCTACGTCACCGAGGCACTCGATGCCGACGTCTTCGACGGGCTGCAACTGCGTTTCGCCAACGACTGGAAAATCGGTCTGATCGAGAGCGACACGACAGTGGGATTCAACAACGCCTCGAAGAGCATGTTGTTCACCTTCGCGACGACCAATGTGCTGCTGCCTCCGGACACGCTGAAGGGGGCGCGGTATCCGGCCGATTACGCCATCGTGTTTTCGTCGCGGGTGATCGACACATCGGCCGCGCTGTACGGTGCGCCGGCAATCCCGGTGCAGTTCACGATCCGCAACAGGACCGAGAATCGCAAGGTCCCCTTCATCTTCACCGACAACGACGGGAACGGCAGATTGTCGTCGAACGACGAGCTGTCCTTCTTCGACCTGTCACGGAGCGGAACCCCGACCTTCACCTGGACGATGTCGTTCGTGAACCGACCGAGTGATCCCCCGACGAAGGTGTTCGATTTCACTGATGGGGATTCGTTGCGCATCCGCACCACGAAGCCGTTCCGCAACGGGGATGTCTACGTCTTCTCACCGAACCTGCCGACGGCATCGCCCGCGATCGCGAGCAGCTCGCTCGAACGCATCCGCGTCGTGCCGAATCCCTACGTCGCGGCCACGACGCATGAATCGCCGCTCCCTCCCGGTGTCACGACAGGACGTGGTGAGCGGAAGATCGACTTCATCCATCTGCCACCCGAGGCGAAGATCAGCGTCTTCACTGCGCGAGGGGAACATGTGATCACGCTCCGTCATGACAAGTCGATCGATGACGGGACGGTGTCGTGGAACCTGAAGACGAAGGAGAATCTCGACATCGCGTATGGCGTGTACTTCTACGTGGTCGAAGCTCCCGCCGGCAGGAAGTCCGGCAAGATCGCCATCATCAAGTAAGGAACGGAGCATGCATATGAACAAGCTCATCTTCGTCTCGCTCTTCGCAGTGCTTGGTGTCGGTCTTCCGTGTGCGTCCGTCCATGCGCAGGCCAAGGTCGGAACCACCGCGGCGTCATTCCTCGGGATCGCGGTGGGTCCGCGCGCCACGGGCATGGGTGGTGCCTTTGTCGCATCAGGCGCAGACGCGTCGGCGATGTACTGGAATCCCGGTGCCCTCTCCCGCGGAGGCCAGTCGCAGATTCTAGGGGCCACGACGAACTGGCTGGTTGACACGAAGTTCAACTGGGTGGGACTCAAGCTCGCCGTGGATCGCGACAACGCGATCGGACTCAGTGTGACCCAACTCGATTACGGCGAAGACCTCGTCACCACGGTCGCACAACCGGACGGGACCGGCGAGCGCTGGACCGCGCAGGACATCGCCGTGGGTGTCAGCTACAGCCGCAACCTCACGGACCGCTTCTCCATCGGTGGATCGCTCAAGTACATCTCCCAGCGCATCTGGAATGAGAGCGCCACGGCACTCGCCTTCGATCTCGGACTGATGTTCGTCACACCCTTCGACGGCATGCGTCTCGGCATGAGCCTGTCGAACTTCGGTTCGGACATGCAGCTTCAGGGCAAGGATCTGGTGCGTCGCATCGATCTGGATCCCGAAACGACCGGAAACAACAACACGATCGTCGCGTCGCTGAAGACCGATGGCTGGGAGCTTCCCCTCTTCGTACGCGCCGGCGTGGCGTATGATCTCTACACGACGAACGACTTCCTCGTCATTGTGGCGACCGATGTCGTGCGTCCCAACGACAACGACATGATGGTGAACGTGGGCGGTGAGATTTCCTTCCAGAACATGCTGTTCGTGCGGGCGGGCTACAAGTCGCTCTTTCTTGCCGATGCCCAGGAAGGGTTGACGGCAGGTATCGGAGTGCTGTATCCGATTTTTGGCACGACAGCTGCATCGATCGACTTCACGTATCAGGATTTTGGAATCTTCGAGAGCGTCACGACCCTCACATTCGGCGTGACATTCTGACCTTCGTGTGCCGCATCGGCTCGATGCGGGCACCTGACACAGCTTTCCGTGGTT
The DNA here is from genome assembly GCA_023432805.1 of Bacteroidota bacterium. GTDB lineage: Bacteria > Bacteroidota > Ignavibacteria > SZUA-365 > SZUA-365 > JAEYUG01. The sequence continues at coordinate 2,888 of JAEYUG010000028.1, read as the reverse complement.
CTTATAACCAATGTTCCGTTTCATTCACACATACTCACAGATTGGAGATACCCTCATGAAGAGAGCGACCATGCTCTGGGTGCTGACCCTGGGCGTGCTGCTGGGCGGATCCGCGCTTGCGCAGACCGTCAAGGTGACGTTCCTGGTCAACACTGCAACGGTACCCGACACACTGCACCCGATGGCCGTCGTGCAGGTGCGTGGAGACACCGCCCCGCTCACGTGGGACGGAGCGACCGGCGTGAATCTGACCAACATCGGTGGTGACTACTGGACAGGCACGTTCGACTTCCCGGCGAACGCCACCGTGAACTACAAGTTCTTCACCAACGCGTCGAGTGCCTCGGGCGACAACGAGCACAAGGGCTGGGAGAACGACATCGAATCCGCGAATGGCAACCGCACGCTCACGACCGGCACCGCCGACCTGGTGCTGCCGCTCGAGTACGTGAACGGCACGCCCACGCGCCAGCTGCAGAACTGGACTCCCTTCCCTGCCGATGCAGATCACTACCATGTGCATGTGCGCGTGAACATGCAGGGCAAGGAAGATTTCAATGCAGCAGCGCAGAAGGTCGGCGTGCGCGGATCGAACACCACGAACTGGGGGATGACCGGCAACCTCGACTGGGGCAACACCTTCTTCCTGACGAAGGAGCAGCCGCACGGCAACGGCGGCAGCCGCAATTACAACGCCGACAACTTCTACTCGGGCATCCTCGAAATCCCGAAGGCGGAATTCCCGGCCGGACAGGAACTGGCAATGAAGTTCGTCATCACCGACATCAACGCCACCCCGACCGACGGTCCCCTCACCTGGGAGAGCGATCCCAACCGTCTGACCCACGCACCTTACAGCATGCAGGACACGACGATCCATTGGGACTGGTTCGACCGCAAGGCGCCGCAGCCCTTCTCGGGCAGTGACACCGTCACGGTCACCTTCCAGGTCGACCTGACGAAGGCGATTCAGAGTCGTGGCTTCAAGACTGGCGACACGATCACCGTGCAGACCGGCTGGGCCGGCACCGCGCGCGACGAGAACAGCGTCAGTCCCGTGCGCACCATTCTCACCAAGCAGGGCTTCACAAACATCTACACCGGTTCGCAGAAGCTCGTCACCAAGCTCAACAGCGCGGTGTACTACCAGTACTACGTGACAAAGGACGCTCAGGACATTCGTGAGACCTTCTACAACTACGAATACGCCGGGTCTGACAACACCCTTGCAGAACGTCGCATGGTCATGTTCACTGCCGCCACGGCAGCCGTGAACGATGTCGTCGACAGCAAGACCGACGGCAACCGCATGCCCGTTTTCCGCAACACATCCGTGCTCGCACGGCCTGTGCGCGTGACGTGGACCTGCGATCTGCGTCCCGCCTACTACCAGACCATGCGCGGCGACACCCTGTTCGACATTCAGGGTACCGATCACATCTGGGATCCCGCAACCGTGTATCCGAGTGGATTGTGGATGAATGGTCCCGCCACCGGTGCCTGGACCACCTGGGGACTGACCCTGCGTGAAGACACACCCAAGCTGATGTACGACGACGGCACCAACGGCGACGCTGTGGCCGGCGATCACATCTACACCGTGCAGTTCCTCTATGCTCCCGATTCCACCGGCTCGAAGAAGTTCGTGGGCCAGGAATTCAAGTTCGGTATCAAGGGCGGTGACAACGAAGGCGGCCGGGGTGGATTCGGCAACAACCACATCGAGAACATCGATGACTCGCAGAGCGAGGTGACGATCCATTCGCAGTTCGGCTCGATCAATCCGAGATATTACAACGCGTGGGACTTCAACACCTCGACCCCGACGAGCGTCGAGCGCATCGACGCGGCTCCGGTCGTGTATCGCCTCGACCAGAACTACCCGAATCCCTTCAACCCCAGTACGACCATCGAGTATGATGTCGCGACGGCCGGGTGGGTGACACTGAAGGTGTTCAACGTCCTCGGCCAGGAGCTGAAGACGCTCGTGAGCGGTCCGGCTACGACAGGACGCTATCGCGTTGTGTTCGATGCCTCCGGCTTCGAGAGCGGCATCTACCTGTATCAGTTGACGGTGGGTGACGTGAAGGTTGTCCGCAAGATGACGCTGGTCAAGTAACCACGTTTCATCGTTCACATCAGCGCGCCGGGGAAACCCGGCGCGTTGCGTTTCCGACGGCTGTGCCACCCTTGCGGGGCGCAATTTCCACGCGCTTCCATGCGCCCTGCACGCTATATTCCGCTTTCATCCCAGTCGAGGTCTGCATGCGCATCACCCCCCTCCTCACCATCCTGCTGCTTCCCATGCTTCTGGCGGCACAGTCCGACAGCGTGGACATCACGTTCCACTACACGTCGGACAACCTTCCATCGGTGGTGCATCTCCCGGGCGAATTCAACAACTGGGCGAACAACAGTGCCGGAAGCATCACACCAAACGCGCGATGGACGATGATCAGGCAACCCGACGGAAGCTGGACGAAGACCATGCGCCTGCGCGTGGGCGGCGGGTCCGCACCGGGACCTGCATACGAGTACAAGCTCAACGAGAACGGCAGTTCGGGTGGCTGGCTCGCAGATCCCCTGAATCCCCGAACCAACGGGTCCTTCGGCAACAGCGTCATCCACGTACGCCGCCCGACCATCTTCCCCGTGCTGCCGAAGAGCGGTGGCATTGTCGCGAGCGACACCATCCGGCTCCTCGCGCGCATCTTCCCAGCAGTCGGCAGCGCGATCGACACCGGGCGTTCGCAGATACTTCTCGACGGAGTTCCGATCGCGACCTTCGGAGCCGCATACGATGCGGCCACCTCCACGCTTGCGCGTGAACTCCCGGGCGTGGCCGACGGCGAGCGCGTCATCACCAGTCTCTTATACACAACTCCGAA